>NZ_JAIUGU010000008.1:0-258954 GCF_020164775.1 Mesorhizobium sp. ES1-6
CGGAAAACAACCGTCTCACGGGGCATGCGCATGCGGCATTTCGATTCACCAGATACTTTCCCCGGACAGCCCTGCGTTCTAGGGGGAGAAGGAAGGGGTTACCCTCGCGACCGCAGCGCGTCGTTCAGATTCCACATGTCCTTTTCCTCAGGCGCGGTCTCCAGGCCGAGCACCGGAATCTGCCGGCGCAAATGGTCGTGGTGGGTGCGCACGCCATATTCGAGGTCGGAGAGGTAAAAGCCCTCGAAGGCCTCGGACAGCATGGATTCGTTCGACCAGACCGAAAGCTGCACATCTTCCGACATGGTGTCGCGGTCGATGCGGAAGGAGAGGTAGCGGGCGGCGGCCTGCTCGCGGCTTTCGTCCCGGTAGCGGTAGATGGCGCCGCGCAGCAGGGTCTCGCCCGTCGACAGCGGAAACTCCTGATAGAACTGCACCGATTCCGGCATCACCGACAGAACGGCGTTGGGGAAGATGCCGTAATAGACCCAGGCCTTCCTGAGATGGTCCGGCAGATGCGTCGGCTCCGGTGCGAGGTTGACGTAGTTCTTGACGCTCCAGCGGCGGCCGGCATGCGGGTTGTAGCTGGCGAAGGAACGCGAGACGCCGTTGACGAAAGGCTCGTCGAAATAGGTGGCGCCGTAGAGATCCTGCAACGCCGGGTGCGCCATGGCGACGTGATAGCCTTCATTGTCAACGTCGCGCACCGACTTCCAGTTGACCGGTGTCTTCTGGGTCCAGATGCCCCAGGAGGGCACCATGTCGGCGGCCTTGTAATGGGCAAATTCCGGTTCGATCGGCTTCAGCAGTTCGGCGACGGAGGGCTGTGGGCCACCATCGCGGAAGCGGATGAAGATGAAGCCCATCCAGACTTCGAGATCGAGCGGCATCAGGCCGAATTCGGTCTTGTCGAGATCGGGGAAGGAGCGCGGGCGGGCAGCGCCGCGCAGCGTGCCGTCGAGATTGTAGACCCAGCCATGGAACGGGCAGACCAGCGCGTTCTTGCAATTGCCCTGGCTGTCGGCGACGACGCGGCTGCCGCGGTGGCGGCACATGTTGTTGAAGCCGCGCACGACGCCGTCCTTGCCACGCACGATCAGCGCGCGCTCGCCAACGACGTCCATGGTGAGGTAGTCGCCGGCGTTCGGTATGTCGCAGACATGCCCGGCGATCTGCCAATGATTGCGGAAGACATGCTCCTTCTCCAGTTCGAGAAGGGCGGCGGAATGGTAACTCCAGCCCGGTAGTCCCCGCCGGTCCCAATCGTTCGGGATTGCCACGTCACGGAGGTGCGGGTTCATGAAACGTCTCTTCTTTTTATTGAATGATCATTCAATAAAATCACATTTTTCATTGAAATGCAATGGCTTGTGGAACTCAGACGATTCACCATTGAAAATCCAAACGCCGGTTTTGGCGGAATTTGGGGTCGCGGTTGGCTCTGAAAACCCCGAAAAATCCGGGTGTTAGCCAGGGTTCCAAAACCTCCAGCCGCCGCCGGGTCACGCCGCAAATCGTGCTCTCCGGACAGACCCTGCGGACAGGGCCTTTCGTCGGTAAGAAAAGCCTCGCCGACGCCCCGGCCGCCCACGGAGGCGCACGGACTGCGCAACGTGCTACCCCCCCCATCGGAATGGCCAATGACCGATTTTGACCGATTCTGCCCGTATTCATGTTTCAATCCGGTTACATGCTCGGGCTGTCGTCACCTTTGCGTCGTTACAGAGCGCGATTAAATTCGTTTCATCGCAAAAAGAAAATCAACGAAGGGGATGACGATGCATGCGAAAGTCCAGACCACCAGCGGCAACCGCTTTCAGGCTCCAGAGCGCTCTGACCGCCGCCCGAAGCTGGCGCTTCGCCAGCGCGCCAGCGACCACCCGATGGCAATGTTCATGGCGCTGGCTGCTTGCGCCTTCGCCGGCATGGCGTTCACGCCGACGGTCGGCCCAGCCTTCGCTTCGTTGAATCCGCCGGCCAACATCGTCGAAGGCGCACCGACCACAACCACGACCGCCCGCCTGCCGATGCCGGCGATCGATTTCGCCTGCAAGGGGCAGGCCTGGGGCGCCGAGAACGTGGACTGCCTGCGCGCCATTGCCCAGCAGTCCGGAACGCACAAGGCCCGCGCGATCCGCATGATCGCCAACGCCGCGCCGCTGACCGGCACGCCGAACATCTTCTGATTTCCGCCTCCGGGTTTCTGGCCCGGGCATGATCTTAAAACAGGTTCCCGTTTGGGGATCATGCCCTGGACTCCCCGAGCGCTTCCTCCAGCGCTCCCCTCGGCTCCCGCCGCCCTGTCGGCCGGGGGCCTCTTTTTTATCCTTGCGACACTGCCTGCTCGGCAATGGTCGAAAGCACGCTGCGCACATCCAGCGTGCTGAACGGTTTTTCGAGGATCTGTGGCCGCTGCTGCGCCGGCAAGGCTTCGATTTCCGCCTTGGCGCCGATCAGGTCGCCAGTGACCAGCACGAAGCGCCGCGCCAGATCGGGCCGCTCGGCAAGCAGTTCCCGGTAGATCGAAATGCCCGATCTGCCGGGCATGCGCAGATCCGAAAAGACGATGTCGGGCGGCATGTGGCCGCTCAGGGTGGCTTCGCGCGATTCCCAGATCGACGCGATCCGCGACTTGATGCCCATCAATTCGAGGATGTCGGACAACGAACCGGCGACGTCAGGCTCGTCATCGATGATCAGGGCATGGCGAAGGCCGCTCGATCGTGGCTGGCTTTCGCCGGCGGCGGCGATACCTACGGATATGGCCGGCAACTGAACGACGAAACGCGCGCCCCTGGGTAGTACTTCCTCGAACCAGACATTGCCATTGTGCCGTTCAATGATGGATTTCGAAATCGACAGGCCGATGCCCGTGCCGACGCCGACCGGCTTGGTGGTGAAATAGGATTCGAAAATGCGGTTGCGGATCGCTTCCGGCACGCCGGGGCCGTTGTCCTCGACGGAAAAGCCTGGATTGCCGCGCTCGCTTCGAAACGTCCGCACCTTGATCAGACGGTCGCCGGCGATGCCGGCCAGCGCATGCTGGCTGTTGATGAGGAAATTGGCCGCCACCTGGGTCACGTGGTCGGCATCGGCCATGGCCAGCAGCGGACCCGGCGCGAAATCGGTATCGATGATGATGCCGCTCGAGCGCGCGCCATAGGCGGTCACCTCGAGAGCGGCGCGGATCACCTGGTTGAGATCGGTCTCGGCCTGCGCCGCCGGATGGAGCCGGACCATCGACAGGAAGCTCTTGACGATGCGGCCGCAGCGCTCGGCGGCGGCACGCACCTTCTCGGCACGAACCTTGGTCTGCGGGTCGGATGCGAATTCATGCAGCAGCGTCGATTGTGCGACCACCACGGCCAGCGGGTTGTTGAGTTCGTGCGACACGCCCGCCAGCAGCGAGCCCATTGCCGCCATTTTCTCGTTCTGGTGCAGCTTCTCGCGCTGGCGGTTGATCTCTTCCTCGGCGCGCAGCTTGTCGCGCAAGTCGCGGATCGAGCCGAAGATGAGGCGACGGTCGGCGACCCGCATCTCTGTCGCCGTCAGTTCGATCGGGAACACCTCACCGGCGGCATTCTGGGTGACAGTTTCCAGCCGCTGGCCGACCATCGGTGCGCCACGGCCCGACATGTAATCGGCGCCAGACATATAGCCCTTGCGGTAGTAGACCGGCACGATGGTGTCGAGCAGGTCCTTGCCGAGGATGGCGCTGCGCGGAAAGCCGAACATCTTTTCCGCGGCCGGATTGAATTCGATGATCGATCCGGCCTCGTCGATGACGATGATGGCGTCCAGCGAGGCCTGCAGCATGGTGCGGCGGATCACTTCGCTGGCATGGGCGTCGGAGGGCGAGTGTTCGATGGCGTCGCCGATGGCGAGTGCGATGATGTGCAGCGTCGCCTCTTCCTCGTCGGTCCATTCACGCTCCTCGATGCAGTCATTGACGGCGAGCGTGCCCCACAGATGACCGTGCGCGAAGACCGACACCGACAGGAACGACTTGATGTTCTGCTTTTCGAAATCAGCCCTCAGGAATCCTTCGAGATCGCGCGTATGCCCCGCGAAAATCTTGCCCTGCCGCTCATCCTCGGCCAGCCGCTCCAGCAGCGGATCCGAATTGACGATCGACTGCATGATGACGGTCGGTGAGGCCAGTTCGCCGCCGAAATCGGGGTCGATCCAGTAGGCGGCGACAGACTGGGCGAAACCCTGGCCGGGCAGTTCGCGCAGACGAAACAGGATGCCGCGCTGGCACTCCATGGCACGGCACAGCGTTTCCAGTATGCCGTCCATTTCGCGCTGCCAGTCGCCGGCCTCGCGCAGCCGGCGCACGACGCGCACGGCCGCCATCGCCGCGCCCTGCCTGAAACCCTGCATATCCGTGCTTGCCGTGTCGCCCGTCATTGTCAGCCGTCATTTCCAGAGTCACGCCACTTCGATCGTCTGGCAACGGCTGCGAAGCGGAACCCCCGTGGGTCCGACGCTCAGTTGCCGTCGCCGGTCGGCAGCGAGAAGATATAGCCTTCGCCGCGCACCGTGCGCAGGAATCTTGGGTTGGCCGGGTCGGCCTCGATCTTCTTGCGTAGGCGCATGATGCGGATGTCGACGGCGCGCGACGATTCCGGGTCCTCGGTGAAGCCGATTGCCTCCGAGATCGCGGCCCGGGTCAAGAGCCGGTTGGCGCGGGTCAGGAAAACCTCCAGCACGTCGAACTCGCTCTTGGCCATGTCGATCACCATGCCGTTGGCGCCCGTGACCAGCCTGCCGTCGAGATCGGCCCGGAAAGGGCCGAAGGCGACGGAGCGCCGATCCGTCCTGGCTTTCCTGTCCGGCAGCTCCGTCGGCTGCGGTACGCGGCGCAGCACGCTGCGGACTCTCGCCAGCACTTCGCGCAGTTCATAGGGCTTTACGATATAGTCGTCGGCGCCGAGTTCCAGCCCGACGATGCGATCGAGCGCGGTGCCGGCGGCGGTCGCGTAGATGATACCGATCGGCATTTTCGAGCGCAGCCAGCGGCCGAGCGACAGGCCGTCCTCGCCCGGCATGGCGATGTCGAGGATTGCCAGATGGAAGGGCTGCGTTTCGACGAGGGCGCGCGCGGCGGCCGCGTTTTCGGCGGTGGCCACTTCGTAGCCGGAGGCGCCGAGATATTCGGCCACCGCGTCCCTCAGGTCGGGCTCGTCCTCGACGATGACAATTCTTGCCCGCACTATGCTCTCGCTCCCACTTTCAGTGGAAAGTAGATTGGGTATAAACATGATGTCCAGCACTCATATCCGGTTGCCAGGGAACGGTTGGAAAACATGGCCGCAAGAGCCGTCATCGCGCTTGTTTCCGTCGCCGAGGTGGTGGCGACCGAGCTTGCCGACCATCTCGACCGGCGCGGCCATGACGTGCGCCAGGCGCGGCAACCTTGGGAGGCGGAATCGCTGCTGGCGGGCGGCGGCATCGACGTCGTCGTCGTTGGCGACAGCCTCAGCCAGGCCGAGGGTCGAGATCTGCTCAGGCGCTATGGCCATCAAGGTGGCGGCGGCGAGGGTGGGCCGGATTTCATCCTGATCTGCCGGCCCGCCGATCTCCTCGACAAGGTGCTGGCGCTTGAGCTTGGCGCCGCCGACGTCGTCGAAAGTCCGCTCAATGTCAGGGAACTCGCCGCGCGCGTCGGCGGCCTGCTTTCGCGGCGCGGCAGGGGCACCCAGGAACTGATTGTGCTGGAGAACGCGACCGTCGATCTGAGATCGGCGATCGTCATGCATCGCTCCGGTACGCAGGAGCAACTCTCGCCCGGCCAGGTGGCGCTGCTCAGGCTGTTCCTGGCGAGCCCGCGCAAGGTGCTGACGCGCGACGACATTATCGCCGCCGCGCCGGCCGAGAATGCCGACGCCTTCGATCGCTCGATCGATTCGCGCATCGTGCGGCTGCGCCGCAAGCTCGACACCGAAACCATCACCACCATACGCGGCGCCGGCTACAGGTTCGATCCGCCACGGCAGTTCGCCGACTGACGGTCCTCTTTTCCCGCTGGTTTTCCGGATGAACATCGGCCTTTCCATCGTCACGCCGATGTCACGAGGTTCAGCGCACCACCAGCAATGACGGGCCCGAGGGCATTTCGCCGCTCGTGACGAGTTCGCTTGCGTGAGCACGCTCCTTGAGCAGCACGGTGGCGAGAGCGGCAAAGCCGAGCAGACCCTGTGCGTAGAGCAGCGCGGAAAGCACGGAAGCCGCAAATTTTGTTTTCATCGTCCCAATCCCCAAAAATGAATCTGTCGCGGGTCGCTTCAGGAAACTCCCGAAGTGCCCGCGCCGCCCACGGAGCCCCCCGTCGCGGCGCGGGCCTTCGGTCCTCTCGGCAGCAAGTTGCCGGAGGGGCCGCGCAATGCCAGCAGCCGAAGGCCAACCCGCCAGAGGGCCTTCAACCGGGCGATGCGCAGGCTGGAAACAATCCAGACCAAGGCGCAAAACAGGGAAACGTGCAGGGTTGAAATCTCACTCGAACTTATCGCTGCCAGCCTCGCCGCGGGATCGCCGGCAACTGTGCCGACGCCGCCGATGGCTGCCGCCGCGATGTTGATCCTGAAGAGCCAGGACCGCGTGTTCGTTTTCGTTCCCGTGGTCGTTGCTGTTTGCTTTCGTTGCGTCAACTTTTGCGTCCAATCCGTATCCGGATCATGCCGCCGGAGCCGCGCTTTGTTGCAGATTGGTTTCGAAATAGAGCCTGTCTCTTTCACGTATAGGCAATGCGAACTTTCGTTTCGAGGCGGATACCTTTGTGCCTCGTCGTCCCGGACCGCCGATGGCGACCACACAGGCGCGCTTCGATTGCCTGTCCTGTTGACCAGGGGAAACAAATTCGAAACGCAAACGAGCATTCAGCGAAATATGTCCGAAACACGCGAGGGGGATAAGCCAGCCATCGAATTGGAGCCGGCTCGACCGGCAGAGAGAGGGGACATCATGCACACCACCATTTCCGCCAAGCTCATCAACGTTGCCGCCGCCGCGCTCATGGGCAGCGCACTTCTGTTCGACGCCCACGCCGCCCACGCCGCCAACACCGTCGTGGCGCGCGTCTCGCTGTCGCAGCAGGTGATGGAAGTCTCGGTCGACGGCCGGCCGACCTTCGCCTGGAAGGTTTCCACCGGCGACAGGGCGCATGTGACGCCGACCGGCTCGTTCAAGCCGACCCGCATGCATGAGATGTGGTATTCGAAGAAGTACGACAACGCGCCGATGCCGCATTCGGTCTTTTTCAGCGGCGGCTACGCGGTCCACGCCACCTATGCCATCAAGCGCCTCGGCCAGCCGGCCTCGCATGGCTGCGTGAGGCTTCATCCCGACAATGCCGCCGACTTCTACCAGCTCGTCGAGACCTTCGGGCCGGCCAACACCAGCATCGTCATCGTCAAGTAGCGGCAGGTTTGCTGCCTCCGGCCGATTGCGCCGGAGCCGTGGAGCGACTGCCAAAAAAAGAGGCCGGAAAATCCCGGCCTCTTTTTTTGTTTCTTGCGCCTTCGTGGCTCAGTTCGGCAGCGCCGGCATAAGCTTCGGATCCGGCTTTTCCGCCAGATGCGGCAGGTCCTTGCTGGCGATGAAGGTGTAGAACATGGGCACGACGAAGAGCGTGAACATGGTGCCGACCAGGATGCCGGTGAAGATGACCAGGCCCATCGAATAGCGGGCCGCGGCACCGGCACCGCTGGAAACGATCAGCGGCACCACGCCCAGCGCCATCGCTGCGGTCGTCATCAGGATCGGCCGCAGGCGCACCTTGGCCGAGGCAATGATGGCGTCACGCCGCCGCATGCCATGCAGCTCTCGCTGCTGGTTGGCGAACTCGACCAACAGGATGCCGTGCTTGGTGATCAGTCCGATCAGCGTGATCAGGCCGACCTGGGTATAGATGTTGAGCGTGCCGAGGCCCAGATTGAGCGGTACGATTGCGCCGAAGATCGACAATGGCACCGCCATCATGATGATCAGCGGGTCGCGGAAGCTTTCAAACTGCGCCGCCAGCACCAGGTAGATGACGATGACGGCCGCGCCGAAAGCGATCAGAATGGTGTTGCCCTGTTCCTTCTCCTGCCGGGACTGGCCGGAATAGTCGATGAAGAAGGTTTCGGGCAGGCTCTCCCTGGCAATGTCCTCAAGCACTTTCAAACCGTCGCCCGTGGTGACGCCGGGCAGCGGCAGCGCCGAGATCGTCGACGAATTCAATTGGTTGAACTGTTCGATCGCCGCCGGCGAGGCATTGTTCGAGATCGTCACCACCGCCGACAGCGGCACCATCTCGCCGGTCACGCTGCGCACGAAGTACTCGCCGAGCTTTTCGGGGTTGTCGCGGAACTCCTGCGGCACCTGCGGAATGATGTCGTAGCTGTTGGAGTCGCGGTCGAACTGCGCCACTTCGGCGCCGCCGACGAGGAGTGTCAACGTTCGGCCGATATCGGCGATCGGCAGGTTGAGCGCGGCGGCGCGGTCGCGGTCGATGGTCACCGTTACCTGCGGCGCGTCATAGGCCATCGAATTCTGCACGACGATGAAACGGCCCGAGGCCTGCGCCTTGTTCTTGATCTTCTCGGCTTCCTCGTAAACCTGAGCGGAATCGCCGGTCGAGCGCACCACCATGGAAATCGGCAACCCGCCGCCCGAGCCCGGCAGCGTCGGCGGTGCGAAGACGAAGGCCTGGACTCCCGCCACCTTGGCGATACGGGCCGTAATGTCGGCCTGCAGCTCCTTAGAATTGCGCTTCCGCTCCGCCCAATCCTTGAAAGCGAAACCGACGAAGGCGCTGTTGGTCGTGCCGCCGAAGGCGACGGCCGAGAACTGCGCCCGGGTTTCGGGAATGTCCCTCACCAGGCCCAGGATCTGATTGACGTAGGTCTCGGTGTAATCGGAGGTCGCATAGCGCGGCGCCGTAACCAGCGAGAGCAGGAAGCCCTGGTCTTCTTCCGGTGCCAGTTCCGTCGAGGTCTTGGTGAACATGAAGCCGGTCACGCCGACAAGGGCCAGCACGATGAGCAGCGTCAGCGGGCGATAGTTCAGCGACCCGGTGACGGCGCGCTCATAGACGTGCTCCACGCGCGCGAAAGTGCCGTCGACGATGCGCTGGAACCGGCCGGCATTGCCAGGCTTCAGAAGGCGCGCCGACATCATCGGCGTGATGGTGATTGCAATGATGCCAGACAGCACCACCGATCCGGCGAGCGTCACCGCGAATTCGCGGAAAAGGGCGCCGGTCAGACCGCCGGTAAAGGCCAGCGGCGCGAACACGGCGGCCAGCGTCATGGTCATGGCCACGATGGCCGAGGCGATCTCGCGCATGCCGCTGAAGGCCGCCTGCATCGGCGGCATGTGGTCTTCTTCCATGTGGCGGTGGATGTTCTCCACCACCACGATGGCGTCGTCGACGACGAGGCCGATCGCCAGCACCATGGCCAGCAGCGACAGAAGGTTGATCGAATAGCCCACCGCGAACAAAAGGAAGCAGACGCCGATCAGCGACAGCGGGATGGTGATGATCGGCATCAGCACCGAACGGAACGAGCCAAGGAACAGAAGGATGACGACGACGACGATGGCAACCGCCTCGGCGATGGTCTTGAACACCTCGTCGATCGAGGCGCTGATCTGTCCGGTTGCGTCGTAGACGACCTCGATCGTCATGCCTTTCGGCAGTGTGTCCTGAATCTGCGGGACCAGCTTGGTGAGCGCCGCCGCGGTCGTCAGCGGGTTGGCCGCCGGGGTCGGGAAGATGGCGAGGAAGGTGCCGGGCTTGCCGTTGAAGGAGACCCTGGTGTCGGTGTTCGCAGCGGCCAGTTCGACGCGCGCCACGTCGCGCAGCCGCACGACATTGCCGTCGGTCGAACGCAACGGCAGCTCGGCGAAGGCCTCTGGTGTCTGCAGCGTCGAGCGCACCGTGATAGACGAAACGACATATTCGTTCTGGGTGTTGCCGGGCGCCGACAGGAAGTTGGAGTTGTTGATCGCGGCCAGCACTTCGGCCGCCGTCACGCCGCGCGCGGCAAGCCTGACCGGGTCGATCCAGACGCGCATCGAGTATTCCTGGGCACCGAAGATCTGCACGTCAGCGACGCCTTCGACCGTCGACATGCGAGGCCTGATGACGCGCTCGATATACTCGGTCAGCTGCTCCTTGGTCATGTTCGGGTTCTGCATCGAGATGTACATCATCGCGAACTGCTGACCCGTACCCTTGACGATGACGGGGTCCTTGGAGGCGTCCGGCAAGGTGCCGCGCACGCCCTGGACCTTGGACAGCACCTCGGTCAGCGCCACGTCGGGGTTGGAACCGAGCTTCATCTGCACCGTCACGGTGCTGGAGGACGGACGGCTGGACGAGGTGACGTAGTCGATGTTTTCGGTCGAGGCGACGGCGCGCGCGATCGGGGCGGAAATGAAGCCCTGGATCAGGTCGGCGCTGGCGCCCGGATAGGCCGTCGTGATGGTGATCGCGGTTTCGTCGACCTTCGGATACTGCCGGATCGACAGGTTGAAGATACCCTGGAAACCGAGCAGCAGGATCATGCAGGCAAGGACCGTCGAAAGGACGGGCCGGCGAATGAAGAGATCGGAAAAGCTCATTGCTGGTCGGCCTGCTTGTTCGCCGATTTGGTCGGATCGATTGTGTTGTCGACGGCGACGGACATGCCGTTGAAGAGGCGGTTCTGGCCTGCGGTGACGACCTCGTCGCCAGCCTTCAGCCCTTCGACGATCTCGACCATGCCCTGATTGCGGCGACCGGGCTTGACGAAGACCTGCGACAAGACCAGCGCGGGCTTGTCACCTTCCGCCGTCGGCTTGGCCGGGTCGGCTGCTGCTGGCTTGGCAGTGTCGGCAGCGGCCTTGTCGGCTGGCTTGGCTGCGTCCGCCGGCTTGGTGGCGTCAGCCGCCGGCTTCATGGCATCGGCTGCCGGTTTCATCGCGTCCGCCGGCTTATCGGTGGCCGCCGCGACCGGCTTCTCTTCCGCCTTGGCTGGCTGCTGCGCCGGGGCCTCGGCGGGCTTCGCCGGCTGCACCACGAAGATGTAGTCGCCATAGAGGCTGGTGGTCAGTGCCGTCTGCGGCAACGACAGCACGTTCTGCTCCTCGGGCAGTTCGACACGCACCCGCACGAACTGGCCGGGGGTCAATTTGCCTTCGGGATTGGCAACTTCCGCCCGGATGTTCACCAGCCGGCTGGAGGGGTCGATCTTGGGATCGATGCCGCGAATGGCGCCGGCAAAGGGCATGTCGTCGCTGCCGCCCAGGCCCAGGCGGACCGTCTGGCCAATCTTGAGCAGCGGTAGCTGCTGTTCGGGAACCGAGAAGTCGACCCGCATCGTGTCGAGGTCCTGCAGCGTCACCACCGCAGTGCCGGGTGCCAGATACTGGCCGAGATCGATCTTCGGAATGCCGACCGTGCCGGCGAAAGGCGCGGTAAGCTGCTTCTGGTCGAGAACGGCCTGCAGCCTGGTGACCTGGGACGCCGAAGCGGATGCCGCCGCGCGCGCCGTGTCCAGCGTCGAGTCGGAGCCGACACCACGCTTTGTCAGTTCGATGGCGCGGGTCAGCGTGGTCTGATCAAGCGCCGCCTGCGCTTTCTGCGCATCGAGGTCGGCGCGCTCGACGGCGTCGTCGAGTTGCAGCAGCACCGCGTTGGCCGCCACTTTCTGATTGGCGTGGAAGGGGATTTCCTTCACGATGCCGGCGGTCTCGACCGTCAGGTCGACACCGCGCACGGCCCGCACCGTACCGATCGCCTCGACGCCCGGTGTCCAGTTGGACGGCTTGGCGATGGTCGTCGACACGGTCGCCGCCGGCGGCTTCATGGTGGCGAAATACTGCTTGATGCCGTTGTCGCGCAGGAAGTTAAAGCCGACGATGCCGCCGACCACGACGACGAGCACGGCAAGGACGACAATAATGATGAAGACACGGAGTATGCGCTTGAACAAGGAAGTCCCCTCAGTCGAAAATCCGGCGCGAAGCGCGGACATCGGGACACATATCGACTGCTGGTCCCGATTACAAATAGTGGCGGTCTTACTGTACCGTCTGGACGGTCTTGTCAATTGGGCCTAAGCTTGCGATGGGAGGCGCCATGAGAGCCCAACGACCGAACTCGCGCGAGAAAATTCTCGCCGCGGCGGCTGATGTCGCCCGGGAATCCGGACCCGGCAGCCTGTCGCTCGATGCCGTCGCCAACCGCGCCGGCGTATCGAAGGGTGGGCTGCTCTACAATTTCCCGACCAAGGCAAAATTGATGCAGGGCCTGGTCGAAGGCTATCTGCGCGATTTCGAGCAAGCGCTGGAAACGGCCGGCAGCAACGACAAAGATAAAAATCCCCTTGCCGTCTACATCAGATTGTCAGCCGAGGACTGCGAGGAAAAGCAGCCATCGGCGTCCTGGATTTTTTCGGCGATCGCCGAGGATCCCGATTTCATGACGCCGATCAAGACATTCAAGCGGCAGCTGTTCGAACGGCTGAAGGGCGAGGCGCCAGACCTGAAATCGCTGCTGGTCTGCTATCTCGCCATCGAGGGGCTGCGCAGCATGAACCTGTTCGATTCCGACGTGCTGTCGAAGGACGAACGGGATCTGCTTGTATCGTCGCTTCTCGACATCGCCCAATAGGCTTCCCTGAATGGGCGAAGGCCGCCGCGGTCATTCAATCGATGGCGCTTACAGGGCCTTTCCCGTCGTGGGATCGAACAAGCGAAGCGCGGCCTCGTCGAAGGTGAGGTTGCGCTTTTCGCCCTTGGCGACCTGGGCTCGCGGCGGCAGGGAGGCGGTCAGCCGCTGCGCGCCGATCCGGGCCGTGGTGACCAGTTCGGGTCCGGTCAGTTCGACGACCTCGATCTCCACCGGCAATGACAGGTCCGTCGCGGCTCCCGTCGCCGTACGCAGCGCTTCCGGCCTGATGCCGATGACCACCTGCGCACCTTCACGCGCCGCGTTCGCATAGCGGGCCGGCAAGGGGATCCGCACATCGGTCTCGGCGATGGCCAGTTTGCCGCCGGTGACGACCGCGTTCAACATGTTCATCGACGGCGCGCCGACGAAGCCCGCGACATAGAGCGTTGCCGGGTCGTTGTAGATCTCCTCGGGCGTGCCGAGCTGCTCGATCCTGCCGTCACGCATGACGGCGATGCGGCTCGCCAGCGTCATCGCCTCGATCTGGTCGTGGGTGACGTAGACGACGGTGGTCTGCAGCATCTGGTGCAGGCGCTTCAATTCGGTGCGCATTTCCAGGCGCAGCTTGGCGTCGAGATTGGACAACGGCTCGTCGAAGAGGAAGACCTGCGGCTTGCGCACCAGCGCCCTGCCGATGGCGACGCGCTGTCGCTGGCCACCGGAAAGCTGGCTCGGCTTGCGGTCGAGCAGGGTTTCGATCTGCAGCAGCCTTGCCGCTTCGTTCACCGCTTTGTCGCGCACGTCGGCCGCGACGCCGCGCATCTCCAGCCCGAAGCCGATGTTGCGGCGGACCGTCAGGTTCGGATAGAGCGCGTAGGACTGGAAGACCATGGCGATGTCACGGTTCTTGGGATGGACGCCGAGGATCGAACGGCCGCCGATCAGCACGTCGCCGCTGGTTGCCTCGGCAAGGCCGGCGACGATGTTGAGAAGCGTCGATTTTCCGCAGCCCGACGAGCCGAGCAGCACCAGGAATTCACCGCTTTGCAGCGCGATGTCGATGCCTTTCAGCGTCTCGACGCTGCCGTAGCTCTTGCGGACGCCACGGATTTCAAGCGCGCTCATGCATGGATCCCTCGAATTGAATCGGCCCGCCATAGTTGCGGGGCAAGGTAGAGATGGCGCGCGAGGCAATTTGCGTCGCGGCGGCAAGGCAGGCGGAGAGCTTCCGTCCCTCGGCAAAAGCAGCCAGGAAGGCGGCGTTGAAGACGTCGCCGGCGCCGATCGTGTCGACCACCCTGACATCGGGCGCGGCGGCCTCGACGAGGGCGCTGTTCGGGCCGATGGCGATCGCCCCTCGCGGCCCGCGCTTGACCACGAAGGTCGCACCCGGCTTCATGCTGGATCGGATTTCTCGCGCCGCTTCCTCAGGACTTGGTAATCCAGCCAGGGTCACCGTCTCGACCTCGTTGAACAGCGCCAGCGCGCAGCGCGACAGCCATGCTCTTGTCGCCGCGCAATTGGCCTCGGTCCAGCCGTCGATCGGCCAGCCGGTGTCGAGCGCCACCGATATGTCGTGGCTGTCGGCCCAGTCGAAAAGCGCGTCATACTCGCGCGTGAGGTCTTCGGTCAGGAAGGAGCCGGAGAGCAGCGCGTAGCCCCCGGAGAGCGCGCTGCCGTCGAGAACGGACAGGACATCGCCAAGGCTGAAGCGGGGCAGGTGGCCGCGCGTGGTCAGAAAAGTCCGTTCGCCATCGGGATGGGTCATGCCGACCGACAAGGTCGTGCCTTCGGGACGGATCGTCCATTTTTCGGCGCGCGGTCCGAACGCTTCGCGAAGCCAGCGGCCGAACTGGTCGTCACCGACATTGGCGGCAATCGCGAAATCGACGCCCAGCGCCTGCCAGGCGAGCCCGGTGTTGCCGGCCTGGCCGCCGACGCGCAATTCGTCATGGTCGACGACGGTCTCGGTTCCCGCCTTCGGCCATGGCGCGACGGGGCCGAGAATCAGGTCGACATTGACGTTGCCGATCACCGCCAGCGGACGCATCACTCGCTCCTGGTGATCTTGGTGGTGCGCACGGGCGTGCCGGCATTGTCGACGCGGCTGTCGGCGAAGGCGATCATCAGGCGCTGCGCCACCGGCAGCATGGCGAAGATCGCGGCCATCCCCTCGGCCGGTTTGAAGGAGAGCGTGACGGCACCGCCGACCGGAGCCTGTCCGGACGCGTCGAAGACGACCAGCGGCGCACCGGCCTCGACCACGGATGTAGCCATCGCGGTCACCAGTCCGGAGGTCGGGTCGTTGCCGCGAAACAGGATGACGCCGATTTTGGGGCCGAGCATCTCCATCGGGCCGTGCCGCAACTGACCGCCTTCGAGGGAAAAGCAGGGCAGTCGCGACAGTTCGGTCAGGCCAAGCGCCAGGGCTTCGGCGACGCCTTGCAGGCGGCGGCCGGAGGTGACGATGGTCTCCACCTTGCCAAGCACGGCGAGCGCGGACGCAATGTCGCAATCCTGCGGAGCCCGGAGCGCGGCAAGGGCAGGAGCGGGATCCTCACCCAGAGCCGCCAGGATGGCGAGGTGCAGGGCCAGGGTCACGGTCAGGCTTCGGGTCGCGGCGAAAGCCAATTCGGTGCCGCCGGCGCCGACCAGGCAAGGCGCGGTGCGGGCGAGATGTGAACCGCCTTCGAGCGTCAGGCCGAAAATGTCCGGGCCGCCGCCAGCTTGCGAAAACCATCTGACGACCTCGGCGCTCTCGCCGGATTGCGAGGTAACGATCACGGTGCGCCCCTCGAGCGGCAAGGGTTGGCCAAGCTGTTCGGACAGCGGCAGCGCCAGCGCATCGACGTCAAGCGCGCGATAAAGCGGCTCGACCGCACGGCCTACGGCATGCGAGCCGCCCATGCCGAGCAGGAGCAGGCGGCCGGTCCGCTTGATGGAACTGGAGGCCTTTTGCGCCTCGGCCGCGTTCTGCCGGAACGAAGCGATGGCGTCCGCATGCTGGCGTGCCATTTCGCGGTCGATGGCGGCCAGTCCGGCCGGCCGGTTTCTTGCTGCGGTCATCGTCATCCTTTCACACCGCCACTGGTCAGGCCCGAGATCAGCGCCCGCTGCATGACGAGGCCGATCAGCACCGGTGGCAAGGCCGCCAGCACGCCAGCGGTCGCGATCAGCCCGTAGTCGGAAACACGGCCGCCGGCCAGATCGGCGATGGCAACCGTCAATGTCTTGGCGCGCTGGTCGGAGGTGAACAGCAGCGCGTAGAAGAATTCGTCCCAGGCCAGCAGCAGGGCGAACAAAGCCGATGTCGCCATCACCGGTGCCGCCAGCGGCAGCGTGATGATGCGCAATGTCTGGAACAGGCCGGCGCCGTCGATCATCGCCGCCGCCTCGATCTCGCGCGGGATGGAATCGAAGCCTGATTTCATAAGCCATGTGGTGAAGGGCGCCAGGATGGTCAGATACACCAGCGCCAGGCCAAAGACATTGTTGAGCAGGCCGAGATGCGACAGGCCCATATAGAGCGGCACGGCGAGCGCCACCGGCGGCAGCATGTAGGTGGCGATGACCATCGACAGCGACCAGCCGATCGCGGGTGTGCGCGACACCGCCCAGCCGGCGGGGATGGCCAAGGCGAGCGCGGCCAGCGTCGCCATGCCGGATATTTCCAGGCTGTTGCGCAGCGATGCGGTGAAGGCGGCGCCGGCGCTGTTTTCGGCGGTCGACAGCAATTGCTGGTAGCGGGAGAAATCGGCGACCCGCGGCCACCAGCGCAGCGGCTTGGCGGCGAGATCGGCGGCCGGCGAAATGCTCATGATGAACAGCCAGGCGATAGGCGCCAGGATGATCGCGGCGAGCAGCAGCGCGCAGGCGTGGATGAAGATGGTGAAGGCGAGGCTCCTGCGTTCCATCAGGCGGCGCTCCCGGCGGTCTTTCGGACCAAGGCCGCATAGGCGACGGCAAGCAGCGTGACGAGCAAGGTGACAATCAGCGCCAGCGACGCGCCCGAGCCGGCACGCTGGAAGGAGAAGGCTTCCTGGTAGACCAGGATAGAGAGCGTGCGCGTGGTGTTGGCTGGGCCGCCGCGGGTCATCACCCAGATGATGTCGAAGACCTTGAAGGCCTCGATGGTGCGCAGCACCAGCGCCACCATCAGCGGGCCGGCGAGATAGGGCAGGATGACGAAGCGGAAGCGGTTGAAAGGTCCCGCGCCGTCGACCAGCGATGCGGCGGTGATGTCGCGCGGCACCGCCTGCAGGGCGGCGAGCGCGATCAGCGCCACCAGCGGAAAGTTCTTCCAGCAATCGGCGACGATCAGGGCGGCGAGTGCCGTTCCCGGCTCGCCCAGCCAGGAGCGATAGGCGTCGATGAGATGAAGTTGCGTCAAGGCCGCGTTGAGCGCGCCATATTCGGGATTGTAGATCAGCCGCCACAGCGTGGCGTTGACCACCGTCGGCAATGCCCAGGGCAGGATCATCAGGGCGCGCAGGACGGCGCGGCCGCGAAACTGCTGGTTGAGCAGAAGCGCGGCCAGCACGCCGATCACCATTTCAGCGGCAACCGAAACCACCGCGAACAACGTCGTGGTGGTCAACGTGCGCGAGAAATTCGAGCTCGACAGCATGTTGGTGTAGTTGTCGAAGCCGACAAAATTGCCGCCGGTGCCGACCAGCTTGGCGTCGGTGAAGGAAAGGCCGACCGTGTCGACCAGCGGCCAGCCGATGACGGCGACCATGACCACGAGCAGGGGCAGCATCAGCAGCCACGCGCGGGTTGTCATCCAGGTGCCCGACATTGGAGGCGCCTCTCTTTATTCGTCTGGATTTGGACATAGCACGGGCGGCGCCATGGCGCCGCCCGCATCAAGGATATCAGCTCAGAGACCGCTGTTCTGCGCGGCGGTCTTCAGCGCATCTTCCGGGGAAGCCGTGCCGAGCAGCGATTCCTGGATGGCCTGCTGCAGCGCGGTCGACAGCTCCTGGTATTTCGGCGTGGTCGGGCGTGGATACATGGCTGCCAGGCCGAGCTTGGCGGCGGCGATCAGTTCCTCCTGGCCCTTGGTGACGGCCGGGTCGTCATAGGACGAGGCCCAGATCGGCAGCGACAGCTTCGCGTACTGGTTCTGCGTTGCCTGCGAGGTCATGAACTCGATGTACTTCCAGGCTTCGTCGGGATGCTTGGAGACCGCGGTGACGCCGAGGCCCATCGAGCCGTTGACGGCCGACACTTCGCTGGTGCCAGCAACGCCCGGCGCCGGCACGACGCCGACCTTGCCGGCCACCTTCGAGTCCTTCGGGTCGTTGGCCATGTTGTACATGTAGGTCCAGTTCAGCGCGAAGGCGGCATCGCCGTTCTCGAAGACCTTGCGAACGTCCTCTTCCAGGAATTCCTTGGAATTGGGATTGGTCAGGCCCGACTTGTAGCTGTCGACCATGTATTTCAGCGCCAGCAGGCCGCCGCCATTCTGGAAGTCGGGCTTGCCGTCCTTGAGGAAATCGCCGCCATAGGCGCTGACCAGCGTGGTGTAGTCGCAGATGGCGGCCTCGGCCTGTGACCAGCTCCAGGCGATCGGCGTCTTCAGCAGGCCCTTATCCTGGATGATCTTGGCCTGCGCACCGAGCTCTTCCCAGGTCTTGGGCGGGGTCTTGATGCCGGCCTTTTCCAGAATTTCCTTGTTGTAGAACAGGTATTTGGTGTCGAGAATCCACGGCATGCCATAGGACTTGCCGTCATACTGAACGGTGGTCCAGGCGCCGGGCAGTACGCCCTTCTTCATGTCGTCGGTGATCTTGGAAGACACATCGACCAGCACCTTATTGGTGGCGTATTCGGCCGGCCAGATGACGTCGAAAAGGACGACGTCATAGCCGCCGCCCGAACCTTGAGCGAGCACGGTCTTGTCGTGCAGGCCCTCATAAGGGACGAATTCCAGATTGACCTTGACGTCCGGATTGGCCTTGGTGAAGGCATCCGTCATGGCGCGCACGTCGGCCTCGCTATAGGCGGCCTGTGCCATGAAAAGCGCGTTGAGCGTCGTCTCGGCGAAGGCGTGAGGGACAGTGAGCCCTCCGATGAAGACTGCGCCCAGAAGCGTCCTACCAATCGATTTCAGCATCTTCTTCTCCCATTTCCGAAGGTGACGGGCCGGCGTTCCCTGCCTTCCCGGGTTGATGTCGCGTGACTTGTATTTCTATTAAGTCAATTCGCTTGACTTAATTAGTCGATCAATATTCTAGTGGAGTCAAGAGGGGAAACGCCGGTGGACGACATCAGCCCGATCCGCGCCAAGAGCGGCACCAACCAGGAAGGCACGAGCGCCCACAACCGCCGCGTCATGATCGAGGCGCTGCGTCTCAATGGCGCCCTCTCGCGGGCCGATTTGGCGCGGGCGACGCAGCTCACCAAACAGGCGGTCTCCAACATCATCGAGGATCTGGAAAGCGACGGTCTGGTCGTCGCGCTCGATGCGGTGCGCAAGGGCAGGGGCCAGCCGTCGACCCCCTACAGGCTGGTGCCCGAAGGCGCCTTCGCCATCGGCCTGCAGATCGATCGTCATCTGACGCGGGCGGTCGCGGTCGATCTGATGGGCAGCGTGCTGGCGCGCGCCGAGGCGAACCTGCCTTTCGATGAGCCGTCAAAGGGCGTCGAGGTGATCCTCGGTCTGATCGATGGCGTACGACGCGAGCTGACCGGCATCTCCTCGCAGTCGGAAAAACGCCTTGTCGGCCTCGGCGTCGCCATGCCCGGCCCGTTCGGACTGAAGAATTCGGACGACAAATGGATGATGCCGGCCTGGCAGAAGTTCCCGCTGCTCGACACGCTGGCAACGGGCACCGGCCTGAATGTCGGCCTGCAGAACGACGCCGCCGCCTGCGCGACGGCCGAGCGCATCGTGGGTGCCGCGCATGGCGTTGACCACGCAGTGTGCCTCTATGTCGGCTATGGTATTGGCGCCGGACTGATCCTAAACGGCGAGCTGTACAGCGGCGGCCATGGCAATGCCGGCGAAATCGGCATGGCCCTGCTGTCGCCGGCCGGACCCGGCTCGACACCGCTCGAACATCGCGCGTCGCTGGCCTCGCTTTACCAGCATCTTGGTCTCGATCCCGCCGACGAGCGCCTCTACGAAAAGATCGGTGCGCTGGCCGAGGCGGGGGATGTGAAGATCATGCACTGGATCGAGGGTGCGGCGCATGACCTGCGCTGGAGCGTGCATCTCATCGAAACCATCTTCGATCCGCAAACCGTCATCCTGACCAGCGGCGCGCCCGAAGCGCTGGCGCGCCGGCTCGTCGAGGCCATGCATCCGCTGCTACCGTCCATCGCCGACCGGCCCGGCCGGACCTTGCCGCGCCTGCAACTCGGCACCACCGATCCCTGGTCGATCGCGCTGGGCGCTGCGGCGGCGCCGATCAGCCGCGCCTTCGATCCACTGTTCTCGGCCATTCTGAAGACACGTTCGGGTCCGGCGTGAGAACCCGTCGGCCCGGCTTGCTCCAGCCAAGCCATTCCTGGTCGTCACACAGGGTTCATCGTGCGGACATAGCGTCATTCCCGGTTCTTTGCTGCAATGCAAAAGGAGTGGGACATGGTGGATATAGTTTCAAACGAGGCGGGGATTCCGAGACCGGATCATCCGCTTGAGCAATCGAGTGGCGCCAAATGGTTCCTGCCCGCCTTCGGCGTGCTGGTGCTGGTCGGCGTGGTCTATGTCGGCTACGCGCTGAGCCAGGACCTGGCGGAAGCCAAGACCGTGCCGTGGATCCTGCTCGGCATCGCCCTGCTGATCGCGCTCGGCTTCGAATTCGTCAACGGCTTCCACGATACCGCCAACGCGGTGGCGACGGTCATCTACACGCGCTCGCTACCGGCCGAATTCGCCGTCATGTGGTCGGGCTTCTTCAACTTCCTCGGGGTTCTTACCTCCAGCGGCGCGGTTGCCTTCGGCATCCTCTCGCTGCTGCCCGTCGAACTGATCCTGCAGGTCGGCTCCTCTTCCGGTTTCGCGATGGTGTTCGCGCTGCTCGTCGCGGCAATCCTTTGGAACCTCGGCACCTGGTTCCTCGGCCTGCCGGCGTCGAGCTCGCACACGATGGTCGGTTCGATCATCGGCGTCGGCCTCGCCAACCAGTTCATGGCACCGGCCGGCAGCGCCACCAGCGGCGTCGACTGGTCGCAGGCGACCAATGTCGGCACGACCTTGCTGGTTTCGCCGATTGTCGGCTTCTTTGCCGCCGCCGCCTTGCTCTATGCGATGAAGCTTCTGGTGCGCAACAAGGCCCTCTACGAGGCGCCGAAGGGCAACACCCCGCCGCCCCTGTGGATCCGGGCGCTGCTGATCTTCACCTGCACGGGCGTCAGCTTCGCGCATGGCTCCAATGACGGCCAGAAGGGCATGGGTCTGATCATGCTGATCCTGATCGGCGTCGTGCCGACGGCCTTCGCGCTCAACCGCACCCCCGACATCAACTATCTCGAGGCCTATAAGACCGCTTCGGTCGGGGTCGAGCAGGCGCTGGGCAAGTATGTCAAGCCAGGCGTCACCGTCACGGATGCCAAGGCGGCCGTGCAGGATGCCGTGCGCACCCGCACCTGGAGCGACCAGACGACGGTCGCGCTGCAGACCTACATCCACAACACCACCGCCGGGCTGCAGCCTTATGCGTCGGTCGAGAAGGTGCCGACCGATCTGGTCAGCAACGCCCGCAACGACATCTACCTGATCGGCGAGGCGCTGAAGCTGATCGACAAGAAGCAGCTGCTGCCGATGGAGGCCGCCGACCTGAAAGCGGTGACCGACTATCACAAGGCCGTCGACAACGCGACGAAGTTCATCCCGCTCTGGGTGAAGATCGCCGTTGCGCTGGCGCTCGGGCTCGGCACCATGGTCGGCTGGAAGCGCATCGTCGTCACCGTCGGCGAGAAGATCGGCAAGAGCCACCTGACCTATGGCCAGGGCGCCGCCGCCGAACTCGTCGCCATGGTGACCATCGGCATGGCCGACCGCCTGGGCCTGCCGGTGTCGACGACCCATGTGCTGTCGTCCGGAGTCGCCGGAACAATGGCGGCCAATGGCTCGGGCCTGCAATGGTCGACGGTTCGCAACCTGCTGCTGGCCTGGGTGCTGACGCTGCCCTGCTCGATCACGCTGGCCTTCGTGCTGTTCATCGTCTTCCGTCAGGTGTTCTGAGCGATCGACGCAAGTGACGCACTACCGGCGGCGCCAGTTTGGCGCCGCCTCGCTTTCGGGGGATGTTCTCCCTAACGATCGGCGGCAGTCATGAACGACGCTTCGCATCTGGCCCTGCTTGCCGTCGACGACCAGCATCCGGCGCCCGGGCTGGTCTGGGCCTATCGCGGCGCGCCGGGCGAGCAGGCCGTGGCGCTTGCCCCGCGCGACATCGATGCCGCACTCGCCATGCCAAAGGGCTGGGTGTGGCTGCATGTCGATCTCGTCGACCAGCGCGCCCATTCCTGGGTCAGCCACGCCTGCGCCTTGCCGGCCTCGGCCCATGCGATCCTCGAAGGCCATGAGGACAGTCCCGCGCTGGCGCATGAGGATGGGGTCGTCCACGGCATCTCCGCCGATCTGCACAGCGAGATCGCGCGTCAGTCGACCACCATTGGCAGGTTGCGCTTCGCGGTCTCGGAGCGGCTGCTGGTGACCGGCCGCCGCCATTCGCTGGCGGCGGTCGAGGAGGTGCATGAGGCGCTGGCCGCGGGACTGCGGCCCGCCACCGCATTCGGGCTCTTCGAGACGATCGTGCTCGCCTTCTGCAGCGGCACCAGCCTGCGGCTCGCCGCCGCCACCAAGCGGCTCGACGAGGTGGAAGACCATCTGGTGACCGAGCGGCTTGCCGACGAAAGGCAGCGGCTGAAGGACGTGCGCCGTCTCGCGGTCTCGCTGCACCGGCCGATCTCGGCGCTGGCGGCGCTTTTCCAGGACGAGGACCGCTCGGACTGGAAACTGTCGGAAGCGGCGCACGAGACCTTGCGCCGGCTCACCACGCGTCTGGAGCGGCTCGACCGCGAGGTCGTCATGGTCAACGACCGGGCGCGGCTGTTGCAGGAGGAGGTCGCGGCCGAACTCGCGGACGAATCCAACCGCAGCCTGAAGGCGCTGGCGGTGATGAGCGCGCTGCTTCTGCCGGGCTCGCTGATCGTCGGCATGTTCGGCATGAACACCGCCGGCCTGCCGCTCACGCAGACGCCGGGCGGCTTCGAACTGGCGCTGTTGATCGCGGCGGCGGCGACCGGTGTATTCTACTGGCTCTTGCTGAGAGCCGGCGCCAATCTAAGGTTCTGAGCCTGGCTCGATATTCCAAGCCAAGGCGTTTCCGGCCTGAACGTTCAGGTCGGATCCTCGCGATGCAGGTCGTGGATGGTGACGCCGTCGGCATTGGTCGGCAGCATCAGCCATTTCTTGTGACGCAGCGTGCGCTCGGTGTCCTCAAGGCCCATCTCCCAATGCTCGCGCATCGAGGTGCCCGAAAACTCGTAGTCCTTGGCGTGGCCTTCATAACCTTTGTGCTGGTAGATCAGGTGGACGATGTTGACGACGCCGGCATTGGAGTAGTCGGCGATCAACTCCTGCTCGCCTTCCCTGAGCTGTTCCGGCGGCACGCGCTTCAGCGCGTCGAGCAGCTTCATCTTCAGCGCATGGATGCGCTCGAAATTGTCGGTGTTCTGCCGTGTGCGGCTGGAATACATGATGTCCTTGTGGCGCGACAATACGTCGGCCATGCCGCGCGGCAGCACGCCGCGGGCACTGAACAGATCGACCTGGAAGACCAGCGAGGAACGGTCCTCTTCCTGGTCGAGCAGATATTGCAGCGGCGTGTTGGAAACGATGCCGCCATCCCAGTAATATTCGCCTTCGATACGGATCGATGGGAAGGCCGGCGGCAGCGCGCCGCTCGCCATGATGTGCTCCGGTCCGATGCGCACTTTCTCGGTGTCGAAATAGACGAAGTTGCCGGTCCTGACATTGACCGCGCCGACGCTCAGTCGCTTCTTGCCATCGTTCAGCACGTCGAAATCGATCAGGCTCTCCAGCGTGTCTTTCAACTCGGCGGTGTCGTAGAAGCTGGTGGCCCCATCCGCGCCCGAGAGTTGAAACCAGGGGTTGGGATTGCGCGGCTTGAAGAAGCCGGGCTGGCCCATCGTCATGGTCATCAGCGACGAGGTCTGGTTGCGGATATCGCGGTAGATGTCGCCTTCGGGCGTATAGGACCAGATCTTGCGGCCGGAGATCGTCTGCCAGAACTGTTCCAGCCGCTGCAGCCGGCGGCTCGGCTCGTTGCCGGCTATGATCGCGGCATTGATCGCCCCGATCGAGACACCGGAAAGCCAGCTCGGTTCGCAGCCGGCATCGGCCAGCGCCTGATAGACGCCTGCCTGATAGGCACCGAGCGCTCCACCGCCCTGGAAGACCAGCGCGATACGGTCATACTGCGCCGTGATTTCCTCGATGGTGGCGGCGGCTGCCTTGTTGCGGGTACGCTCAAGCACTGACTTTCTCCAGCTGGGTTGCGCTGGCAGCGGGGCGGCTGTGGTCAGCGAGGTAATCATGCACGACTTCGCCCAGGCCGAGCGTCAGATCGGCCTTGAAGTGGACGGCCGACACAATGTCGAGCACGGGCAGCTTCGCCACGTCGGCCATGACATGGGGCCGCAGGTCGAGCGCGGCGGGCGCGGTCCAGGCTTCCGTCAACGTGATGTCGGTGAGGTAGTAGCGGACCAGCTCGCAGATGCGCGGCGTGCCATCGACATGCGGGATGATCTTGATCAGGAAATTGGGGGCGGCGAGCGAGGCGAGCACCGAATCGTGATCGGCTTCCCGGTGCTTGTAGCCCATCGTGCCGGTGGCGCACAGAACGCTGCCATAATGCAGCGTGCCGACGATCACCTCGCCCTCATGGACGATCTTGGGATTGGCGAGCTTCTTTGGGAACCCCCACAGCTCACGCCCGCCGGCGATCGGCGCGTCGTCGTCGAGATACATGGAATGGACGTAGCCGCCATGCTGGCCCTTGTAGCGCACCGGGATGACCTGGCCGGTCTCGGTGTAGTCGCCGAAGCCGGTGGAGTCGGGCATTCGGATGAACTCGTACTTGACCAGCGGCTCGTCGATTTCCAGCGGCGCCGGCACGACGGCTTCGAGCGCCTCGCGCGTCGTGCGGTAGGTGATGATGATATATTCGCGGTCGAAGAAGCGGTAAGGGCCCGGCGGGAAGGAAGGATTGGTGAGCGGCATCGCATAGGCGCGCTTCACGACATCGGCGATATCCATCCAGGTGCCCCCAACGGTTCGAAAATGACCCCGCGCGAATGCGCTGGCAAATATGTTGCATGGCAGCATGACAATGCCGTGTCACCTCGGCGACGCCCTGTCTCGGAGCCGGCAAGGGCCGTCGCGGGGCTGTAATCGAGCCGACACATGGCCGTGGCATTGTCATGTTGCGTCGCACAAACTATGTCCCTCAACAGTCCCTCCCACCTCTTGCGAGATCTCCCCATGGGTTCCCTGTCTTCGAAGAATGCGCTTGTCACCGGCTCGACCAGCGGCATCGGCCTCGCGATCGCCCGCGCCTTTGCCGCCGAAGGCGCCAACGTCACCATCAACGGCCTGGGCGACGCGGCTGCCATCGAGCAGGAGCGCGCCGGCATCGAGAAGGATTTCGGCGTCAAGTGCCGCTACTCCGATGCCAACATGATGGACGGCGCCGCCGTCACCGCCATGATCCATGACGCCGAAGCGGCGTTCGGCAGTCTCGACATACTGGTCAACAACGCCGGCATCCAGCATGTGGCGCCGATCGAGGAATTTCCCGACGACAAGTGGGAAGCCATCATCCGCATCAACCTTTTGGCCGCCTTCTACGCCATCAAGGCCGTGGTGCCGGGCATGAAGAGCCGCAAATGGGGCCGCATCATCAACACGGCCTCCGCACACGCGCTGGTCGCTTCGCCGTTCAAGTCGGCCTATGTCTCGGCCAAGCATGGCATTGCTGGCCTGACCAAGACGGTGGCGCTGGAAGTCGCGCAGAACGGCATCACCGTGAACGCGATCGCGCCCGGCTATGTCTGGACGCCGCTGGTCGAAAAGCAAATCCCCGACACGATGAAGGCGCGCGGCATGACCGAGGAACAGGTCAAGCACGACGTGCTGCTGGCCGCGCAGCCGACCAAGGAATTCGTCACCGTCGAGGAGCTTGCGGCCCTGGCATTGTTCCTGTGTTCGGATGCGGCCAAGCAGATCACCGGCACGACCTTGCCGATGGACGGCGGCTGGACGGCACAGTAGAACTGGTCGAGACAGACCGCCTTCCGGCCGATGCCATGGGCGCCGGCGGGAAGGCAGTGCGCGGTTCCATGAAAATCATCCAGCTCTCCGATCCGCATCTGATGACGCCGGGCGGTCTTCTCCATGGCTCCGATCCGCTCGACCGGCTGCAGGCCTGCCTGGCGGATATCGGCCGGAACCATGCCGACGCCGATCTGGTGGTGATATCGGGCGACCTGACCAATGATGGCGAGCGCGCCGCCTATGCGGCATTGCGGGAGGCGCTGGCGGGCTTCGCGCCGCCGTGCCGACTGATGCTCGGCAACCACGACGACAGGGCGCTATTTCTCGAAATGTTCCCGGAAGCGCCAGCCGAACAAGGTTTTGTCCAGAGCGTCTTCGATGGCGGCGAAGGCCGGCTGATCCTGCTCGACACGTTGGACAACGGCCGTGTCGAGGGCCGGTTGTGCGCGGCCCGGCTGGCCTGGCTGGACGAGAAGCTGCAAGAAGCGCGGGACCAGCCGGTCTTCCTCTTCATGCATCACCCGCCGTTCCGGATCCACATGCCGGTGCTTGACGAGGTCAGGCTCGCCGAGGCCGATGCCTTCCATGACGTTCTGCGGTGCCACGGTAATGTCGGCCACGTCTTCGCCGGCCATGTCCACAGGCTGATCGCCGGCAGCTGGCGCGGCATACCGGTCAGCACGCTGCGCAGCACCAACCATCAGAGCGCACTCGATTTTTCGGACAACTGGCGGCTGGGCCACGAGCCGCCCGCCTATGCCGTGATCTTCATCGAAGCCGATGGCGTGGTCGTCCATTTTCACGATTTTGAGGCCGGCCGGCCCGAGTCGGTCAAGGGTCGTTGACGAGGCGGCTTTCGCCGCCGCCAAGGTGGGTCTCCCACACATGATCGGAGATCAGCCGCCGGTATTGCCGGGTCATGACCAGTTTTCTATGCGAGGCGCCGCCGACGTGAAAAAAAGCTCCGCCCAGCATGCGATGGTCCGCTTCTATCCCACCAAGGTCGAGATCGGCTGCCGTCTTTTGCGCATCGGAAACATCGTTCTCGCCGAGCCCGCGATACAGCAGCGTCCAGTTTCCGCCGCCGGTATCCATCCCGCTGATAAAACGCGGTGTGAAGTCCAAGTCCAGTCCTTGCACGGCGCTGAAGCGGAAGAAGCAGAAGCCAGCCCACATGAACCAGGCTTCGGGGTCCGCCTGCGCCGGGCGCTTTGAGCCATAGACGACTTTTCCCTCCATCATCGCGGCAATGTCCACGGGGACGATCGGAAAGCAGTCGTGATCCAGAAACCCGAAAAGCTCCGGCCGCAATGACCGAACGATGTTGTGGAAGATCCAGTTCATGGATATGCCGTGCGACCGATTGGGATGGCTTTCCCGGTTCCGAGGCAAACCGAAATAAGTGATTTTTCGCGCCTGGCAGATATCCGCAATATGCACCCTGGCCGACAGATCGGTTGAATTGTCGATGACGACCAGCGTCATTCCCGACGAATGCAATTGCCAGGCGCGGGTGAGCGCATCGATGACCCAGGGCGTATTGAAGGCAATGACAAAGCAGAAGCGTCGGGAGCCGGTTTGGCGCAGTTCCTCTGCGAATTTCAGGCCTTCTGGAATGCCGCGCGCGCGAAAATCACGCTCAACCAAGGCGTTGCGAAAAGCCTTGGCCTTTCTGACAGGCCAGTTGTGGTTCAGCAGATCAACAAGGCCCTTGGCCGGCTTCCAACTCATATACTTCGCCATTGCTCCAAAATCAGATGCTTGCTCCATAAGACGAAGCCCATCTTCCCACAACTCCGGTCTCGAACCGCGAGAATTTCGCGACCACCGGCTTGTCCGTACACGCATGCTGTATTTCAATCCGATCTGGTCGCGGGCGCTATCAATCGAGACATCGGAGCGCTAAAACGCCATCCGGGTTCTGCACGGGGGTTGATATGTTTGTTGTGATCTTGCGCGCGTTGCGCGCCTTCATTGCCGCCGGCTTTGCCTTGGCGATGTGCGCGCAGGCGCAAGCGGTCGAATTCAAGACAATCACGATCAAGGTCGGCTATGGTCCCGGCGGGGGCTATGACCAGACATCGCGGCTGATCGCCCGCCATTTTGGCCGGTTCCTGCCGGGCGGTCCGGATATCATTGTCCAGAATGTACCCGGCGGCGGCAGCCTGAAGCTCACCAAGATGGTGCTGGGCAGCGAGCCGGCCGACGGAAGCGTCATCGCTTCGGTCAGCGAAGCCATGTCCTATGCGCCGGTGCTTGATCCGCAAAACGCCAATTTCGATCCGCTTGCGCTGCAATGGATCGGCTCGCTCGTCAACGAGCCCGCCTATTGCATGACTGCCAAGGGCTCCGGCATCGACACGATGGACAAGTTCCTGCAGTCCGATTTCCTGATCGGGGCGACCGGCAAGAGCAGCGTGACCTACATTTTTGCCGCGCTGGCCAAGAACGGGCTGAAGGCGAAGTTCAAGATCGTTACGGGCTTTGACGGTACCGCCGATATCGAACTGGCGATGCAGCGGGGCGAAATCGCCGGAATGTGCGGCGTTTCCAGTTACAACATCTCCGGAAACCGCGACACGCTCAATCTCATTGGAACGTTCGGCTCAGGCACGGCCGTTGGCGAGGCGAAGCTTGAGCGGTTCAGTGACAAGATCGAGGATGCCAAGGTCCGCGAGGCGGCCGCGCTCATCGAGACGACCCTGCAGTTCCATCATCCCTTGGTTGTCCCGCCGGGCACGCCCAAGGAGACAGTAGAGGCGCTGCGCAAGGGATATATGGAGATGGTGCGGGATCCGGCGTTCCTGGCCGACATCGGCAAGCTCAGCGAAATGACCGTCAACGCCACCAGCGGCGAGGACATAAGCCGGCTCGTGTCGAAGCAGTTGAACGCGGGGCCGGATGTGTTCGAAACCGCCAGAAATCTGGTGAAGTAGATTCTCCGCGAGGCTCAACGGTGGATCTGATCCTCACCGCCATCGTCGAGATGGCGCAGCCGTTTCGCATGTTGATGCTGGTGACCGGTGTTTTCGTCGGTCTCGTCGTCGGCGTCGTCCCGGGCATTGGCGGGCTGTTCGCGATGGCCCTGCTGATCCCGATGACTTACAACATGGACGCCTATGCCGCCTTCGCGCTCCTGCTCGGCATGGGATCGGTCAACACCACCTCCGACACGATCCCCGCCATCCTGTTCGGGGTTCCAGGCTCGGTCGGCGCGGCGGCGACGGTGCTCGACGGCCATGCCATGGCCAAGAAGGGCGAAGCCGCGCGTGCCTTCGGCGCCTCCTATTCCGCTTCGATGATCGGTGGCGTGTTCGGTGCCCTGGTGCTTGCCGCGGCAATACCCGTGATGCGGCCGCTTGTCCTCTATCTGAAGACGCCGGACTTCTTCGCCATCTGCGCCTTTGGCCTCTCCATCGTGGCGATGCTGGCGGGGAGCCAGCCGCTGAAGGGGCTGGCGGCGGCCATGTTCGGCATGCTCGCCTCCTTTGTCGGCATCGACAAGATCGCCGGCATCGACCGATGGACCTTCGGGGAAATCTATCTCTGGGACGGCCTGCCGGTTGCCTTGGTGTTTCTCGGCCTTTTCGGCCTGCCGGAGCTGTCCTCGCTTCTGCTGCGCGGCTCTATCCAGGGCAATGCGGAGCGGCCCACCTATGCCGGGATGTGGCAAGGCATCAGGGATACGCTGCGGGAATGGCCGCTGGTGCTGCGGTGCAGCACCATCGGCTCCTTGCTTGGCGCGGTTCCCGGTGTCGGCATCGCGGTGCTGGACTGGATCGCCTATGGCTATGCGTCGCGTCGCCCGGGCTCCGGGCCGAAGTTCGGCGAGGGCAATGTCAGGGGCGTCATCGCTCCCGAGAGCGCCAACAATGCCAAGGAAGGCGGCTCGCTCATCCCGACCATCGCTTTCGGCGTGCCCGGTTCGGCCTCGATGAGCATCCTGCTCGGCGCCTTTGTCGTCCATGGGCTGGTTCCCGGCCCCGACATGCTGGGCAAGAACGCCGCGCTGACGATGTCGATGGTGTTCAGCATCGCCGTGGCGAACATTGTCGGCGCGGTGACCTGCCTTGTGCTGACCCGGCCGCTGGCGCGCGTGGCGCAGGTTTCGGCCGCCATACTGGTGCCGCTGGTGGTGACCTTCATCGTGGTTGGCGCATACCAGACCAATATGAGTGCTTTCGACTTCGCGCTGGTCATCGGCGTCGGCGCCGTCGGCATGGCGATGAAGGAACTCAACTGGCCGCGCTCGGCTTTTTCGCTAGGGTTCGTGCTCGGGCCGAGCCTCGAGAATTATTTCTTTCTCGCCTATCAGATTTCCGGCTGGTCGTGGCTCGCCCAGCCACTGGTGCTCATCCTGCTTGGATTGGCCGTGGTCGGCGTCGTCAGGCAGACGCTGTCATGGATCAGGGCCAGAAATCCCGGCGGCCCACTGCCGCCCGCGCTGCCCGACCTTGTCGCAGGCGCCACGATGACATTGCTGGCGTTTGCCGCGCTGGTGACCGCCGCGACCGGCTTTCCCTTCGAGGCCGCCATCTTCCCGATCATCACGGCTGGATTGCTGATGGTGTTTTCACTGGTGACGACAGTGCAAACGACCCTGCGATGGCGCAGGCGAGCCACGCCTGTCCTATCCGCGCGTGACGGGACACCAGGCGAATGGTCGCCGGTTTCGGAACCCACCATGAAAGGCAATCTCGCGATCATCGGCCTTTGCCTGGCCCTGGCCGTTCTCATCCTGCTGGTCGGGCACCTGGCGGCGACCTTCATTTTCGTTGCCGGCAGCATCGCGGTGCTTGGGACGAAGTCGTGGCGGTCACCCCTGATGATCGCGGCCACCGCGACGGCCTTTGTCTATTCGGTTTTCGACATGCTGGCGTCCCAGCCCTGGCCGACGCCATGGCTCGCCGGCATTGGACGGTTCTTCTAAGGTCCTTTGTGCGCCAGCGCTTCGACCAGCTGGCGGCGCAGTAGCTTGCCGTTGCCACTGTAAGGCAGTGACGCGACGAGCCGTATCTCGCGCGGCCGCCGGTCGGGCGCGATGTTGGCGCGCATGAAAGCCTGGAATTCCTCGACCGTTCCCCGGTCGGAGACGATGAAGGCGGCGATTTCCTGCCCCATGGTCTCGTCCGGGAAGCCGGCCACGGCGACGTCCTGCACCTTGGCATGGGTGCGGATCAGTTTTTCAAGTTCCTGCGGCGCGACGCTGACGCCGCCGCGGACGATCATATCGGCCTCCCGATCGACGATCGTGACAAATCCGTCGGCGTCCAGAAATCCGATATCGCCGGGTATGCCCCAGTCGGAGCCCATGATCTGCGGATCGACGAAAAGGCGGTTGCCGGGCATCAGAACGGCGGATGCCATGGTTGGCGTCCGCGCCTTGATCAGCCCGCGCTCACCTTGCTGCAGCACGCGGCCATCGGTGCCCAGGATCTCGACCTGTACGCCGGCCACCGGACGGCCAGCGCTTTCGGGTTTTGTCAGAATATCCCCGCCCGACAGCGAGGATATGATGCCGGTCAGGCTCGAGGAGTAGCTTATCCGGTATCCAGGCGAGAGATAGCGGTAGGCCGCGATCTTGTCTTCGCCCCTGGCCGGCCCGCCTATGCTGTAGAGAACGGAAAGCTCGGGAAGCAGGTGGGTCGCGCGTTCGCCGGCTTCCCTGACCATCCGTGCAATCACCGATGGGGCCAGCGCCGTGCCGCTTGCATGGAACGACAGCAGCGCCTCGATGAGTTCCGAGGGGGTGAACAAGGGCGGGAAGAACCTGACGACGCCGCCGTAAAGCAGATAGCCCAGGACCTGGTGGCGCATTGCCGAATAAGACAGGGCCATCGGCGTCAGGAATCGCTTGGCGGTTCCCTCCACCACCCCCCGGCGCGCCGCGATACGCCTGGCGAGCGCTTCGTGCGACTGCGTGTAGGCCTTTGGATCGCCCGTCGTGCCGGACGAGAAAATCAGGAAGGCCGGGGCGGCATCGTCCACCGGGGCGCCGGCGTCGAATCCCGGCGCCGAGGCCGATTTCCAGCCGGCGTCGAAAAGGGCGCTCGGATAGACCTCGTCGCCCGGCATGGCGCGGCTTTCGAAAACCATTCTCAGGCCGAAGTCGCGGGCCTGCCTGGCTCGCTGGCTCCTGGGCGTTCGAAAGTCGATGACGACAGGGGTGGCGCCGATTCTCCAGCAGGCGAGGATGGAGAGCACCACGTCGATGTTGTCGACCATGGCGAGCCCGACGCGGTCGCCCGGCTCGATGCCGGATGCGCTGAAATTGGCGGCAAGATGCCTGCTCTGCGTCAGGGCCTGGGCATAGGTGATATCAGACCTGTCGCTGACCATCGCGACCTTGTCGCCATGGGCGGCGAAGGCCTCCAGTATCTGCCGGCCAAAACTCATTGCTTGTGCTGGACTTCGCGCGCCGCCGTCTGCCTGTCGTCGAGGAATGCGAGAATTTCCGCGTCGATCGCATCCATGTTGGCCTTGCGGAATTTGTTATGCGTGCCCGGCATGACGACCGTTTTCACACTGGCCTTGTCGGACGCCCAGCCCTTGTAATCCTTCACGGTGGTGGCTCCCCATTCCGAACTGGCGAGGATGAGGATGTCGCAGGGATAGGACGAGGGCACAAAACCGGCTGCGGCCTGCAACAGCGCGCTCTTGTAGGCCTTCTTGCGCAGATGGCGCCCCAGGCGTGTCTGGCCAAGGCCGACCGTCTTCAGCGTGTCGCGCAGCAGGCGCCAGTAGATCACCTTGCGCGCGATATCGCGGCGCCGCCTCTCGGTGAGGCGATCGTCGGGCATCGGCTTCAGCCAGGCCGAACCTGGCGACGGTGGATCGATGAGCACGATCGCCGGCCGCTTGCCGGTCGCCTCGTGGCTCAGCCGGCCGACCTCGATCGCCAGCAGGCCACCCACGCAGATGCCGCCGATGACGTCGGGGTGCATGCCTGTCACCGAGGTGAAGGCTTCAAAATAGTTGGTGCCAATTTCGGCCATGGTGGAATAGGGCGTCTCGCCGGGTTCGGTGCCCATGCCGCGCACGGCCATGATCGCGTACTTCTCTTTCAGGCGCCTGCTGAAGCGATTGGCGAACAAGGCCGAGCCGCTGATGCCGTGGATCATCGCGATCGGCTCCTGGCCGATGCCGCCGGACACCGGCACGATCAGCTCGCGGGCCGGATGCTCCGGGACCAGCGATGCGATCAACCGGCCGAATTCGCGCGGTGTCTGCGCTTCGAGCAGGACGGAAGTCTGCAATTTCACGCCGAACCGCTTCTGCACGGCAAGCACCAGAGTCTCCGCCATCAGCGAATCACCGCCGAGGTCGAAGAAATTGTCGTCGAGGCCGACGGCCGGTACTTTCAATTCCGCGGCGAAGATGCCGGCAATCGCATGGGCCGGTCCATCGCCCGCCGCCGGCACATGTCTAACCCGTTGTTGGACGTTCATCGGAGAGCCCCTGACCGATGGATGTTCACTGTCAACGCTTTTACGCAGGGTGAGGGCTCCTCACAAGTGTCCTGTGCGCCACACGCCGAGCCGCCGTTGGAGTCCTGTCTGGCCATGGCAACGCGGAAGGTCGCGGTTTGCCGGCTCTCCGAAGGCCTTTTCGTCCGGTTGGGAAAGTGCTGCAAAAGCACGCAGATTTGGACATTAGTCTTGACAGAAATACAGATGTTCAATAACCCGTCAGGCAATCGAACAAGCCTGCACTATGGGAGGAATGAGCGGTATGGCTTCCAATATTTCGTTGACGGGCCTTGCCCGCGATCTCGATGAACGCGGCAAGTCGGGCAAGCCAATCCGCATCGGCCTGATTGGGTCGGGCGAAATGGGAACCGACATCGTCACCCGAGTCGCCCACATGTCCGGCATCGAGATCGGCGCGATCTCGGAGCTGAATCTGCCCGCGGCAAGCCGCGCGGTGGACATCGCCTTCCAGCAAACCGGCCACGCGCGCGAAGTGTCGAACGCTTCGGCGATGACGGCCGCAATGGAGGCCGGCAAGGTGGCGGTCACCAACGACGCCAGCCTGGTCATCAACAACGACCTCATCGACGTCGTCATCGACGCGACCGGCGTCCCCGCCGTCGGTGCCGAGATCGGCTTGCGGGCCATGGAACACGGCAAGCATCTGGTGATGATGAATGTCGAGGCCGACGTCACCATCGGCGCCTACCTGAAGAGCGAGGCCGACCGGCTCGGCGTCACCTATTCGCTGGGCGCCGGCGATGAGCCGTCCTCCTGCATGGAGCTGATCGAATTCGTCTCGGCGATGGGCCATCCGATCGTCGCCGCCGGCAAGGGCAAGAACAATCCGCTCAACATCGACGCCACGCCGCCCGCCTATGAGGATGAGGCCAGGCGCAGGCACATGAATGTGCGTATGCTGGTCGAATTCGTCGACGGTTCCAAGACCATGGTCGAGATGGCGGCGATCGCCAATGCCACCGGGCTGGTTCCCGACAAGGCCGGCATGCATGGCCCGGCGGCAACGCTTGGCGAACTGAACAAGGTGCTGGTGCCACAGAAGGATGGCGGCGTGCTGTCGAGGGTCGGCGTCGTCGACTATTCGATCGGCAAGGGTGTCGCGCCCGGCGTCTTCGTCGTCGCCGACATGTCGCACCCGCGCATTTCGGAGCGCATGGAAGATTTGAAGATGGGCAAGGGCCCGTATTTCACCTTCCATCGCCCTTATCACCTGACGTCGCTCGAAGTGCCGCTGACCTGCGCCCGCGTCGTGCTCTACGGCAAGGCCGATATGGTGCCGCTGGCCAAGCCGGTGGCCGAAGTGGCCGCCGTGGCCAAGAAGGACATGCAGCCCGGCGAGAAGCTCGATGCGATCGGCGAATATTGCTACCGCGCCTGGATCATGACGGCACCGGAAGCGCATGCCGCACGAGCCATTCCCTGCGGCCTGCTGCAGGGCGGTTCGGTGACCGCGCCGATCAAGAAGGGCGAACTCATCACCTACGGCAATGCCGCCCCGGCCGCGGGTTCCAAGATCGCCGAACTGCGCGCCCGCCAGGACAAGCTCGTCTACGGAACCGTGGAGGCGTGATCATGGCCACAGACAAAGCCGTCGCGGACAGCCGCGCCAACCTGCCCTTCGTGTATCGCCAGTACAGCGCCGAGCAACTCAAGCAGGTGCTCTACAAGATGTACCTCATCCGCCGCTTCGAAGAAGGCGCGGAGGAGAGCTACACGCGCGGCCTCATCCACGGCACCATGCACCTGTCGATCGGCCAGGAAGCCAGCGCCATGGGCATCTGCATGCCGCTTGGCGAAGACGACCAGATCACCTCGACGCATCGCGGCCATGGCCACTGCATCGCCAAGGGCGCCGAGGTGAAGCGCATGTTCGCCGAGTTCTTCGGCAAGACCACCGGCTACTGCAAGGGTCGTGGCGGTTCGATGCATATCGCTGATGTCGCCAAGGGCAATCTCGGCGCCAACGGCATTGTCGGCGGCGGCATTCCGATCGCCGTCGGGGCGGCGCTCTCCTCCAAGATGATGAAGACCGGCAAGGTCGTGGTTTCGTTCTTCGGCGATGGCGCCAACAATGAAGGCGCCTTCCACGAGGCGCTCAACATGGCGGCGGTCTGGAAGCTGCCGGTCATTTTCGTCTGCGAGAACAATGGCTATGGCATGTCCACATCGACGGCCCGATCGACCGCGGTCAAGAACATCGCCGACCGCGCCGCCGCCTATTCGATGCCCGGCGTCATCGTCAACGGCAACATTTTTTCGGAGGTCGCCGAGGCGTCCTACAAGGCCGTCGAGCGGGCGCGCGCGGGCGAAGGTCCGACGCTGATCGAATCCAAGACCTACCGCCATCGCGGCCATTCCAAGAGCGACCGCAATCGCTATCGCACCAAGGAAGAGATCGAGGACTGGATGTCGAACCGCGACCCGATCACGCTGTTCGAGAACGAACTGCGGGAATTCGGCTTCACCGACGACAAGGGCATCGAGGCCATCCGCGAGGCGGTGGCGCAAGAGATCGCCGACGGCATCGAGTTCGCCAAGGCGAGCCCGTCGCCTGATATCAGCGAGACCGGAAATTACGTGTATACGGAGCAGGCGTGATGGACGCGATGGTGCGTGAACTGAGCTACGCCCAGGCGATCCAGGAAGCCATGGCGATCGCCATGGACATGGACGAGCGCGTCTTCCTGATGGGCGAGGATATCGGCGTCTATGGCGGCGCCTTCCAGGTGACCGGCGATCTGGTCGAGCGCTTCGGCACGGAGCGCGTCATCGACACGCCGATCTCGGAACTGGGCGGCGCGGGCGTCGCCGTGGGTGCCGCCGTCACCGGCATGCGGCCGATCTTCGAATTCCAGTTTTCCGATTTCGCCACGCTCGCCATGGAGCAGATCGTCAACCAGGCGGCCAAGATGCGCTTCATGCTGGGCGGCGAGGTTTCCGTGCCCGTGGTGATGCGTTTCCCCGCCGGCTCCGGCACGGGCGCGGCGGCCCAGCACAGCCAGAGCCTGGAAGCCTGGCTCGGCCATGTGCCGGGGCTGAAAGTCATCCAGCCGGCGACGCCCTACGATGCCAAGGGCATGCTTCTGGCGGCTGTCGCCGATCCCGATCCGGTGATGATCTTCGAACACAAGCTGCTCTACAAGGCCAAGGGTCCCGTGCCCGAAGGCTATTATACGGTGCCGATCGGCAAGGCCGACATCCGCCGCGAGGGCCGCGACCTTACCATCGTCGCCACCTCGATCATGGTGCAGAAGGCGCTTGATGCCGCAGCGACCTTGGAGGCCGAAGGCATCGACGTCGAAGTCGTCGACCTCAGGACCATCCGGCCGATGGACAAGCAGACCGTCATCGACAGCGTCAAGAAGACGTCGCGGCTGATGTGCGTCTATGAAGCGGTCAAGACGCTGGGCATCGGGGCCGAGGTCAGCGCCATGATCGCCGAGAGCGAGGCGTTCGACTATCTCGACGCGCCGATCGTGCGGCTGGGCGGGGCGGAAACGCCGATCCCCTACAATCCGGAGCTGGAAAAGGCCACCGTGCCGCAGGTTCCCGACATCATCACCGCCGCGCGCGACCTCGTGAAAGGGGTTCGCTGAGACATGCCGACCGAAGTCATTCTTCCCAAGGTCGACATGGACATGGCGACCGGACAGATCTCGCGCTGGTTCGCCACCGAAGGCCAGCAGGTCAAGAAGGGCGACGTGCTGTTCGAGATCGAGACCGACAAGGCGGCGATGGAGATCGACGCGCCTGCCAGCGGCGTGCTTCGCGACGTGACCGGCAAGGAAGGCGTCGATATTCCAGTCGGCGCGCCGGTTGCCTGGATTTATGCCGATGGCGAGGTCTATGGGGCCAAGGCGCAAATCTCTCCCGAAATGTCGGCGAAGCCGACAGAGGCGGGCGCTGTCCCGCCAACCGCAGGGAGCGAGGCGCCCCCCTCTTTGCCGCCACTTGCCATCTCCCCCACGAGAGGGGAGATCAACCAATCGCCGGCGGGTGCGCGCGCGACACCACTGGCGCGCCGTCTGGCGCGAGAGGCGGGTCTCACCCTTTCAGCCATATCCGGCACCGGTCCGCATGGCCGTGTAGTGAAAGCCGATGTCGACGCAGCGAACGCCAAGGGCGGTGCTAAAGAGACTCCAGCAGTCGCCCTGGAAGCTCCCGCCCCCGCTGCATCCGCGCCGGCCGTAAAGGCGATGTCGGACGATCAGGTGCTGAAGCTGTTCGAGCAGGGCTCCTACGAGCTCGTTCCGCATGACGTCATGCGCAAGACCATCGCGCGGCGCCTGGTCGAAGCCAAGACCACAATCCCGCATTTCTACTTGACCCTCGACTGTGAACTCGACGCGCTGCTGACCCTGCGCTCGCAGCTCAATGCGGCGGCTCCGATGAAGAAGACCGACAAGGGCGAGGCGCCGGCCTACAAGCTGTCGGTCAACGACATGGTGATCAAGGCGATGGCGATGGCGCTGAAGGCAGTGCCGGATGCCAACGCCTCCTGGACCGAGAGCGCCATGGTCAAGCACAAGCATGCCGATGTCGGGGTCGCCGTGTCGATCCCCGGCGGGCTGATCACGCCGATCATCCGCCATGCCGACGAAAAGACGCTGTCTGTCATCTCCAACGAGATGAAGGATCTGGCGAGCCGGGCGCGCAGCCGCAAGCTGAAGCCGGAGGAGTATCAGGGCGGCACGACGGCCGTGTCCAATCTCGGCATGTTCGGCATCAAGGATTTCGCCGCCGTCATCAACCCGCCGCACGCGACGATCCTGGCGGTCGGGGCCGGCGAGGAGCGGGCGGTGGTCAAGAACGGTGAGATCAAGATAGCCACGGTGATGTCGGTGACGCTGTCGACCGACCATCGCGCCGTCGACGGCGCGCTGGGTGCGGAACTGCTGGTCGCCTTCAAGCGGCTGATCGAGAGCCCGATGGGCATGCTGGTCTAGACCATAGTCGCGAGCCGGTGCCAAATGATGCGCCGGCTCACGACAGAAACGACTTGCCAGGCGTCGGCCCTTGACCCATCTTCCCCAGTGGATCGCGAGCAAGGGAGGCCGCTATGCCTGCATTCGACCCATCTGACATGAAAACCTTGTTCGGCAAGGTCATGGGCGCGTCGCCTTCCGACATCAAGCTGGTGGCGCAGCGCCTGCATGACCACGCCTTCGAGCCGCGCATGTCGGCGGAAGAGACCAGGCAGCTTGTCGTCAGTCTCGGCTATGACAGCCTCGATTCGTTCTGTGCCGATATTGGCCTGCCCATGCATATAGCGGAGCGGTGGAGCCGTTTCGGCGTTTCGGGAGAGATGAAGCAGGTGTTCACGTTGCTGGCAGGGCAGCGCAGACGCGTGGCCGAAGCGGTCGCCGAATTCGAATCCATGACCCATGTCGGCGTCGAGGACTTTTTGCGCGAACGCGGCTTGATTTAAACCCCGGAAGCGCCTCGCCCGGCCTTGGCCAGCAGCGCCACGGCGGTGTCGCTGTCGGTGATCAGCACATTGGTGCTGACGGCCTTCAGCGCGGCGAGAATAGCCGCCACCTTGCGCTTTCCCCCGGCGGCCAGTACGACATTGGGTACCCGTCCGACAACGTCGAGATCGATGGCCATGACACGGCCGTTGACCTCGTGATCGACGAGAGTGCCCGTGGCATCGACGAAATAGCACAGCATGTTGGCGACCGCGCCTTTCGCCTTCAAAGGCGCAATCAGCGATGAGGGCACGATGCCATGCCGGAAGATGGTGGCGTCGGGCGACATATCGCCGACGGTGAGCAATGCGATGTCGGCCGCGGCCGCGCGCCGGCGCACATCCTGCAAGGTCGGCTGCGCCCAAAGCAGTTCGCGCAGCGAGGGGTCGTCCACCATCACCGGCGCGGTGATCTGGTAGCTGTCGACCTCGAAGACATCGGCGACCTTGGCGGCGACGATCGACGGGTTGATCCACTGCGAATGCGGCAGGCTGCCGACAAGCGCGACCACCGAGGCGTGCTTCAGTTGGCGTCGGGCAAGGAAACCCAGGCTGGCATGCAGTGTCGCGCCGCCGCCGATCGCCAGCGTCATGCCGTCCTGCATCTGCTCGCCGAGATAGGCGGCCACCGCGTGGCCAATGGCCTTCTCCAGATGATCGTGGGCCGAAGGTGTGGGGATGACGACGGCGGCATTGAGGCCCCAGCGTTTCTCCAGTTCCCGCTCCAGCGCCACCTGTTCGGCGGTCGGCGCGTTGATCATGGTGACGACAATGCCTTCGGCGGTACAGGCGGCCAGCGTGCGCATGACCTTCACCCTGGAGACATCGAGCTTCTCGGCGATCTGCTCCTGCGTGAAACCCTCGACGTAATAGAGCCATGCCGTCTTGACGCTGAGGTCCGACGAGACCATCGGTAGGCGAGCCGGCGTGGACTTTTCCGTGGGCATAGATCGTCTTCCCTCGTGCGTCATGATCCGCAGCGTTGTTCTGATCCGAGAAACGCCGCCCATCTGTCAACCGGGTGCGGTCAACGACAGCTCGATTATCGCATAGTCGTGATCATTTGTAATTGACATTGAACATATGAACATATTTTGTGCCTTTCACGCGCAGTGTCATCCACCAGTCATATGCGCCGTGCAGGGAGGAAGAGACGGGGCGCTGGCCAGAGGCCGGACCGGTCATGCACAGACAAGACAGGAGGTCTCATGAAGACGCTATTCATCAAGCTGCTGGCCAGCCAGCTGGCGCTCGCGGCTACTTTGTTTGCCGGCGTGGCAAATGCCGAAACACTGACGCTCTACACATCCCAACCCGAGGCGGACGCAGCCAAGACCGTGGATGCCTTCAAGAAGGCGCAGCCCGGCATCGACGTCACCATCTATCGCTCGGGCACCAGTGACATCCTGACCAAGATGGCGGCCGAATTCGCCGCCGGCAGCCCGCAGCCAGATGTGTTGCTGATCGCCGACGCGGTCTCGATGGAACTGCTGAAGAAAGACGATCGGCTGATGGCCTATCCCGAGGCCAAGCTCGACGGCATCGAGGCGGATGCCTATGACGCCGACAAGACCTATTTCGGCAGCAAGCTGATCACCACCGGCATTGTCTACAACACCGCCGCCGCCGAAAAGCCGCAGCATTGGGCCGATCTCGCCAAGCCCGCCTATGCCGACGGCCTGGTCATGCCAAGCCCGCTCTATTCGGGTGCGGCCGCGTACCTGCTTTCGGGTTTCGCCGGCGATACCGACTATGGCTGGGATTTCTTCCAGAAGCTGAAGACCAACAACACCGTCAGCGTACGCGGCAATGGCGCGGTGCTGAAGTCGGTGGCCTCGGGCGAGAAGCCTTACGGCATCCTCGTCGACTTCATGGCGATGAACGCCAAGAAGAAGGGCTCGCCCGTCGAGTTCGTGTTCCCCAGCGAAGGCGTGCCCGCCGTGACCGAGCCGGTCGCCATCATGAAGACGGCCAAGAACGTCGACGGCGCCAAGAAGTTCGTCGACTTCATCCTCTCGGACGAGGGCCAGAAGCTGGCCTTGTCGATGGGCTATTTGCCGGCGCGTGCGTCGGTCGGCCGCCCCGATTGGCTGCCGGAGGGCGTCAAGGTCAAGGTGATGCCGTTCGACACCAAGGCGATCGTCGCCAAGACCGACGCCGACAAAGCGAAGTTCCAGGAACTGTTCGGCGGCTGAGCCGCCGGTCGCAGCGGGATGCCGGTCAGCGGCATCCCGCCCGCTTCGGGCGAAGCCCGCGCGCATAGATCCCAGGAAACGCAATCATGCCGACACGTATCAGGGAGAGCCGGGGCCAGGAAATGGTCCTGACGGCGGCGGTGGCCGTCGTCATCGTGCTGCTTTCGCTGCTGCCCATGCTGCGCCTGGTCAAGGAGATCGTGGCACCCGGCGGCAGCTTGTCGACCGTGGCGGTAGAGGCCGGGTTGAAAAGCCCGGCAACCTGGATCGCGACCTGGCACACGCTGGTCGTCGGCATCGGCGGCACTCTTCTGGCGGTACTGTCGGGAACGCTGGTGGCCGTGCTGGTCTCGCTGACCGACATACGTGGCCGAAGCGCCCTCGTGCTGTGCTACGTCATGCCTTTGATGATCGCGCCGCAGGTGACGGCGCTGGCATGGCTGCAGCTGTTCGGCCCGGCAAGCCCGTTCCTAAAACTGTTCGGGGCGGCGCCGCCCCTCGGCACCAAGAACCCGCTTTATTCGACCTCGGGCATCGTCCTGCTGCTTGGCGTACAATATGGCCCGCTCGTGTTCCTGCTGGTGCGCGCGGGCCTGCGCAAGCTGCCGCGCGAACTGGTCGAAGCCGCGCGTGCCGGTGGCGCGAACTGGTTCACCGTGCTGGTCACCATCGTGCTGCCCCTGATGACGCCGTCGATCATGGCGGCCGCCGCACTTGCCTTTGTCTCCTGCGTCGGCAATTTCGGCATTCCGGCCTTTCTGGGCATCCCCGCCAATTATCTGGTGCTGCCGACGCTCATCTATCAGAAGCTGGCCGGCGGCGGTCCGGCCGTGCTCGGCGAGACCGCGTTCCTGTCGGTGCTGATCGGCGTCATCGCCATGGCCGGTATTCTCGCCCAGGAGGTGATGAGCCGTCGCCGCGATTATCGCATCTCCTCGACGTCGCTGCCGGCCGAGCCCTATGAACTTGGCCGCTGGCGGCCGGTTGTCCAGGCCTGCATGTGGCTGCTCATCGTGCTGGTGCTGGTCCTGCCGCTGTTCGGGCTGGTGCTGACCTCGCTGGTGCCGGGCTACGGCATCGCGCTCACCGCCAAGACGGCGACGCTCGACAATTACCGTTTCGTGCTTTTCGAGCATGATGCCGCCAACCGCGCCTTCTTCAACAGTTTCTGGCTTTCGATCGCCGCCGCCTTCTTTGCGGTCATCGTCGCGGTGCCGGTTGGCTATCTGATCGCCTGGGGCAAGCAGCGCTGGGTGCGGCTGCTCAATTTGTCGGTCGAACTGCCCTATGCCTTGCCAGGCGTGGTGCTGGCGATCGCCTCGCTGCTCCTGTTCCTGCGGCCGATCCCGTTGACCGGGATCCAGCTCTACAACACCGTCTGGATTATCCTTTATGCCTATCTCGCCCGCTTCCTGGTGCTGGCGTTGCGGCCGACCATCAGCGGCTATCACCAGATCGACCGGGCGCTGGAAGAGGCCGCGCAGGTGGCGGGCGCCGGCCTGTTCACGCGCCTGCGCACCATCGTCTTTCCGCTGGTGGCGCCGGCGGCGGTCGCCGGTGGCCTTTTGATCTTCATGACGGCGCTCAGCGAACTCACCGTCTCGGCGCTGCTGTGGTCGTCGGGCTCGGAGACCATCGGCGTGGTGATGTTCTCCTTCGAGCAAGGCGGCGATTCCAATTACGCGGCGGCGATGTCCGTTATCACGGTCGCGGTCACCTTCGTGCTGATGCTGGTGACCAACCTGCTTGCCCCTCATCTTCCGAGCGGAGTTCTGCCATGGCGCGACTGAGCCTGGACCATGTGACCAAGAGCTTCGCCGATTTCGACGCGGTGAAGGATGTCTCGATCGACGTCGCTGACGGCGAATTCCTGGCGGTGCTCGGCCCCTCCGGCTGCGGCAAGACGACGTTGCTGCGGCTGGTGGCCGGTTTCGAAAAAGTGACATCGGGCGAAATCCGCATCGGCAGCGATGTCGTTTCGAACAGCGGCGGCAGTGTCGCGCCGGAAAAGCGGCGTGTCGGCATCGTCTTCCAGAATTACGCGCTGTGGCCGCATATGAGCGTCGCCGAGAACATCGGCTATTCGCTGAAGGTGGCCAAGCTCGACAAGGCGGTTGCGCGTCAAAAAGTGGACGACGCGCTGGCCTTGGTCGATCTGCAGGGGCTGGGCGAGCGCAGGCCCGCCAATCTCTCCGGCGGCCAGCGCCAGCGCGTGGCATTGGCGCGCTGCCTGGTGGCGGCACCCTCGCTGGTGCTGTTCGACGAGCCGCTTGCCAATCTCGACGTGCATCTGCGGACCTCGATGGAGGACGAGTTCGCCGCTTTCCACAAGCGCACCGGCACGACAATCGTCTACATCACCCATGATCAGGCCGAGGCGATGGCGCTGGCCGACCGCATCGCGGTGATGGACCATGGCCGCCTGGCGCAGCTTGCCACGCCGCGCGAGCTTTATCATGAGCCGGCAAACGAAATGGTCGCGTCGTTCATTTCGCAAGGCATTCTGCTGCCGGCGGATGTCTTGACGGGTGAAGAAGGCGGGCATTGCAAGGTTAGGGTTCTCGGAACCGAGATTGTGGTTCGCTGCCGGCCCGGCGAGCGGCCGCGCGCCGGCGCCAAGATCTGCTGCCGCTCCGCCGACCTCGAAGTCTCGGCCGATGCCACGGGCTTCGACGGCCGGGTCAAGCGGGCGATATACCAGGGCGGCGCGGCGCGCATCGAATTCACACCCGCCGCTGGTCCGGACCTCACCTTGCATTTCGAGCAAGCCGATCCCGTGACGCTGGAGAGCGGAACCGAGGCGCGTCTGCGGATAAAATCCGGCTGGCTCATCCCGGCGACGGGGGCTGCATCGTGATGATGCTCGACCTGCTCGGCGGCTTTGGGGAAAAAGGCCGCACCAGCCTCGCCGTCCGGAGCGGAAGCACGCTTATCCTGCTCGACATCGGCATCAAGGTCGGCGCTTCCGGGGCTGAATATTATCCGGCGCTGGAAGGGCCGGTCGACGACATCGATGCAGTGTTTGTCTCGCATGCCCATGAGGATCATGTCGGCGCGCTGAGCTGGTTATTGGCGCGTGGCTATGCCGGCCCGATCTTCATGACGGCGGAGACCCGCGGCGAGGCGCCGGCGACGCTTGCCGCCTATGCCGAACCGGGCGACTTCAGCCGATTTCCCTTGCCCGAAGACCGTATCGAACTCTTCGAGCCGGGCGACACGCTCACCAGCGGCAATCTCGTGGTCAGCACGGGACGTTCAGGTCATGTCGTGGGCGGCGTCTGGTTCGCCGTCGACGATGGGGAAAGCCGCATTGCCTATTCGGCCGATGTGGTGCCGGACAGCAATGTCTTCGTCATGGACACGATCCCGCACTGCGACCTTCTGGTCTTCGATGCTTCCTACGGCGCGGATCCCGTGCCGGGGGCTGCCCGGGCGCGAGAAATTTCCGAATGGGTGGCGCGCCACCCACGGGGCTGCCTCCTGCCGACGCCGCTGTCGGGCCGATCACTGGAATTGATCGCGGCCTTGCCGGGGCCGTTCGCCATCCATGCCGGCATGCGCTCGTCGCTGGAGGCGCAGATGGACGCCGGAGCATCCCTGTTGCCTGGCGTTTCCGGGTTTCTGCGGCGCCGCTTGCGGGAGGCAGCCGACTGGGCCGATGGCGAGCCCTTGCCGGCGCTGCCCTTGCTGGCCGATGACGGCATGGGCGAAGCCGGCCCGTCCTCCAGGCTGTTGCCGCGTGCTGGAGAGGCCGGATACCCGGTGCTGCTCACCGGGCATCTGCCGCCGGGCTCTCCGGGTCAGCTCCTCAACAAAGCCGGTCGGGCGGACTGGATACGCATGCCCACCCATCCGACACTGTCGGGCAATGTCGGCATCTGGGAGAAGGCGGGACGCCCCGCGGCGCTGGGCCATTCCTGCGGGCCCGATCTGCTCGGCGACTTGAAAAGCCATATCCCGTCGTTGCTCACGCAATGCCGCACAGGCCACCGTGTCACGGTGGGGCAAGGGAGCAAAAAATGAGAATCCTGATCTGCAACGACGACGGCATCGAAGCCCCCGGCCTGTCTCGGCTGGTCAATGCCGCCAGCGGGCTGAGCAACGATGTCTGGGTGGTCGCCCCCGACGGCAAGCGCACCGCCGCCGGCTCGTCGCTGACGATCGCCAGGCCGCTGACGATGCAACGCGTCAAGACGAACTGGTATTCCTGCTCGGGCACGCCGGCCGACTGCGTGGTGAGTGCGATGACGTGGCTTTTCGCACGGGAAGCAAAACCGGATCTGGTGCTGGCGGGCGTCAATGATGGCCGCAACGTCGCCGAGGATATTGCCTATTCCGGCACGCTTGGCATTGCCCGGGAGGCAAGCTTCTGGGGCGCGCCGGCAATCGGTTTTTCGCGTGTGAAAAATCCTGAGTTCAGCGATGGCGACGACCAATGGCTCGGCGCGCTGATTGGCTCATTGTGGCAATCGCGCGCCGACTGGGCGAGGGAAGGCCATTGGCTCAGCGTCAACCTGCCGACCGTGCTGCCGGCCGAAATCCGGCAACCGCGCATCGGCCGCGACAAGATCGGCCGCAAGGCCGAGATCGTGGAGACCGATGGAGATCGCACGGTCATCACCGTGCCGCGCGGCCGGGCCCATGCAAGCGAACCGGGCGATGAAAACGAGGCGATCGATGCGGGTTTCGTCAGCATCAACCGGCTGAACTGGTTTGGGGAGACCCGGTTGCAGGACCGGTTTCTGGACGGAATTCGACCCTAGCCTGCCTGCGATCACCAAGCTGTCAGCGGCTAAATCGCGTCAATTCCAAGCCTATGCTTGAAGCCGCCGCTATTTCATTCCACATCGGAAAGGATGAAGGATGAGACACGCGAATGGCGCCGGAATCTTCTTTGGGGCTTGGCCGCATCGCTGATCCTGCATGCGCTTGTCGCATCGTTCTTCATTTACGGCCTGTCAAAAACCTCTCAGGAGCCGCAGCAGGAGCAACCGATAAGTGTCGCGCTCGTGCCTCCGCCCGATCAGCCAAAACCGAAGCCGCAGCCGCCCAAAGCCGAGAAGCCACCGGAACCGAAGGCTGAGAAGCCACCCGAGCAGAAAGTTGAAAAGCCGCCCGAACAGCCGCGCAAACAACCTGACGATACGGCTTTGAAGCGCGTTTTTCAGTATGGCGATAAAGATACAGGGCCGAAGAAATCCCTGGATGGGGCCGCGGCCAAGGACAATGCGCCGTCGCCTGCGAAGGATGACGCTTCGAAGCCTCCTGTCATGCCCAAGCCTGCCGAGAACAAGCCTGCCGCGACGGTGAACGCGGAGCAGCGGCCGGATGCGAGCAAGGCCGACGAGAATGCGCCAACCCAGCCGACGGACGCCAAGCCCACGCCGAGTGAGGAAAAGCAGGTCACGCAGGACGCGGACAAACAGCAGGCTGTGCCAAAAGCCGCCGATCAGCAAGCAGCCGTAACGCCAAAGCCGTTGCCGACCGAAAGCGACGCCAAGCCCGGGTCCGCGCCCGAAAAGCCGAAGGCCAAAGCCGTCAAGACGATGAAGTTCAAGTCCGAAAAGGCCCTGAAGTCCCGGCCCGGGAAGGCCACCGCCTCAAATTCCACGAACGACGCAGGTGCTGGATCACCGATGTATTCCGGTCTTCCGGGGGTTCGGAAACTCTATTCGCAGGGCGCTACCGGCGACGCGTTGGCCACGAGTTCCATGAGTGGCGTGCCTCGCAGTCAGCGCGTTGCGACCCTTTGCGCCAACGTGCTGGACCAGGAGCTGCAGGGTGCCGACTATTCTCCCAAATGGCTGCCGACGATTCCGCTGAAGACCGGTAATGTACTCGACCGCTCCGAAGCGGCTTTCAGCACGACAACCACATGGTACCAACTGAGCTTCCGATGCGAGGTGGATGCCGATGCGACGAGGGTCTTGTCATTCAACTTCCGAGTCGGCGCCGAAATTCCACGCAGCGACTGGCCGCCAAACCATCCTCTCTAGCTTCCCTTACTCAGGCAGGGACACCAAGTCCAACCAATTGCCGGCTAACTTCATGCCAGTCGGCGCAGACGAAATCGGCACCGGCGGCCGTCAGCCGCGCGGCATGCTCCGGATAGGTGTGGCCGCCGCCGGTGTAGCCGATCGCCGTCATGCCGGCGGCGACCGCGCCCTGGATGCCGAAGGGCGAATCCTCGATGACGATGCAGTCGGCCGGATTGACACTCATCCTTGCCGCGGCGAACAGAAAGATATCGGGCGCCGGCTTGCCGTTCTTGACCATCGAGGAACTGTAGATGGCATCGCCGAAAAACCGTGCCAGTCCGGTGATGGCCAGGCTGTGGTTTATGCGCTCGACGGAGGATGACGAGGCAACGCAGCGATCGCCTTCGAGCGTTTCCAGGAATGCCGCGATTCCCGGTGTCGGCTTCAATTCCTGCGAAAACAGGGTTTTTGTCTCGGCCCAGATATCGCCGTCGGCGGCCGCAGGAAACTGATGGCCGGTCAATTCCCTGATCCTGACGATGATGTCGGCCTGTTTCATGCCGACGCACTGGGCGATGATGCCGCCGCCAACGCCCGGCATGCCGTGCTTTTCGTAGACGCGCTCGTAGGCCCTGGCGGCCAAGGGCTCGCTGTCGACCAGCACGCCGTCGCAATCGAAAATGATAGGCCTTGCTCGCGCCACGCGCTCGTCTCCTCAAGTCAAATTTCGCACATCGCTATCGGCAAAAAATCAAATGTTCAATAGTGCGGCGTTTTTTGGGGACATGCGAACCGGCGATGGCTCAAAGCTGTCGCAACGCATCGCTGGCGCGGGAAGACCCCAGCGCCCTCTGCATGGCTTGCCGGGACTGGGCGCGATCGGGCGTGATCCAGTTCGGTTCCGCGCCCAGGAAGCGGTCGAGGAATGCCACGGCATAGGCCGGCATCTCGGTGACGTTCTCGCGATAGGACCACCATGTGCGCAGGTCGTCGGCGCATTTGTCGATGCTGGGCGCCGAGCCGAATTCCTGCTCATGGATCGCCGAAATCACCGAGACGCAGTAGTTGGTGTAGAGAAAGCCTTCCGGCCAGAAGCGGATGATGTCCAGCGTGCTGGCATTCTGATCCGTTTCGATAAGGTGGGTAAGGCCGGAGATCTCCCTGGCCGGTGCCTGCTTGATCAGTTCGCGCAGCACGAGGCCGGCGGCAAAGACGATGAAGTCGGCGCGGTCGATCGCGGCAAAGCGCTTCTGCGCCTCCATGACCTCGACCCAGTCGAGAAAAGCCCGGGTCAGCTTGGCCTCGTCGATTTCGAAGCGCACGCCGAATGTGTCAGAAACGACCTTGGCGCTGCCGCGAAAGGTGGCACGGAACCAGCGCAACTGCCGCAACCTGTGGCGCAGGTCGGGCATGAGGGCCAGTTCATCCCTGAAGGGCAGTTCCATTGCATGCATCCCGTTTCATCACAGGCTAGCACAGACGTGCCGCCGCCGAAATCGTGCGGCGGCCCTGTGGATGACCGTGGCCACGGCCAATATCATACATATTGACATTCACGGAAACAAATGTTCTCACTTTGCTGTTGTCGCGCGCCGGTCCAAGGTGCACTTCAATTGAGGCTCGGGAGGAGAACCGAATGGCGATTTGGCAGTGGGGACTGCTTCTGCTGGTTATTGTGTGGGCGTTGCAGTCGCTCGGCGTCTGGCTGCAGATGCGGCACTATTCGGATGTCTTCCGTGGCGTCACCGACCAATACAAGGATGGCTTCGTCGGCGCCGGCAATTTTCGCGGCCGATTTGCCAAGGGCACGATCGCGCTGGTCGTGGTTACGCCCGACCTGATCGTGCGCCGCATGATGGTGATGAGCGGCCGTTCCGTCTTCACCAAATTCAAGCGACATGAAGAATTCGAGGGTGTTCCCCTCGATCGACTCCGGTCCAACCCTGCGATCATGGGGGAGGGGGAACCCGGTGTGGCCGAGGCCGTGAAGCGGGCGATCGAACAGATCGACAAAGCACGGTCGGAGCCGGGGAAGAAGCCGGGCCTGTCCGGTTTGAACGTAGCAAGGGCATAGAGGAGGCCGTGCGCCGACCGGGATCACCCGGCGGGCCGGCATAAGGAGGAGAAATGTCTGTATTTTCGTTGTTGGCGCAGCATGCCGACATGGCCGTGCACAATTTGCATGTCGCGGGTGCCATGGTTTCGGATGCTGCATTGCATGGTAAGCTCGCCGTCGAGCATGCTTCCGACCATCTCGTTGTCCTGGCGCAAGCCGACAGCGGGCCGATTACCGTCGACCAGTTCAAGGAAAAGCTGAAGGACGTCCAGCAGGAAGAGCAGCTCGGCTGGCTGACCGCCATCGGCAAGTACTTCATCGGCATCTTCCAGAAGGGCGGCGAAGTGTTCGCCGGTTTCGTCACCGGCATCATTCCGACGCTGGTGGTGCTGATGACCGCCTTCTACGCCGTCACCGAACTGGTCGGCGAAGAGCGCGTTCATGGCCTGGCGCGTGGCGCCGGCAGGATCGCGCTGACGCGCTATACGCTGCTGCCGCTGCTTGCGGTGTTCTTCCTCACCAATCCGATGGCCTATACGTTCGGATCGTTCCTGGAAGAGAAGCACAAGCCCGCCTTCTATGACGCGGCCGTGTCCTACGTGCATCCGCCGCTCGGCCTGTTCCCGCACATCAACCCCGGCGAATATTTCGTCTGGGGCGGCATTCTGGTCGCGCTGCTGGAACTGGAAAAGAAGGGCGCCGTCGTCGCCGGTTACCACGTCAAGGTGGCGATCTGGTACGCCATCGTCGGCCTCGTCGTCATTCTGCTCAAGGGCATGCTGACCGAGCGCATCACCGCCATCATGGCACGCCGCCAGGGCGTCGAGCTGTAAGGGCGGGGAGGACATCATGGCCAAGACATACAAAGCCGTAAGGATCACCCGGGGCAAAACAGGGTGGGGCGGTCCGCTCGTGATCGAGCCGACCGAACAGCGCAGCAAGGTTGTTTCCGTCACCGGTGGCGGCATTCATCCGGTGGCGCAGCTCATCGCCGACATGACCGGCGCCGAAGCCGTCGACGGCTTCAAGGCGCCGCCGATCGAAAGCGAAATGGCGGTGGTCGTCGTCGACTGCGGCGGCACCGCACGCTGCGGCGTCTACCCGCGCAAGCGTATCCCGACCGTCAACCTGACACCGGTCGGTCAGTCCGGGCCGCTCGCGCAGTTCATCACCGAGGATATTTATGTTTCGGGCGTCAAGCCGGCCGACGTCACAATGGCCGACGGTTCCGAGGCGGTCACCACTGCGGGGGGAGCAGCATCGATGAGTTCTACCAACAACACCGCGACCCCGGCGGCGCTGCCCAGCGAGGGCGGGCTGATCGGTTTCATCAGCACGATCGGCCGCGTCATGGGTCGTGTCGTCGGCATTTTCTTCAATGCCGGCCGCCGCACCATCGACCAGGTCATCCGCAACGTGCTGCCGTTCATGGCCTTCGTGACCATGCTCATCGGCCTGATCCTCTACACCGGTATCGGCGACGTGCTGGCGCAGCCGATGGGTCCGCTGGCCAACAACATCGTCGGTCTGCTGGTCATCTCGGCGATTTGCGGCCTGCCTTTCCTGTCGCCCATCCTGGGACCAGGCGCCGTCATCGCGCAGGTCATCGGCGTCGCCATCATCGGCCCGCAGATCGCCAACGGCACGATTTCGCCGGCAATGGCCCTGCCGGCGCTGTTTGCCTACAACACCCAGGTCGGCTGCGACTTTGTCCCCGTCGGTCTGGCGCTCGGCGAGGCCAAGCCCAAGACGATCGAAATCGGCGTTCCGGCGGTGCTCATCAGCCGCCAGATCATGGGTCCGGTCTCGGTGCTGATCGCCTGGGTCGTCTCCCTGATCGTGTTCTGAAAAACACCAACAACAACGAGGTTCGCCATATGTCGGTTCTTCTCAAGACACGGGTCACTGCAATCGGACCCGAAGTGGCGGACCTTGCCGAAGGAGGCGTGGTCATCCTGTTCGCGGATGGCTCGCCGCCCGAGCTTGCCGAAGTCTCCGTCCTGCACAGGACGGAGCAAGGCCCGAGTGACGGAGCGCCCGCGAAGGGCGCTTCGATCACCATCGGCCCGGTTTCAGCCGTCATAACCGCGGTCGGCTCCAGCGCCTGGAGCAAGGTGCTCGAAATGGGCCACGTCGTCATCTCGTTCAACGGCGCCCCGGAGGCCGAGAGGCCAGGCGAGATCTGCGCATCGCCGGTCGATGCCCAGGCGCTTGTCGCCGCCCTGAAGACAGACGCGATCATCACAATCGCCGCCTGAAAGCACTCGCGCCCCGCCCAGTCTGGCTTTGGCGCCCAAAAAAGCAGAGTATTTGCCATGGAACGCTCGACCATCGTCAGAGTGCATGAAGGTTTGCACGCCCGCCCCGCCACGCGCTTCGTGAAGCTCGCGAAGGGTTTCGAATCCGACGTCGAACTGGTCAAGGACGGCAAGGCGGTCAGCGCCAAGAGCTCGGTCAAGCTGATGCTGCTGGCGGTCAAGGAAAACCAGGAAGTCACCGTGCGGGCGAACGGCGCCGACGCGATCGAGGCGATCGAGGCGCTGATCGGCTATCTCGAGAACCCAAAGGCGGGTCTGGAAGACGAAGAAACCCACATCCCGGCGAATGACGCAGGCAAGGATACGCCACCCGCGCCGGCGACCGAATCCGCGCCGGCGGCATCGGAGGATGCAGGTGGTTTGCGCGGCGTTGCCGCAAGCGAGGGCGTCGCCATCGGGCCGGCCTTCGCGCATTTCCCGCCTGACATCGCCGGGCAGGGCCGTATGCTGCAGGCGGAAGAAATCGCCGGCGAGATCGACAGGTTCCGCGCCGCCGTCGCCGCCGTCCAGGCGCGCATGGATCGGGCCTTGGCGCAGGATAGTCTGTCGGCGGGAGACCGCGGCATCGTCGCGGCACTCAGGGATATCGCCGCCGACGACAGCCTGACCGGCGAGGCCGAAAAGGCGATCAAGGGCGGCAATGACGCGATCTCGGCCACGATCACCGCCGCTTCCACCATCGCCGCCGATTTCAGCGCCGTCGACGATCATTATCTCAATGCGCGGGCGGACGACGTCCACGCGGTCGGGCGGCAGATTTGCCTGGTGCTGCTCGGACAGGACGACGTCAGCCTCGAAAACATCCCGCAGGGTGCGATCCTGATCGCCGATGATATCGGCGCCTGGGATCTGGCGCGCGCGCCGCTAAAACGCATCGGCGGCGTGGTGTGCGGCCATGGCGGCGCCACCTCGCATATCGCCATCATCGCCCGTTCGCACGGCATTCCGGCGGTGCTGGGGCTTGGCGACCAGGTCAACGCCTTGCGCACGGCGCGAGAGGTGGCGCTCGACGGCAATAGTGGCCAGGTGATCATCGATCCCGACGCGGCGACGCGCGCCGATTTCGCCGGCCGTGTCGAAGCGGCGGCAAAGGAGCGTGCCGGCCTGACCGCCTTCAAGACGGTGACGCCGAAGCTGGCGGACGGCAGGGTGATCGAGGTCGCGGCCAATATCGGCTCGCTGGAGGAGATCGAAGCAGCACAGGAGGCGGGCGCCATGGGCGTCGGCCTGTTCCGCACCGAGCTTCTGTTCATGCGCCATATGCACCTGCCGTCGGAAGACATGCAGGCAGAGACCTATGCGGCGCTGGCCAAAGCCTTCGCCCCCTATCCGGTCATCGTGCGCACGCTCGACATCGGCGGCGACAAGCCGATCGCCGGCATCGAGTTTCCCGATGAGGAAAATCCCTTCCTCGGCTGGCGCGGCATCCGCATGTGCCTCGACCGGCCCGATATCTTCAAGCGTCAGCTGAGGGCGCTGCTGAGGGCCGCCGTACACGGCAACATCAAGGTGATGCTGCCGATGGTGTCTGATATCGGCGAGGTGAGGCAGACGCGTCTTCTGGTCGATGAATGCGCCGCCGAACTGAAGGCCGAAGGCGTGCCGCACGCGACATTCGATCTCGGCGTGATGATCGAGACCCCGGCCGCGGTGCTGATCGCGCCGGCATTGGCCAAGGAGGTTGCCTTCTTCTCGATCGGCACCAACGACCTGACCCAGTACATCATGGCCGCCGACAGGCTCAACCCGACCGTTGCCAAGCTCAACGACGTCACCAATCCGGCCGTTATGTCGGCGATCGAGCTGACGGCCAAGGCCGGCGTCGCCGCCGGCATCATGGTGGGCATGTGCGGCGAGGCGGCGTGCCGGCCGGATCTCATTCCAGCCTTCCTGAAGATGGGCCTGACCGAGCTGTCGATGAGCCCGGCCTCGATCCAGCGCGCCAAGAAGACGATCATGGTCATGACGGCCGGGGAGTAGTTTCCGCGACCGCTGCTGCTGGAGCTTACGGCAAGTGGGCAAGCAAGGTGGCGAAGACAGGCGTCAATTCGTCGACCGGGCTCGCCTTGGCACAGGCCTGGACGATGCGGTCACGACGGATGTCGGCGGCCAGGATCGCGATCTCAAGCATGTCGGGCTCCGGCGCGCCATCGCGGCCGGTTGTCGCCAGACCGCAGGCAAGGACGACCGGCGCGAGGCAGCTTACCTCGAGCGCCTTGTCACCCATTGCCACCGCGTCCGGGGCGGCGTCACCAAAACGGATCGGGCGCTGGCCAAGGCACTCGACCAGCAACGCCGAACACGTCGCCGCGATGGCCTGCAATCCAGCATCGGGCGCGGTGAGCGCGGCCAACATCTCGCCACGCCGTTTGCGCATGGCCGCATGGACAGCGGCGAATCCGGCTTCATGGATACGGGCATTGTCGATCTTGAGCCCGGCAAGCACCGCCTTGGTCAGGTAATACATGTCGCGCCGGAACAGGCGCTCGGCGCTCAACTGCTGTTCTTCGTCCCCGGCCGGGAAATAGGTGCCGAGACCTTTCACCGTCGTTCCGTCTACCCTTATCGGGCGTTCATGCGGGACGAAGGATTCGGCGATCGACAGCGCTTCGTCGACGGCACTGGCGGCATGGCTGAGCAGGCCTTCGATGCCTTTGCCCGGAAATGGCGGCAGATGGCTGGTCGCTTCGCGCAGCAGGCTGGCCTCGCTGGCGCCGTCATGGCGGCTCTGGCGGATGATGTCGCGGACTTCCCGCAGCCGGTCCTTGAGGTTGACGCGGACGTCTTCGGAGATTTGTCGGAGCATCGCGGTTTGCCTCGAATGTGCCGTGCGGGACCAGCCGCGGTGGGCCGGCCACCACCTCTACATTGTTCCTATCGATTGGTAGATCAATAGGCGATACTAGACCAGCATGCAGAATCGGCAGCGGCCACGCGCCCGTCGCCGCGGGGGAGGGATGATTTGGCCAGGGGACGACAAATCGAGGAAAGGCGGGCCGACGAGAGGCGAGCAGGAGCCGAAGCGGCCGAGCAGGTCGTCAGCGAGAGCCGGACAGACCGCCTCCGGATCCGCGCCGCCTGGATGTATTTCGTCGAGCAGATGACGCAGAACGAGATCGCCGATGTGCTTGGCGTCGGCCGCGTCACCATCGTGCGCATGCTGGCGGAGGCCAGGTCGCGCAACGAGGTCAAGATCACAATCGAGAGCGAGCTTCTGGAGATCGTGCGGCTGGAGCGAGCGCTTGAAAGGACCTTCGGCCTGCAGCAGGCGCTGGTGGCGCCGTTGACCGCGGCCAACGCCGATCCGATCCCGGCGATCGCCGCCAAGACCGGCATGTTCCTGTCAGATGCGATGAAGTCCGGCATGCAGGTCGGCGTCGGCTGGGGCAATACGCTGTTCCACACCTTGCCGTTCATCAGCGCCAAATCGCTGACCGATTTCAAGGTGATTTCGCTGCTTGGCGGCGTTGGCGTCGCGCGCCGGGTCAACCCGGCCGAGTTCGCCTGGCGCTTTGCCCAGATTTTCCAGGGCGACGGCTATCTGATGCCGACGCCAGCCGTCGTCGACAGCGTCGAGACCAAGATCGCGCTGATCGAACGCTGCGGCCTGCAGGAGGTTTTTGAGATGGCCGACGCGCTCGATGCCGTTCTGCTGAGTGTCGGCGGCATTGCTTCGGCCACCACTTTCTCGCGCGGCGGCTTCCTCAGGGAAGCGGACCGCGAGGCACTGCTGGCGCGCGGCGCCGTCGGCGACCTGCTGTTCCATTTCTACGACCGCAATGGCGATCTGGTCGACCATCCCGTCAACAACCATGTGATGTCGGTGGATGTCGACCGGCTGCGCAAGGCGCCAATCCGTATCCTGACCTCGGGCGGGGCGGAGAAGATCGAGGCCTTGTTGGGAGCGATGAACCTGATTGCGCCGACGATCCTGATCACCGACGAGGAAAGCGCAAGGCGCATGCTCGAAGCGGTCAGCGAAAGCTGAACGATCCCGTGATGTAGTCCGGCCAGGCCTTGTGCCCGTCGAAAACGGCGGCGAGGTCGGCCGTGTCGGCCAATATTCCACCCGACACCAGCGCCGTGGCGATGCCGACACCGTTGCCGCCCGCAATATCGTGTTCGACGCTGTCGCCGACGCAGACCACGCTGGCGCGCTCCGGTTCGCCTGCCAGGGCGAGCGCGGCATCGAAGATCGCCGGAAAGGGCTTGCCGATGCGGGTGACGCCGCCGCCGAGACTTTCGTAGAGATCGGCGATCTCGCCCGCGCCAAAGCGGGGCCCTACCGCCGTCAGCATGACCTTGTCTGGATTGGTGCAGTAGCAGCGCACTTGCCGCACCGCTGCCGGAGCCAGCAGCCGGCGATAGCGGTCGAGGTCGTGGCGGTCGCCTTCGCTGGCCGAGATCAGCACGAGTTCGGCATCCTCGCCGGCTTCGGTCAGCGCGAAAGGCAGGCCTTCGATCGCGCTGCGATCGCCGTCGCGGCTGATCAGCAGGCATTTGGTGCCGGGCCGCAACGCCCCGGTCGCCGCCATTTCGTGGAAACGCCGCCACGCCACCTCGCCGGAGGACACGAAATGGTCCCAGCTGCCGGCCGCGAAGCCGAGCTTCAGCAGGCGATCCTCGTTCGGACCGGCACGCTTGCCGGAATTGGAAATCAGCACCACCGTCTTGCCGGCGCGCTTCAGCGCCGACAATGCCGCCACCGCGCCGGGGTAGGGGGCCTGGCCGTCATGCAGCACACCGAACTGGTCGAGCAGGAAGACCTGGTAGCGCTCCGCCAGCGGCCCGATGCCGTCTAGATGTTCGATGCTTTTGGCACTCATAACAGGCCTGCCTCGCTTGCACCCTTCAGCGCCAGCCGTGCCGTACCGGCGGCCGCTTCGTCCGAGAGGGCCGGCAGGAAAGCGACGCCCAGCTTGCGCTGCCGGATCGCCGTCCATACCGGGTTCGCGGCGCCGCCGCCGACGCTTCGGACCGATGTCAGGGCGGGCGCTCCAAGTTCGGCCAGCCTGCCGTAGCCCAGCGCCTCGATGGCCGCCATGCCCTCGAACATCGCCTTGAGGTAATCGGCGTCGTTGGCAGGCCGTGGGGTGAGACGCGGCGGCAAGGCCGGATCGGCGATCGGGAACCGCTCGCCGGCCGTTCCAAGCGGATAATAGTCGAGGCCGGTTTCGGTCGTGGGGTCGATCATCGCGCTGAGTTCGATGATCCGCGCGAGCGGAAAATGCCGGGCCAACACCTTGCCGCCGGAATTCGAGGCGCCGCCAGCAAGCCAGCTGTCGCCAAGACGATGGCTGTAGATGCCGAAGCGCGGCGCCGAGATCGGCCGGTCGGACAGGATCTTGATGGTGAGCGAGGACCCCAGCGCGGTGACGCCGTCGCCGGCCGCTGTCGCACCCGTCGCCAGGAACGAGGCGCAGCCGTCGGTGGTGCCGGCAACCACGACCACATCGCGCGGCAGGCCGAAAAGCTCGGCAGCGGCCGCGGTGAGCGTGCCGGTGACGTCGCCCGGCTCGACGACATCAGGCAGCAAATCCATGCGCATGCCGGTGGCCGCGATCCAGTCCGGCCAGCGGCGCTGCTCGACGTCATAGCCGGTCTTGAGCGCATTGTTCTCGTCGCTGACATCGAAGCGTCCGGACAGGTTGCCGGCGATCCAGTCGGCCTGGTGCAGCACCGCCGCTATGCCGGGCTGATGCTGGAACCGCAAAGCCTTGGCGAGGCCTGAAGTCGCCCCGTGGGCGGCGCTCGCTTCCGGCGCCTCGCGGACGATCGCCGCCAGGATGGCGGCGTCATCGACCTTGTCATTGTACATCAGCGGCTCGGCCAGAGGCCGCCCATCAATGTCGACCGGGAGCAGCGTGCCCGACGTGCCGTCGATGGCGACAGCGAGGATCGCGGCGCGGTCGACGCCAGAAAGCAGTTCCGCCAGCGCCGCCTGGACCGCTTGCCACCATACCGAGGGGTCGCGAGGGTTCTGGCCAAACCTGTCGAGAGGCACGGCGGATTGGCCGACAATGGAAAAATCCTGGCGCATGGCGACGGCGCGGGCGCCAGAGGTGCCGATATCGATGCCGACGACAAGTGGCGTCATGTCGTCCGTCCTTGTCAGGCCGTGTTGGCGGCGTTGAGCTTCTGGCGATACTGCTCGGCGTCCCAGTTGACCAGTTCGCCATTCTCGGCGGCGGTGAGATAGTTCAGCCGCGCCTTGCTGTCGACGCGCGCGGTCACGTCGGCGAGGCAGCGTTGCATGGCGTCGGCACCTGCGCTGGCGTCGCCGCGCATCAGCACGCCGGCACCGGGAAACAGGATTGCCGGGGGCGCCGCGCCGAGCCGCGCGGTGACGCCGGCCACGTCTTCGCCCGGCCTCGCAACGACCGAGCCCTGGCCAAGGAAGATGACATGGTCCGGATAAAGGCTGCCGGCCTCGGCCATGCCAAGGCTTTCCGGATCGAGGGCGACCGCGTGCGCCTCGACATCCGCCGGCAATCGGTAGCCGTCGGCTAGCGCCGTCAAGGCGGCGATATCCGGCGCGGCGGTCGCGCGCGGCTGCCGTGCCAGGAGCGACCGGACGCGGTGCAGCAAAGCCTCGGCCCCGGCGACGGTTTCGGCAGCGACCACCAGCCCGTGATTGCCAAGGATGAGCACGTCGACCCCAGGCCGCAGCTTCTCGGCAATGCCGCGGGCAAGCGGCAGGCCCGGACGGAAATACGGTACCCAGGCCCATTCGATGCCGCTGAGCCGCCTGGCGACCTCGGTCTCGCCATCGGCTTGCACTGCAAGCGAAATCGTGTCGACGCAGTGGACATGCAAAACCACGCGTTGCGGCATCAAGGCATGCACGGTGGTTTCGATCGACGGCCGCAGGCCACGCGGATTGAGGTCTTCGATGGCGAAGGCCTGTGGCTTGTCGGCGGCTGGATCGCGCCGTTCGACCGCCTCGAGCAGCGGCGCCATCGCCACCGGCACCATGATGTCGTCGCTGAGCGCATCCTTCAGCCAGGTGCCCGAGGCCTTGATCCACAGCGTGTCGCCGGCCTTGAGCGAAGTGTTGCCGCCCGCCGCCTGTGTCATATGGGGATTGAGCCCGATGCTGGCCGAGAGCGCCCGCAGGGAAGCCAGTTCCTGTGCATCAGCTTGGGTTGCCACGGCGCCTTTCCTCCAACGTCTGCACGAAATCCCGTCGCCGGGCCGCTGCTGGCGTTGATATCGCAGATATGAGTGATCTACGTCAATGGTGATCTACTATCGTCAAAACTAGCTTGCAATCCGACTAATGTTGAGTAAGTTGCACCAGTTGCCGTAGAAAATGGCATCAGGGAGGAAGAGTTGAGCGACTTCGGCCGCCAGCGTCAGATCGTCGAATTGCTCCGGGAGCGCCCGTTCGCCTCCGTGCGCGAGTTGCAGGAGCGGCTCGGCGTTTCGGCAGCCACGGTCAGGCGTGATATCGACCGGATCGACGAGGCCGGTGAAGCCCGCAAGGTCTATGGCGGCATATCGGCGCTCGATGGCGCCTCGCATGCGGGCGTTGCCTATGCCCGGCCCTATGACGAGAACCGGGACCTCGCCGTCGAGGCCAAGCGGCAGATTGCAACCGTCGCCGCGACCATGGTGCGCGACGGCGACGCGGTTATCGTCCACGGCGGCTCGACCTGCTTCCATCTCGGCGTCAAGCTCGCCGACCGCAACATCCGACTCTACACCAATTCGATGCCGCTCGCTGCCTATCTCAGCGACCATGGCCATTGCAGCCTGACGGTCGCCGGCGGTGATCTGCACCGCGAACCCGGCATCATCCATTCGCCGACCCAGGCGACGCCTTTCTATGCCTCGAAATTCTTTCTCGGCACGCAAGGGCTCAACCAGGAAGGGCTGCTGGAATCGCATCCGCTGCTGGTCCGCTCCATTGCCGATCTCAGCCTCTGCGCCGACCAGATCGTGGTGCTGGCCGACAGCCGCAAACTCTCGATCCACGCGCGCAACGTCGCGCTGCCGCTGTCGCGCATCGGCACGCTGGTCACCGATGACGGCCTCTCCGATGCCGATGCGCGCATGCTGGAGGACGCCGGCGTCATGGTGCGGATTGCTGCTACCTCGGGAGCGACCCCGTGAATGTGGCGGTGCTGGACTTCGGCAAGACCAATTCGAAGCTGTTCGTCTTCAGCCAGGACGGCCGCATCCTGGACGAACGCAGGACGCAGCCGAAATGGACGCACCAAGGCGGCTTCAGCGTGCTTGACGAAGCCGCCCTCCATGACTGGGCGTTCGGTGCCGTCACCGACGCGGTCGAAAACCATGGTGTCGAAGGGGTGATGGTGTCGGGCCATGGTTGCACCTTCGCCCTTGTCGGCGACAAGGCGCTGACGCATCCGATCCTCGACTACGAACAGGAGCCACCGGCCGAGATCGCGGCGCGGATCGACCGCCGCATCCCGGATTTTGCCGAGACGTTTTCGCCGCGCCTGCCGCTCGGCTTTAACTATGGCCGCCACATGCTGTGGCTGCAGGAGGTCGATCCCGATGCCTTTACGGCAGCGACATCGATCCTCGGCTATCCCCAGTACTGGAGCTGGCGCCTCGGCGGGCGGCCGGTTTCGGAAGTCTCCTATCTCGGGTGCCATTCGCATTTGTGGGCGCCGCGCGAACGTGATTTCTCCTCGCTGGTCGACGCCCAGGGCTGGCGCGGCCAGATGCCGGCTTTCGAACGTGCCGGCACCGTCATCGGCGAGCAGCGCTTCGGCGATATCAAGCGATCGATCGCGATCCACAATGGCGTCCACGACTCCAATGCGGCACTGCATGCCTATCGCCGGCAAGGCCTTGGACCGCTGACCGTCGTCTCGACCGGCACCTGGGTCGTCGTGCTCAATCCCGACTGCCCGCTCGAAGCGCTCGACCGTGAGCGCGACATGCTGGTCAATGTCGATGTCGACGGCGGTCCGGTGCCGACCATCCGCTTCATGGGCGGGCGCGAATTCGCCGTCATCAGCGGCGGCTGGCAAGGCGCGATCCCGCTTGGCTCGATACAGCAGGCGCTCGATGCTCGCCTCATGGCGCTGCCCAGTTTCGCGCCGGGCGGGCCAATGCCGAGCCATCGCGGCGAAATCATCGGCGGTAAGCCCAGTGACGGGCAGAGCGCGGCGGTGGCGCTGCTTTACGTGGCGCTGATGATTGATCTCTGCCTCGATCTCATTAGTTCGCAGAATACCGTCATCGTCGATGGCGGGCTGAACACGGGCGGCCTGCTTGCCGGGCTGCTGGCGCAACTGCGTCCCGGCCAGACCTTCCTGCAAGGCGCCTCGCTGGAAGGCAGCGCCACGGGTGCGGCAGCGCTCGCCTTCGAGAGCGAAGGTCATGACTTCGCCGCCGAGCCGCCGGAGCCGGTGCGGGCGACAGAATTCAGTGGCCTCGCCGGCTATCGCGATGCCTGGCGCGATCGCGTCGCTGCCGGACATGGCGCCGCCGTCAAGGCTGCGGGTGGTGCGCGATGAGCGCGGCCGTGCAGACGCAGGCGACGCGCCAGCCGGTGCTGGAGATGCGCCACATCTCGAAGACCTTCGGTGCGATCCGTGCCCTGCAGGACGTCTCGCTCAGCGTCCATGCCGGCGAACTGCACGCGCTGATGGGCGAGAACGGCGCCGGCAAGTCGACGTTGATGAAGGTGCTGTCCGGCGCCTATCGGCCGGATGCGGGGGGCGAGATACTCATCGATGGCGCGCCCGCCGCGACCGGCGATCCGATCAAGGCGCGCGCCGCAGGCATCGCGGTGATCTACCAGGAGCTGTCGCTGGCGCCGAACCTGACGGTGGCGCAGAACATCTTCCTCGGCAATGAACCCCGCCGCTTCGGCATCGTCGACCGTGACCAGTGCAACCGTCGCGCTGGCGAAATCATCGCGCGGCTCGGCGTCTCGTTCTCGGCGCGCGCCCTGGTTTCCAGCCTGTCGCTCGGCGAACGACAGTTGGTCGAGATCGCCCGGGCGCTTTCGACCAATGCGCGCATCATCGTCATGGACGAGCCGACCACGTCCTTGACCTCGCGCGAGACCGACCTTCTGTTCGAGGTGATCGCGACGCTGAAGACGCAAGGCATCGCCATCATCTATATCAGCCACCGCATGGAAGAGGTCTACCAACTCGCCGATCGCGTCAGCGTGCTGCGCGACAGCGGCTATGTCGGGACGCTGGAGCGCGCCGACCTCAGCGCCTCGCGGCTGGTGTCGATGATGGTCGGCCGTGATCTCTCGGCCTTCTACAAGAAGGACCATCGCCCGCCGGGCGAGAAGCGCGCTGTCGCGCTCTCGGTGCGCGGCATGTCCGACGGGCGCCTGCTGAAGGACTGTTCGTTCGACCTCCATCACGGTGAGGTGCTGGCGCTGGCGGGTCTCGTCGGTTCTGGCCGAACCGAACTCGCCAGGCTGATCTTCGGCGCCGACAAGCGCAGCGCCGGCACGATGGAACTCGACGGCAGGCCCATAGCCATCGGCTCGCCGGGCGAGGCGCTCGATGCCGGCATCGCCTACCTCACCGAAGACCGCAAGGAACTCGGCCTGTTCCTCGACATGTCGATTTCCGACAATATCAGCATGGGCGTGCTGGCCAGGGACGCGCGGGCCGGCGGCTTGCGCGACTTCACCACTGCGGACAGGCGTGCGGCGAAGGCCATTGCGGACCTCTCCATCCGCACCGGCTCCGCGCAAGCCAATGCCGGCTCGCTGTCGGGCGGCAACCAGCAGAAGGTGCTGCTCGCGCGGCTGCTCGAAACCGAGCCGAAGGTCGTCATCCTCGACGAGCCGACACGCGGCGTCGACGTCGGCGCCAAGTCGGAAATCTACCGGCTGATCGACAATCTCGCCAACAAGGGTATCGCCATCCTGATGATCTCAAGCGAATTGCCCGAGGTGATCGGCGTCGCCGACCGCGTGCTGGTGATGCGCGATGGTGCGATCGCTGGCGAGGTGACGGCGTCGGAAGGCGAACCGCTTCGCCAGGAAGCGATCATGGAACTTGCGACGGGAGCGTCTCAGCGATGACAGACAGGACGACCGGGACGAAGAGTGTGGACCAGGCGGTGGCCAGGAACCGGCGGCTGCGCACCGCGCTTGCGGCGCTTGGCATGCTGCCGGTGCTGGTGCTGCTGGCGGCCGGCTTCCAGTTCATCAACCCGCGCTTTCTCACCGGCACCAACCTGCTGATCGTCACGCAGCAATCGTCGATCAACATCGTGCTGGCCGCCGGCATGACCTTCGTCATCCTGACCGGCGGCATCGACCTGTCGGTCGGTTCGATCCTCGCCGCCGCGGCCATGGTGGCGGTGCTGGTGTCGCTGGTGCCGGACTGGGGCCTGCTCGGCGTGCCGGCGGCCATCCTGGCCGGGCTCGGCTTCGGGCTGATCAACGGGCTGCTCATCGCCTATATCAGGCTGCCGCCCTTCATCGTCACTCTGGGTTCGCTGACCGCCGTGCGCGGCGTTGCCCGCTTGCTCGGGCAGGACACGACGGTGTTCAATTCCGACCTGCCGTTCGACTTCATCGGCAATGGTTCGGTGCTCGGCATCCCCTGGCTGGTCATCATCGCGCTGTCGGTGGTGGTGCTGTCCTGGCTGGTGCTGAAACGCACGGTGCTCGGCACCTGGATCTATGCCGTCGGCGGCAATGCCGAGGCCGCCCGGCTGACCGGCATCAAGGTGCCGCTGGTGCTGCTCTTCGTCTATGGCGTTTCCGGCCTGCTTGCCGGCCTCGGCGGCGCCATGTCGGCGGCTCGGCTATACGCCGCCAACGGCCTGCAACTCGGGCAAAGCTACGAACTCGACGCCATCGCCGCCGTCATCCTCGGCGGCACCAGTTTCGTCGGCGGCGTCGGCTCGATCTGGGGCACGCTGATCGGCGGCCTGATCATCGCGGTGCTCTCCAACGGGCTCATCTTGGCCGGTGTCTCGGACATCTGGCAGTACATCATCAAGGGATTGGTCATCATCGTGGCGGTCGCCCTCGACCGCTACCGGCTCCAGGCAGGGGCGAGAACGTGAGTGACCTGGTCGCCGGCATCAAAGACCGGCTTGTGTAACGCACCGCGAGAGGCGCGGGGCATCAGGAGGAAGTAAGCGTAATGAAGACCATCGCCAAACTGCTCTGCGGCGCCGCTTTCGCGGCCGTCGCGATCGCGCCGGCATCGGCCAAGGACCTCAACAAGGTCGGTATCTCGGTCGGCTTGCTCGGCAACCCGTTCTTCGTCGCCACCATCAAGGGCATCGAGGACGCGGCCAAGAAGATCAATCCGAAGGTCGAGGTGACATCGGTGTCGGCCGACTATGACCTCAACAAGCAGGTCTCGCAGGTCGATTCCTTCATCGCCGCCGGCGTCGACGTGATCATGCTCAACGCGGTCGACGCCAAGGCGATCGCGCCGGCGGTGAAGAAGGCGCAGGCCGCCGGCATCATCGTCGCGGCCTTCGACGTTTCGGCGCCGGGCGCCGATGTCACGGTGATGACCAACAACGTCAAGGCCGGTGAAGAGGCCTGCCAGTATCTGGTCGACCACACCGGCGGCAAGGGCGACTACGTCATCCTCAACGGGCCCGCGTCATCGTCGATCCTGGAGCGGGTGAAGGGCTGCAAGAACGTGCTTGCCCAGCATCCCGACATCAAGATCCTGTCGGACGACCAGAACGCCGAAGGCTCGCGCGACGGCGGCCTGAAGGTGTTCCAGTCGTTGCTGACCCGTTTCGACAAGATCGACGCGGTGTTCGCCATCAACGATCCGACGGCGATCGGCGCCGAGCTTGCCGCCAAGCAGCTTAACCGCTCCGAGTTCATCTTCACGGCGGTCGACGGCGCGCCGGATATCGAGAAGGAACTGTCTTCCGGCAAATCGATGATCAAGGCCTCGGCCTCGCAGGATCCCTATGTGATGGCCGGCCAGTCGCTGACCATGGCGGCCGAACTGCTGGCCGGCAAGAAGCCGGCGGAGGCCACCGTGCTGCTCGACCCGAAGCTGATCACGGCCGAGAACCTGAAGGACTACAAGGGCTGGACCGCGGCCCGCTGATCCATCCAACGAAGGCGCGGCCGGTTCGATCCGGCCGCGCCTTTCTCACTTCTGTATACCGGAGACGATCATGTCGCGCATCGGAATCCATTCTTTCGTCTGGTCGGCAAGCTCGGCGCAGAGCGAACTCGAACGCACGCTGGCCAGCACCAGGGAGGCCGGTTTCGGCCTGATCGAATTCTCCTATCTCGATCCCGCCAATGTCGACATTGGCGGGCTTGCCAAGCGTATCGCCGACCTTGGCCTCGGTGTGGCGATCAGCATCGGATTGCCAGCCGACGGCGACATATCGAGCGCCGACAAGGCGATTGCGGCGCGCGGCGTCGAGATTCTCAACGACACCATCGCGCTGACGCGCGACCTTGGCGGCCGCAAGGTGGCCGGCATTCTTTCGACCAGCCATGGCCTGCAGGTCGAGGCGCCGACGCGCGATCAGTGGAACCGCAGCGCCGGGACATTGGCCGAGGTCGCCGAAACCGCGAAGGCCGCCGGCGTCACGCTCAATCTCGAAATCGTCAACCGCTTCGAAAGCAACCTGCTCAACACATCAGCGCAAGGGTTGGCCTTCATAGAGGACACCGGTTCGGACAACATCTTCCTGCATCTCGACACCTTCCACATGAACATCGAAGAGGCCGATGTGGGGCTCGCCATCCGCCATGCCGCGGCCAAGATCGGCTATGTCCATATCGGCGAGAGCCACCGCGGCTTTCTCGGCACCGGCAATATCGATTTCGCGGCGATTTTCGATGCACTGACCGCGATCGGTTACGCCGACGATCTCAGCTTCGAATCCTTCTCCTCGGAGATCGTCGACGAGAACCTGTCGAAAAAGACCGCGATCTGGCGCAATCTGTGGACCGACAACAAGGCGCTCGCCAAGCACGCGCGCGCTTTCATCGGCCTCGGGCTGGAGACGGCGCAACGCAAGGCTGAACTCGTCTCGGCGCCGCACAAGCCTTAGCAACTCAAGGTCGGCGCGGGTAGCCGGCGGTCTGCCCGGATGCGCGGCCGCGCCTGTTTCGCTTTGCACGGCATTGCTCCCGTCAAGTGCATCGGCTATCCGACCTCTGCGACACATGAAGCAAACGGAGCCCGGCATGACGAACAAGACCATCCTCAAATTCGGCGCGGTCGAGCACGCGGAAGCCGGCGATCTGCCTGGCTGGATCGCGGTCGAGGGCCAGCCGACCATGCAGACCGCCGTCCAACATACGACCGCGGATGGTAAGGTGATATCGGGCACGTGGCGGGCGTCGCCGGGCACTTATCATGCGACCTACACCGACTATGAATTCGTGCACATGATCGCCGGCCGCATCATCATCACGCCCGATGGCGGCACCCCGGTCGAAGTCGGTCCTGGCGACGCCTTCGTGGTGGAAGCCGACTTCAAGGGCACCTGGAAGATCATCGAGCCGGTGACCAAGCATTTCGTGGTCAAGGTTGGCTGAGGCGGTCTGGCGGCCGTGGTCATCTCGGCAGAGGGACCACGACCGATCGCACGCTGAATGGCGTTCACCAGGTTATCAACGGGGAACGATGCAGCCATGTGTCGTTGCGCACCTGGTCCAAGACAAAGCTGGCAACGTTTGCTCGCGATATGGTTCCGCCATGGAAACCTGAGAGATCGGTGAGCGCGCGGATCGTCTCTCGGCTGGGCTTGTCGTTGAGCACGGAGGGGCGAACGAGAACCCAGTCGAGACCGCTGTCCCTGACGATAGCTTCCTGACGGTTCTTGTCGGCATAGACCTTGCGCAAAAGCAGCGGGAAAACCAGGTTGTCGAACAGAAAGCCGCCATGGCCCGCGCTGTCTCCGGCGCCCAGGCCCGTGATGGCGACAAGGCGGGAGACGTTTTCGGCCTTCATTGCGGTCACGAGCGTCCGCGTCGCGGACGAGAGGAGGGTCACCTCGCGAAATGGGCTAGCGGCAGTGCCAAGCGCGCTGATGACGGCGTCGCGGCCCTTTAGCGCTTGCCGCAGGACCTCCTCATCGCGGGCATCTCCCACGATGAGCTTTGCGCCCTGGAGATCGCCCGCCTTTTCGGGAGAGCGCACGAGCACGGTGACATCGTAGCCTCTCTCTTGCGCCTGACCTACGATCAGGCGACCGGTGCCGCCGGTCGCTCCAAGGAGCAATATCCTGGGTCGGGCATTGGGGCCGTTATCGGTTTGGGAATTTTGCATGATAGCTACCTCGGAAGGGGGGGCGCCTCGCAAGAGGCAGTCCCAGGTTGACGGTCATGATGCGGCAAGCTCAGTCGCGAAGTCGCGGTATGAGTGCAGCGGGCGGCCCAGGATTTCTGTCAAACGCTCGACGTCGCCGGCCTTTGGAAGCATCCCGTCGGTGACATAACGCTCCGCCATCAGGCGCATCTCATAGGCCATCCATGTGGGCATGATTTTCGCCAGATTCTGCTCGAAGCCGGCCGGATCATCACCGCCATAGGCAACCGGACGACCCAGGACATCCGACCAGATCGTGGCTACATCCGAACCAGTCAGCGTATCGGGGCCGACCAGATTGATGATTTCGATCGGGAGCTTGCCTGGGGCCAGGTCACGACGGATCAGCTCGATGGCCGCGACCTCGGCAATGTCGCGGGCGTCGACCATGGCGATGCCCTTGGCTCCGATCGGCATCGGATAGACGCCATGGTTGAAGATGACGTCCTTGATCATGAGGTCATTGTCGATGAAGTAGGCCGGGCGCAGGATCGTGGCGCAGAAACCCATCTGTTCGATCATCCGCTCCGCGCCGGCCTTCACCGCGAAATGCGGAACGTTGACGAAGTGATCGCTGTGGATCACCGACAGGTAGACAGCCCGATCGACGCCTGACTCTCGGGCAATGTTCAGGGTGATGAGCGCCTGGGTGAATTCGTCCCCCGACACCGCGTTGAGCAGGAACAGCGTGTTGACGCCGGCAAACGCTTTGCGCAGGGATCCGATATCGAGCAGTTCACCTTGCACGACCTCTACAACGGCCGGAAAATCAGCCTTCGAGGTGTCGCGAACTAGGACGCGCACATCGGCGCCGCGCTTGACGAGTTGCTGGACGACTTGGCGGCCGACACGGCCAGTGGCTCCGGTAACGAGGATTGTCATGGTTGTTTTCTCCGGGTTGGGTTGCTTGACGACCCGAATATGAGTGGTTCACACATGGACCAATAGATGCGAATTTTGGACACAACGTATCACTGGTGGAACGCATGGATTTGCTTGCTCTCGCTGATTTCGTCACCGTGGCGCGCCACGGCGGCTTTGGGCGCGCGGCGCGCGCCGCCGCCCGCCCGAAGGCGACGCTGTCGCGTCGGGTCGCGGATCTCGAGGCCAGCCTTGGCCTGCGCCTGTTCGAACGCGGCGCACGCACGCTCAAGCTGACTGAGGAAGGGCGCGCTTTATATGAGCGTGCGGGTCGCTTGCTTACCGAGCTCGATGAGACTGCTGTAGCGATCGCCTCGGGTGGTGAGAAGCCGCGAGGCAGGTTGCGGATCAGCGCGCCGCTTGTTTTTTCGCAGACCGCGATGGGAAAGATCGCCGCCGGGTTCGCCCTGAAATTTCCGGAAGTGAGGCTCGAGGTCTCGACGGAAGATCGTTCCGTGGACATGATCGAGGAGGGATTTGATCTGGTGATCAGGGTCAATCCGGATCCGGATGACAGCCTCGTCGGACGAGTCTTCCTGCGCGATCGGCTGGTGGTCGTGGCAAGCCCTGACCTTGCCCGGCCGTCCGGACACCGCCCCGCTCCCGCGGTCGTGCGCTCGGCCGGCGATCAACCGACCTGGGCCGTGAAGACGCCCACCGGCCGGGCAACGATCGCGGTCCAGCCGGTCCTCGCTCTGTCATCGCTGATCATGGTCCGGGATGCGGTGCGAGCAGGCGTCGGTGCCGGCCGCCTCCCCGTGTCGCTTGTCAGCCACGATATAACCGAGGGCTCGCTGGTGCATTGGGGTGATGTTGAGGGAGGCGACATCACCTTGTGGACGCTCTACCCGTCCAGGCGGCTGCTAAGCGCCCGGGTGGCCGCGTTCCTCGACTATCTCAAACAGGCATTCCCGATGGGGACGCCTGACGAATTGGCCGCCTATATCGGCAAGTGAGGAAGCGGGCCGCGTCGACCGACCGACTTACTGCACGTAGCCATCGTAAAGTTCAAAAAGCAGGTGATCCCGACAGGAATCGAACCTGTGACCTACAGATTAGGAATTTATCATTCGACCTTTCCTATTCCCAATGCCAGTCTCTGTACGATTGCGTGGTCATAACATGTACAAATTGTTGTGACTTTCGTACAGCGTTCCGCGTTCGTCGTTCGTACCACCCCGCCTACATCCGCGACTTGGCATAGTTGGGAGACCGTGCCCCCCTTCACCCCGACTGGTCTGGCGGCGCTCGATCGAGCTAGAGGCGCGCGCATACCATTCTGACGTAGCGTGAGAACTTCCAATCTTGCCAGCTGAGCAAGAGCCCGCTCACGCTGAGGGCCGGCGGAGCGGGCTCTTCTATGGCAGTCTCGAGGGAAAGATTGCCGCGTCTCCAACCGTCCAAAAGCACGAACGTTCCAACGAAAGACTGTACCATTTCGGACCAAATCGCCACCTCCATCATTTCTTAACGACACAAAGGGAGGACGGAGTCATGTTGCAGCGCCAATGCAACATCTGAGAGATGGAGGAAGCCATGTTGTTTCCTGGTCAAGTCGTCATGTGCGGCGAACTGGAAATGCTCGCCCGCGTCTGTCGGACCGCCTGCAAAGAGAGGGGCATTCCGCTCAACAGCCAGGAGGCACAGACACTCGCGTCCCATGTCCTGAAGCTTTTCCTAAACGGCCTAACGGGCGAGGAAGAGCTTCTAAGCGCCGAGCGAAACCGCATGAAGAGGCAAGCTCACATTGATGTGTTGAAGCAGCCGTCCGCGCCCCAGCACCTCGTGTCCAATAGCTAGGGGCAAGTCGCCTTGCTGACCTCGTTGTCTTACAGGCTGGTGCCAAAGATCTGTTTCGTTGTCCACGCCAGCGGCTCGAAGCCGGCATACGTCGTCTAACTCCCGCCCACAAAAGAGGTTCCCTTTCTTGGCAGTCGTCTGAAGCCAGACGGGACGATCACGGCACACACCTTCGGCACCAGCAAGACGCCTGGACGTTCAATCATCAGATGGCAGTATGCAGGCACCAATCATTGATCTTTTGGCAACGGCCGTGAAAACTGCACGTCGGTCCCGGTCGGCAGGTTTTCTTGATCACGGCACGGCAGTCATCGCCGATGCCTTGCAGCTCATCGCGTTCTTCGTGCTGCCCTCATGGCCGGCTTTTGGCTGGCGGCCACGGTACCTCAGAACATTCAACACAATGTTTGATACGGGACCCGTTCGATCGTTCGGACGCCATCGTGACGAACAGGGAACTTTGTTGACCGGAACCAAGTTCATGATCATCCCTCGGGAGGATCGATCATGGCTGGAAATGAAAACCGCCGCGAAACCGGCGCCACAAAATACTCGAACAAAGATGGAGGCGACCACCAAAGCGAATTCTCACAAGACAAGAGGCATCAATCTGATGGTCAGAATTCGTCGTGTCGGCCGACACCAAGCCCCGCCACGCAGAAAACATCCGGCGCCGGGCCGGCCGTCGCGGAGCATTCCAAGGACGCCAAGGCGCCCAGGTCAGGTCGGCAACCCGGCGCCTACGTGAAGGATTGAAGAGCGGAGAAAAGACATGGCGGCTCCCCGCGCGGTCTGGAAGGGCTTTCTGAAGGTCGGTTCGGTGTCTTGCGGCGTGAAACTCGTGAGTGCGACCAGCGAAGCGTCGAAAATCCACTTCAAAATTCTGAACAGAAAAGACGGCCTCCCGGTCAACAGCGCTTACGTTGACGAGGGAACTGGCGACAGGGTCGAGAGCGAAGATCAAGTGAAGGGGTACGAGGTCGAGAAGGACGATTTCATCAAGGTCGAGCCGGAGGAGATCAAGAAGCTCAAACTGACATCGGCCCACACCCTCGAGGTGGGTGAGTTCGTCGACATCTCAAGCATCGACACGCGCTACCTGGAGAAACCCTATTACCTCATTCCCGCCGATGGCGCCTCGATCGAAGCCTTTTCCGTTCTCCGCGATGCCATGGCCAAGAAGCGTGTCGCGGCGCGGTCCTGCGTGGTTCTGTACCAGCGTGGCCGCGAGGTCGTGATCCAACCGTACGGCAAGGGAATGCTGCTGACCGAGCTTCGTACTCACAACGAGATGACCTCGGAAAAAGCCGTATTCGACGATTTGAAGAGTCCCACGTATGATGAGGACCTTCTCGAAATCGCAAGCTTGCTGATCGACAAGAAGGTGACCAAATTCGATCCCTCGAAGTTTGAGGACACCTATGAGGACGCGCTAATCGCAATGATCGACGCGAAGCGGAAAGGCAAGAAGCCTCCCAAGGCGGCGCCGCGTCCGGAAGAGAATGTTGTCGACCTGGCATCCGTTCTGAAGAAGAGCTTGGCTCGTGAAGGGATCAAGCGCCGCAAGTCGGCATGACGGGCTGCGTTCGGCGTGGGCCAGTCCACACAGGCCTCAAAATGGTACTGATAGAGATCCTGCTCCCATTGAACGATAATCTCGGAAATCCTTTTCCGCGCGAGGTCTACAAGCACCTCCAGGAACAACTTACCGAAAAGTTCGGCGGGGTCACCGCCTACACGCGGTCGCCGGCAAGTGGCACCTGGAATGATGAAGCAGGGGCAACTCGCCATGATGAGGTGGTGCTATTTGAGATCATGGCGGAAACATTGGACGCTGCCTTCTGGCAAACATTGAAAGGGAAGCTCGCTGACCAGTTTGAACAGGACGACGTCATTGTAAGGGCGACGGAAATCACATGCCTTTAGGGCGCGCCAGCACAGGTTGGTGACGTGAAATGGTACCCTCTCCGCCAACGGGCGAACCAATCCGGTTTCAAGCCGTAACATGAAGCCACCGCCTTTCAGGCCTGGAGAATTCACTGTTGATCGCGTTGCGGGCTTAGCCCGCTACTCCACGTGGGGTAGCGGGCTTTTCGTATTTCAGACGCCAGGTTTCGGAAGCCGGCCCGCAAAACAGCCAGCGGGCAGGGACCGCCTTGGCCGTCGGCGCGACGTTGCGAAGAGCTACCTCACCAGCAGACTTCCGTCGACGATCTGTACGCCATCGGTGACGTTGTAAAAGCGCTGAATCAGATGGCCATCGCGTTTGAACATGCTGCCATCGCCGCATCCGATGCCTCAGAGAGTTCGCGTTTCAAGCCGTTTGAGCCAGCCATAGGCAGTGTCGTTGTCTAGCGGAACAAGCTGCCCTTCCGAAGGTTGGGGCGCGGCGGGGCACCGAGCAAGACAGTTCCTGGCAGGCAGTGCATGGCGTTCCACAGAGACAGACCGAAGCTCTCGACCGTGCTGCTCGTCGCCGCATTGTCGGCACTTGCCGGGTACAATCACGCCCGCGCCAAACGTGCGCTTTTTGGCCGGGCGCACGGCCATTTCATGGAGATTGAAGGTCTTCGCCTGCATTTTATCGAAGCCGGCACCGGCATGCCGCTCATTTTGTTGCATGGAAACGGATCCATGGCGCAGGATTTCAAGTCGAGCGGTATCTTCGATCGGGCGGCAAAGACCTACCGGGTACTCGCATTTGATCGGCCGGGCTTCGGCCGAAGCACGCGGTCGCGCGGCCGGCGGTGTTCCGCCCGTAACCAAGCCGATCTCATACATGCCGCCGTCGGCAGGCTGGGCATCGAGAACTATCTCGTGCTTGGACATTCCTGGGGCGCCTGGGTAGCCCTCGAATTGGCGCGCAGGCATTCTCCTTCGGTTGCCGGCATCGTGCTGGTCTCCGGCTACTACTATCCACCGCCCCGGCTTGATCTTGCGCTGGCCGCCCTGCCGGCTCTCCCGGTCGTCGGCACTGCGTTTCGCCACACCTTGCTGCCGTTGCTTGTGAGGCTTGCCTGGCCTTGGGCGATGCAGAAGATCTTTCATCCGGCGGATGTCGCTGCCGACTTCGCCGTTCTCGCAAAGGATGTCGCCAGCCGCCCTTCCCAACTGCGCGCGGTGTGTTCGGAATCGGCATCGATGCTGGGGGCAGCCCTGCTAAGGAAGCCCAGCTACACGGACATTGCCGTCCCGACGGGCATCCTGGCGGGGTCTGGAGACCGGCTGTTCGACGCCGAGGGGGAGGCACGACGCCTGCATTCGGAGGTCGGTGGGTCCCTCCTCGATGTTGTTGAGGGCGCCGGCCATATGGTTCATCAGAGCGCCCCGGAGGCGGTGATCGCCATGGTGGACACGATTGCAGGACGGCACTCCTCGTCTCAAGAGACCGGCGGCCGTGAGCCGGCGAATTCAGGCGATGCAGCCTCGCCGGGCGTGCCAGGCCGGCGATGGTCGGCGCTGGGATGATTTTGGCCGCCAAACCGGGCTTTTTAAAATGAACGATCAGCATCCCGCCGACATGCAGTCGATCCTTCACCAGAACATACAGGCTTTGGTCGACCACAGGCGACAACAGGAGGAACACCAGGGGGTTCAGGTGCGCATTGCCGGCGCCATTTCGCGCTTTGCGGGAAGCATGCCTTTTGTCTATTTGCACCTAGCAATTCTCCTCGCCTGGATGCTTGCGAACCTAGGCCTGATACCGGCCATTCCAGCTTGGGACCCGACCTTTGTAATCCTGGCCATGGTGGCCTCGGTCGAGGCGATCTTCCTGTCCACTTTCGTGCTGATCAACCAGAACAGAATGGCCGAACACAGCGAGCGCCGAGCGGAGCTGGATCTGCAGATCAGCCTTCTTAACGAGCACGAAACCACGCGGCTCATCGAAATGGTGGCTGCCTTGACGGAGCGCCTGAATGTCTCGACACCAGCCGATGAGGAGCTGCCGCAACTGGCCGAGAATGTCGATCCTCGGCAGGTGATGACGGAAATCCAGCAAGCTTCTGGAGATCAGGAGAAAGCTTGAGCAGAAACGAAGATGCCCGCGTCGGAGGCGGCCGCCGCAGGGGCTGATCCAACAAGAGCCTATACCCGGGAGCATTCGCTGCACTTCAAGGTTCGGTCGCAGGCCTACAATCCTCCCTCATTGTCTTGGCCTTCGAAGCTGGCGAAGCAGCTTCAGCCCGTCTCGGTTTTCCGACGCGGCCATGACTCCGCCGCGAGGTCGCGGCGGGACTCAGCCGACACCGGCGATACCTGTCATATGGAACAATTTGACGCCGAGATCGTAGTAGCGGCGGCGACTTGAGAGTTTCGGGACGAGCGATGCTGTTCCGATCGTCGGAAATGAGACGATGATCCTTCTCGACCTAGAGCCAGCTTTGGAGGAGGCCGGCTTCCAGGTCGTCGGCGTGCGAAATGCGGCCGAGGCGCTGGCGGATTTCCATCCCGATCCAAACCCTTCTTTCTGCCGCAGATCATAATCGCCGTTTCTCTGCTTTAAAGCGCACAGCAAGCCCCGGGAAACTCACATCTCGCTGATGGGAATTTCTCCTTCATGAAAACCATGGAACATTCTGTCCTGTGTGACGTTAGGGCGCGCCGGGGAATCCCTATTGCAGGATTTTGCGGCGCGGAGGCGGGATGCAATGCATAGGGATGCCTATACCCCATCGGAACTTGCGGTCCTGAGCCGCGTCCTTGCACGCAGCAACCTCAAAAACGAGACCGAAATCGAGAGAGAACGGCGCGCATCGCGCATCCTTGCTTACTACCAAGCCGGGATCACGGACGAGAACGAGCTCGAACAGCTTTCGCGACAACCGCTGGGCAGGTGAGCTTTCGCCTCGTCTCTGAGAGCTGCCGTTGCAGGGGCCCTCGGACTCCGCAACCGGATGCCTGTGGGAGTTGTCCAAGCAGCATGCACCACCTATTCGTCGAGCTTTCGGTCGAGTTCGTCGAGCAATGACCGATGCTCGCGGGGCATGTCCGCATCCGTCGGAAGATCCAGCAACTGGCGAAGCTGGCGACGGCTGGCGTCCGATGCGATCCACTGACGTATGAGACGGGCTATGGCTTTCTGTTGCGCCTTGCCGATTTCTTCCATCTTGGGAACCCGAGCTGACCGAGGGTCGAACTCGGCGGATCCCTCATGGTTCCCTGCCATGCACAACAAACCTGCGGTTGAGCGATCGGCTACCTCAGGGCGAGCGATGCATTGGCTGCCTGGCAGCCATTCCGAATTTTTGCTCGAATTTCTGCCTTGAACACTACCGCGCTTTGCTCATCATCCATTCGATTGTTCAGGTGTGGCTTCCGCGGGGACACCCGACTGGACAACCATTCTTGTCCTCGCATCCTGTATCCGGCCCTTGATGGTGGCTGTGTCGCAGTCGCAGATGTCGGCGGCGTCTTCATAGGACAGCCCGAGCATGCAAACCAAGACGATGGCCTGCCGCTCCTGATCCGCCAGGAGGTCTATGGCACGTGCTATCCCGGGGCCGGTTCCCATCTGTTCCAGAGCCTCGGAGGCAAAAGGTTCCGACAAGCAACTAGCCCTTCCTCGACTTTGTAAGTCCGTGTCTTCAAGCCTGGCCAAGGACGCCCTGCGCATGGTGGCGAAGATCCAGGGCTTCACGCGGCCTCCATCAACACCATCGAGATCTGCAATCCCCTTGATCAGTGTCTCTCGGACAAGGTTGTCAGCTTCATCGATGCTGCCACTGAGCGAACGGGCGAATGCCCGCAATGCCGGAACAAGGTCCACCAGGTTCGTCTGTTCGCCAGAATCTGGTAAAGACAAACCTCCAGGATAGGTAGCGGGCTGTGTCTGCTCCGCAAGGACCGGACCGGACGCGTTGAGGTCGGAACGGTGTTCAGTCATCGCAGTTATCCTGAAGATCGATAGGCCCTGTTTCGTGTCGGCCCGATCTGGTGGGGTGGAGGGTCCAAGAAGCCACAATCGTCATGTTTTGCTCCGGGCTGATGCTCGGACCCGTCATCTGCCGGGTCCTGCTGCGTGCGAAGCAGGGGTGCATTGTCCCTCGGCACGCACAGACCCAACTAATCCGATCACTGACCCGGCGCACTTACATAGATTAAAGCGCGCGCCCGCTTGCACCGATGGATATGCTACGCGACCGAGCACTGCGTGGTCCTACGGCTCGGGGCTTTCGAGATACGTCGTCTCGCTGGATGCCGTCCGATAGGCATCTGAAGCTGGTTGGATGAGGAGGGGCTGATCGGCGGTGCCGCGAAAATCGGCGGAATTCATCTCATCAACATGATCTGAAGCGAGAGGCTTAGCCGCAGGATTTTGTCGCCATTTTCATCACGCACCTCGACAAACACTTTCTGACCGTCAACGCTTTTCAATGCGTCTCTCGTAAGATCGATAAGGCCTTCGAATCCGACTCGGCGTACCTCTTCGAGGCCACCGCATTCGACACCTATCTCATCCAGCAAGACCAAATCGCGATCGCCGGTGTCAAAGAAAAATCGTGCCATGGGAGAGCTTCCGTCACCACTAATCTGCCGGGTTCTTTTGGTGCAGGTAGGTCGTGTCGAAATCTCCTGCGTGAGTGAGGCGGGGCCAGTCGATCGCATGCATTCTCGTGCCTGTGGTCGCGATGAGGCCGTCACGACGTAGTTCCTGAAGCATTCGATTGACGTGGACCGTGGACAACCCCAATGCATCGCCAAGTGCGGCTTGGGTTATCGGAATATCCGCAATGTGATCCTCAATGCGTCCGACTGCCCGCAAGCGAAATATGAGTTCGCACAAAATATGAGCCATGCGGGTATAAGCCTCACGTCTTCCAACGTTGGTGACCCACTCCCTGTACATCGCCGCGTCGATCAGCGTCGACCGCCAGAAAGCGGTGGCGATACGAGGGTGCTGGTCACAAACGCTGCGGAGAACGTCATGTCGCATGAAGCCCACTCGGGCCGGTGTCAGGGTCGAGAAATTGCAATCCATGACCGACAGATGCAGCCCGTGCAGATCAGGAATGTCCCCGGCCACGAAGAAGGACGTGATCTGTCGCTTTCCTTCGCTCGTGTATTTGGTGGAGCCGATCAAACCATCCAGAACGACAAACGAGTAAACAGGACGCTCGCCCTCACGCACCAGGTCGTGGTTGGCGGAAAAGTCTTTCTCCTGAATCGGTATGCTTTTCAAAACCGCAATTTCAGCCTCTCGGATTTCCGAGATGGTCTCAAGCTTGCGGATAAGGACATCCGAGGATGAAGTAGGGGACAAAATGGCTACCTAGCTGATTTTGCACACCGAACTTTTATCCACGCCAAAAGTTCCGGATGGCGATGAATCCGAATAAGCAGGAGGCGCGATCAAAGCCGCGGCCTGTGTAGCAAACGCACCAACAGCTTGTACGTTTTCATACCTACCCTCGCTCCGCCGGCAGGCGTTCGAGGTTAAGTCGCACTCTTCGGGGAGTTCGCTATGGAAGAGACCAGCATCAGCGAAAAGACGCCCGCGAACTGGTGGCCTTGCCAAGGCTCAATTGGCCGTCCTTGGAACGCAAGGCCGCACGGGCTGCCGCCGCTTGCAACACTTTAATCCGCGCCTCAGGAACGGGGTGGTTCCACTGACGTTCCCCACCGATGGCAAGGTGAGATCTCAGTGAACAGACCTATTTCGCGGACGAAAATCATCGAACAAACCGATCACCCGTCGACTGACAGGGACCTCGCGGGAGAACAGGGCGTCTCGCCTTCCGCCGCAATCGCGGCGGCCCTGGCCGATACCCTGGACAGCGGTCCAAACAAGCATATCGTTCACATAGCCGCCTCGGAACGCAGTGCCGAAGAGATCGCTGCGGCCTTGCGTCAGTTTCTGCCCGGCGCGGACGCCATCTTCCTGCCGTCCTGGGATTGCCTGCCTTACGACAGGGTATGGCCGACACGCGCCAATATGGGGCAGAGGCTTCGTGCTCTGCGTGAGATCGCAAGCGAGCCCAAACGTCCGCGCATCGTGATTCTGTCGATCGAGACCACTCTCCAGCGGATCCCGCCCGCACCGGTCATTGCGGGCGGTTTCACGATTCTGGAACTTGGACAAAAGTTCGACGCGGATGGTTTCCGAACGAGAGCCGAGGCGATTGGATACGGTGTCGACGAGAGGGTCGACGAGCCGGGCGAGATAGCTTTTCGGGGCGACCTCATGGACATATTCCCCGCTGGCGCCGATCACCCGGTTCGTGTCGTCATCGGTCCAGATAGCTGCATCCTGGAACTCAAGACCTATGACCCCATCAGCCAGCTTAGCGAACATTCGCGAGACTCGGTCACCGTCGGACCGGCATCCGAGCTGATTTTCGCAACGGGGGATCATCCCGAGTTGGCTGCCATGCGCGCGACGTCGATGGAAGAACGCCTCGTCGCATTGTACGGCAGCATGCCGTCGGTGTTTGATGTGACGTCCAGCGCATGTGTCTCCATCGCGGAAGGTCTCGAAGGCGCGCCGCTCGACCGCTTCCTGGACCTGATCGAAGACGCACGTGGCGCGAGGCAGGAGGTCGCCGTGCCCGCCAAGCCCTTGCCGGAACAGTTTTACCTGTCGCGTGAAGAATGGGACATCGCAGTCCGCAAACGCCACGGCATGAGCCTTGCCGTTTCTGCCGCCCGAGTTCCCAAATTCTTCCGGCAGGCGCGATCCGGGCATCAGTTCGCCGAATTTGTGGAGAGGCAGACAAGATCGGGTTTCACTGTGACGTTCATGGGCGACGCCTCCGACCTGCATCGAGCGGATCGTCTGCTCGATCGGAAGCTCGGCCGGCGAATGGAGCAAGCGGCTGACTGGCCGCGGATCCGTTCGGCCCCAAGGGGCTCTCTTCTCAAGGCCGAGATCGTTCTCGACGAAGGCTTTGTCGACGAGCAATCAGGCATCGCGGTGGTGGCCGCAGGCGACGTCTTTGGCCAGGTCATGAAGGCAAATGGCAGCGCGGCCACCGCCCTGCTGGAACCCGAGTTGCGCATTGGCGACGCCGTCGTTCATGAGGACCATGGCCTGGCCGTGCTGGCGGCGGTCGAACAGGTCGAGTTGGCCGGTCAGCAGCAGGATGTCGTCAGGTTGGAATACCATGACGGAGCTTCCTTGCTGGTACCGGTCGGTGAGTTTGGACGGATATGGCGCTACGGCTCGGAACCCGGTGCCGTGCCGCTCGACCGCTTGAACAGCGACGGATGGCTCAGCCGCCGCAAGGCGGCGCTGCGCGACGTCGACAGGCTGGCCAAACGCTTGAGGGACATCGCCAAAGCCAGGTCCAGCCAGCCTGCCGCGATCATAAAACCCTCTCGCGCCGACCTGGCCCGGTTCGCGGCGCGGTTTCCCTATACCGAGACTCCCGACCAGGCTGCCGCCATTCGCGACGTGCTCGACGATCTGTCGTCGGGGAGAACAATGAACCGGCTTGTCTGCGGCGACGTCGGCTTCGGCAAGACAGAGGTGGCCCTGCGGGCCTGCGCCGCCGTGGCCCTCTGCGGGAAGCAGGTTGCGGTCATAGCACCGACAACGGTATTGGCACGCCAGCACTATGAAACGTTCAGCCGAAGATTCGCGGGAACGGGCCTCGAGGTTGCCCACCTCTCGAGAATGGTCGGAGCGGCGGAGGCGAGAGCGGTGAAGGAGAGGCTGCGGAGCGGTCAGGTCGCGGTGGTTGTGGGTACCCAGGCCCTGGCGGCCAAGAGCGTCGGATTCGCCAATCTCGGACTGCTGGTGATCGACGAGGAACACCGGTTCGGTGTCAAGCTGAAGCAGGCGTTGCGAAACATGGCGCCCTGCCTTCATACGCTGAGCATGAGCGCCACGCCGATACCGCGGACGCTGCAATCGGCAATGTCGGGCATCCAGGAGGTCAGCGTCCTCAATTCTCCGCCGGCCAAAAGACGTCCCGTTCGCACCATCCTTGCCCCCTTCGATCCAGCTTCGGTACGAGCCGCCCTTCTGCGCGAACTCCGCCGGGGCGGACAGAGCTTCTTCGTGGTTCCGCGCATCGAGGACATCGATCCGGTTCGCCAGCAGCTAAACAGACTGGTGCCGGAACTCGCCGTGAAGACGGCGCATGGCGAAATGAAAGGGAGACAGCTGGACGAAATCATGGTCGGGTTCGCTGACGGCGACGGCGACGTCCTGTTGAGCACCGACATTATCGAGAGTGGCCTCGACGTGCCGCGGGCCAACACCATCCTGATCTGGCGGGCGGACAGGTTCGGTCTGGCACAGTTGCATCAGCTTCGCGGCCGGGTCGGAAGGGGAGCGGTGCAGGCCATTGCCTTTCTTCTGACCGAGCCTGGCGTCGAACTGGCCGAAGGCACAAGCGCCCGACTTTCGACGATGATTGCGCTCGATCGGCTTGGCTCCGGCCTTGCGATCAGCCAAAGGGACCTCGACCTGCGCGGGGCAGGAGACCTCTTCGGCGAAGATCAGGCCGGACACATGAAGCTGATCGGAGCAGGCCTTTATCAACATCTGCTGGGGCGGGCGGTCTCGCTGGCTGGGGGAGGGACCGATCACGACAGGCAGCTTGCCGACATCAACGGCGCGGGAAAGGGAGCCTTTCCCGAAAGCTACGTCAACGAGCCGACGGTGCGCGTCAGCCTCTATGCGAGGCTGTCTCGCATGGCTTCCGAGACGGACCTCGAGGCATTCGGCGAAGAGCTCGAGGACCGCTTTGGAGATATGCCCGGCGAAGTAGCGGATTTGCTGGAACTGACCAGGTTGCGCATAGCCGCGGCTGAACTTGGCGTCAGCAAGGTCGATGTGGGGCCCGAAGCGATCGCGATCAGCTTCCGCGAGAAAGCGGCGGCATCAAAATGGCGCTTGAAAAACGCACAGGGCTTCGAGTTCCGCAACGGCCGGTTGATCTTCAGGCCGTCCACCCAGTCCCGCGGCTCAGGCGTCGATGCCGTCCGCACGGTGCTCGGCGCCTTGCGTGCGGCCCGGCGCCGCCCATGATGGGTTCGCTCGGATCACCGGTTCCAGATCATGGGGAAAGTTCGCCGCTTCGACGGGCAGTTCGTCGGTTGGCGTTTTATGTCTTGGAGTCACGGACGGAAGCATTTCAGCGACCTCGATGAGGATATCCTTCACGAAGTGATTGATCTGGGCGCCCATCTTCCGCGTGCCTGTTGTGTGCTATGGCTTTCGAACTTGCTGCCGAAACCAATGTTCCCGCGTGAAACGCGTGACGCGCTGTTCTGCAAGGGGCGCCGTTCAAGGCCCTTCGCGAAGCGAACCCAAGTCAGGCCAAGGCGCGTCCGGCGTGTAGCTCGCTCAGGGCATCGCTCCGGCTTGATGGGCCGTCATGGCTGCCATGTTCTGATCCAGGTGGGCCATGATCCAGACCGAGCCCAACACCACCAGTGCTACGATCAACACGCCAAAGGCGAGGGCCAGGACATTGTTGGTGTTGTCCGGTCCGGTCGTCAGGTGCAGAAAGAAGACAAGATGCACGCCCATCTGCGCGATAGCGAGCACCACCAGGGCCGAGATCACCGCCGGCTGGTAGATCAGATTGGTCTGAGCCGCCAAGAACGAAGCGATCGTCAGCAGGATGGCCAGGCCGAAGCCGAGCAGGTAGCCCGAAAGGCCCCCCGCCATTTCGTGTTCGGTTATGCGCTCCTCCCCCGGTGCCGAATCGCGGCGGTCTGGCGTCTCGCTGGTCCCGCTCTCGTTGCCGACCTCGGTCATGGCGATGCTCCCAACAGATAAACCAGGGTGAAGATGGCAACCCAGATGATGTCGAGCGCGTGCCAGAAGAGCCCGAAGCAGTGGAGCCGCCGCAAAATATCGGGTCGAAAATCCTTGACCCACAGCTGCGCCATCATGGTGCCTAGCCAGAGCAGGCCGAGTGCGACGTGGGTTCCGTGGCAACCAACGAGCGCAAAGAAGGCTGAAAGAAACGCGCTGCGCGAGGGGCCTGCCTGTTCGCCGATCATCGTCGCGAATTCCTGCACTTCCAGGAACAGGAAGGCCGCCCCGAGCAAGCCCGTTATGAGCAGCCAGAACTGAGTGGCAGCCATCGATCTGCGGTGGCTCGCAAGCGTTGCCAGGCCGCCGGTGAAGCTCGACGTAAGCAGAACGCCCGTTTGAACCGCAACGCGCGCGGGTTCGAACAAATCCTTGCCCGTCGGCCCGCCGGCGGTTGCCTTGGCAAGCACGGCATAGGCGGCGAAGAAGGCCGAGAACATGATGATGTCGGACAGGAGAAAGATCCAGAACCCGTAGGCCACGGTGACGAATTTCGAGGCAGGGCCGCCCTGTCCGTGGCCTGTCGCGGATCCTGTGCCATGCCCGCCGGCGCGATTGAGCCGATAGGGGTCGCGTATCCGGCTGTCAGCGCTGATGGTGAAGGCGTGATCGCTCATGCCGGGCGCTCCCAGTTGCGCAGCCAGGCAAGCTGCGCGGCCTGCCGATGCCGGTCGATACGTGCGACCTCGTCGGCGGAGATCTCATAGTCGCCATGATCGCGCCAGGCGAAGACGACGAAGGTGGCGTAAGCGCCGACGAAGCCGACGATCGCCAGCCACCAGATGTGCCAGATCAGCGCGAAGCCGATCAGCGTGCTGAAGAAGGCGGTGACGAAGCCCGTCGGACTGTTGCGCGGCATCTCGATGGGATCGTACGCGGCCTCAGTCTCCGCGCTCTGCTCCTTGATTCCCCGCTGCTTGATGCTCCAGTAGGGTTCTTCGTTCTCGACATGTGGCAGCCGCGCGAAGTTGAAGGCGGGCGGAGGGGAGGAAGTCGACCATTCCAGCGAGCGTCCGTCCCACGGGTCGCCGGTCTCGTCGCGAAGCTTGTCGCGATGCCGGATCGAAACCACCAGCTGCATGATCTGCAGTGCGGCGCCGATGATCATCACCAGCACGCCGAACGCGGCCACCACCAGCCACGGCGCCCAAAGATCCATGTCGATGTGCTGAAGGCGCCGCGTCATGCCAAGCAGGCCGACGATGTAGAGAGGCACGAAGACCAGCATATAGCCGACCAAGGTGACCCAAAATGCCGCCTTTCCCCAGCCTTCGTGCAACCGGAAGCCGAATGCCTTGGGGAACCAGTAGGTGAAACCGGCGAAAGCGCCGAACAGCACGCCCGAGATGATGACGTTGTGAAAATGTGCCACGAGGAAAAGGGAGTTGTGCAGCACGAAGTCGGCGGGAGGGACGGCAAGCAGAACGCCGGTCATGCCGCCGATGGTGAAGGTGGTCACGAAAGCCAGCGCCCACAGCATCGGCGTGTCGAAGCGAACGCGCCCGCCATACATGGTGAAGAGCCAATTGTAGATTTTTACGCCGGTGCCGACGGCGATGACCGAGGTAGCGATGCCGAAGGCCGCATTGACGTCGGCTCCGGCGCCCATGGTGAAGAAATGATGCAGCCAGACCATGAACGAGACGATGCAGATGAACATCGTCGCCGCGACCATCGAACGGTATCCAAACAGCGGCTTTGACGAGAAGGTCGAGAAGATCTCGGAAAAGATCCCGAAGGCTGGAAGCACCAGGATGTAAACCTCGGGATGCCCCCACGCCCAGATCAGGTTGACGAACATCATCTGGTTCCCGCCGGCCTCGTTGGTGAAGAAATGAAAGCCGAGATAGCGGTCCAGCGTCAGCATCGCGAGCGTGGCGGTGAGGATCGGGAAGGCTGCGACGATGAGCAGGTTGGATGCCAGCGATGTCCAGCAGAACATTGGCATGCGCAAATACCCCATTCCCGGCGCACGCATCTTGAGGATGGTCGTCACCAGGTTCACGCCGGTCAGCAGCGTGCCGACGCCGGAGATCTGGATCGACCACAGATAGTAGTCGACACCGACGCCCGGCGAGTAGGTGGTTTCCGACAAGGGCGCGTAGGGCAACCAGCCGGTGCGCGCGAATTCGCCGATGACAAGCGAGATATTGACCAGCAGGGCTCCGGTAGCCGTCAGCCAGAAGCTGACTGAATTGAGCGTCGGAAAGGCGACATCGCGGATGCCAAGCTGCAGCGGCAGGACGAAATTCATCAGGCCGATCATGAAAGGCATCGCCGCGAAGAAGATCATGATCGTGCCGTGCGCCGAAAAGATCTGGTCGTAATGCTCCGGAGGAAGATAGCCCGGCCCGTGGATCGCCAGCACCTGCTGCGTGCGCATCATGATGGCATCGACGAAGCCACGCAGCAGCATCAGCATCGCCAGCACGATGTACATCACGCCGATGCGCTTGTGGTCGACCGAAGTTATCCACTCGCTCCACAGATAGGGCCAATATCCCTTGAGGCTTATCCAGCAGAGCACCGCTGCCGCCGCGAGGAACACGGCGAAGGCCGCACCGAGGGGGATGGGTTGGTCGAACGGAATTGCCGACCAATCGAGCTTGCCGAGCATCGTCATTCTCCCCCTTCCGCCTGCTGGTGGTGCGCAATGGTTGGCGCCGAGGGTAAGGCACTCGGCCTCGCCTGTGGCTCGCCGCTGCTGGCCCTTTCGGCGGGCCCCGGACCCGGCGGCAGCGTCTGCTGAACAACCGCCTCGAACAGCCCAGGCTGAACGTGGCCGAACGAGGCGGGCGGCACGTTTGTGCTTTGCCGGGCGAGCTCGCGGTAGGCGCTGGCGTTGAGCACGCCGCCGCCCCCATGCAGCGACGACGCCCAGCGAGTGAAGGCATCGGCCGAAACCGCGCTCACGCTGAAGTTCATGTCCGAGAAGCCGTCGCCGCTGAAATGCGCCGACTGACCGAAATAGCTGCCCTCGCGGTCGGCCTGCAGATGCAGCTCGGTCTGCATGCCGTTCATGACATAGACCATGCTGCCAAGTTGAGGCACGAAGAACGTGTTCATCACGCTGGCCGAGGTCAGCTTGAAATGCACCGGAATGCCGGCCGGGATGACCAGCTGGTTGACCGCTCCGACACCCTGCTCGGGATAGAGGAACAGCCATTTCCAGTCGAGCGCCACCACCTGGATATCGAGTGGTGGCTGCGCCGAGGCGATCGGTTTGCGCGGGTCGAGGTGATAGGAACCGTAATAGATCAGTCCGCCAAGGAAGAGGATGGTGAGCGTCGGGATCGACCAGACGATCAGCTCGATCCGCCCTGAATAGGTGAATTCCGGGTCGTAGCGGGCATTGCTGTTGGAGGCGCGGAATTTCCAGGCGAAGGCCAGCAGCGCAATCAGCGTCGGGATGACGATCACCAGCATCACCGCCAGCGAATTCAAAAGGATGGTGCGATTGCCCGCGCCAATTGGCCCTTGCGGGTCGAGCACGCCCCCAGCGCAACCGGGCAGGCATGCCGCGGTGGGGATCCAGAGCAGCGAGCGCGCTGGCTTTAGGCTGGATGGCAACAACGGCGGTTCCGCCACGCATCTCGGGGAGGACGCGTCGTAAGGGCACGCGCTCTTCGCGTTTTCCATTTCAAGTCTTCCCTGACGTGGAACTTCGCCGGGTGCCGCCCGCCGTCCAACGACGCCCTAACTGGCGCGTCCAGGGTTTGTTCCCCGACACCTGTCCTAACCGACCAAGCAGCAAAGTTGGCACGCTTTTGACAGATATTGGAGCAGCGGAGTGCCGCGGTTTGGACAGAGCTCAGCTGCTCGCCGTTGCTGGCTCGCGCACGAATTTCATTTTTGGCGGGACGGCGAACTCCGTGAACCGATCAGCCAGACTGTCGAGAGCCTGTTGCATGCCCACGCCAGCCGCCGCCGCCCCGTGCCCACTGATGACTATCTGCGGCTTCAGCGCGGCCAGACGCTTCACGGATCTTTCCGCCGCATCCCAGTCCGGCGTGAAATAGCGTGGCGGACCGTGCATCTCGAGATCCTGAACGGCGACCTCATAGACGGATTCCTGGCCTGTGGTGATGAAAGCGTCACCCACGATCAGCGAGCGGTCTTCCTCGCGCCAGAGCGAGATATGCCCCGGGGCGTGTCCTGGCGTGTGCAGCCATTGCCATCCTGGCATTCCGGGGATCGACCCGTTGGCCGGCAAGAGTTCCAGACGGTTGCCAAGATCGATCGGCCCGCGGGGAAAGAGCGGCGAAAGCAGCGCCATCAGTCCACCCCCAACCCAAGGGTCCGGCGGCGGGTAGGATGTGGTCCCGTCCAGATAGGGTCGCTCGAGCGGGTGCGCGAAGACGGGTACGTCCCACGTATTCGCCAGGTCCAGAACCGTTCCCACATGGTCGAAATGGCCATGCGTCAAGATGATGGCGGCCGGCCGCGCGTCAGTCCCAAACCGCTTTTCCGCGACAGCAAGGATGCTGCTGCGGGACGTCGGCAACCCGGTATCGATCAGCACCCATTTGCGATCGCCGCTGCCTGGTGCGCCGAAGAACACGACATTGACGATTGCCAGCCGCAAATAGGCGAGATCCGGCGCGATGCTCCAAGCGCCGTCGCCACGATCCTCACGCCTGGCATGGTCGATATCGGAAAGTCGAATTTGAACGGTCATATCATCCCGTGCCTCTGTTGTTTGCCGAGCAGCCGGTCGAATTAAGCGACGCCGGTGCTGCATCGCCCCGAACTTGGCTCGAGCCTCCTTGTTCCTGATGTCGCCAGTCGCCACCCAGCTCGCGGGGGCGACCACAGGAACAAAGGCTCGGCCAGTCGGTTCTGCACTATCCGGTCAGGCAGGACGCGAGGTCTGCTGAGCTGAGCAATGGGATGCGGCTGCCCGAACGGATTCGGCGTTTCGCCAAGGCAATTCGGGTCGGAACAGGGCAGCCGAGTTCGAAAAGGACCGTCCAAAGGAGACTTCGAATGAACGAAGTGGGAGGCGCGCACGGGCACGAAGTGGCCGCGTCGGTTTCGGGAGACTCGCGCTTCGCCAGTTTTTTCATGGCGGGCTTCGAGTGCTCCTCGCACCGGCGCAAGGACGGCGTCCGCCTCGACCTTATTCGTGCGACCTCGCATAATTTGCATGCCTTGAGCGACTACCGCGGCTGCGCCGAACTCGGCCTTCGCACTATCCGCGACGGGCTGCGCTGGCACCTGATCGAAACCGTTCCCGGAACCTATGACTGGTCAAGTTGGGCGCCCATGGTCGAGGCTGCGCAGACGGCAGGTGTCCAGGTCATCTGGGACATCTTCCATTACGGATCCCCGGACCATGTCGATCAGGGGTCCATCCATTTCATCGATGCCTATGCCTCGTTCGCGGCGGAAGCGGTGAGGGTACACCGCTCGATCACCGGAACATCGCCTTTGTTGTGTCCAATCAACGAGATCTCCTTCTTCGCCTGGGCTGTGGAAGTCGGCTATTTCCCGCGCGTGGGTCCCAACAAGCGAGGATGGTTCAAGCGGCACCTCGTCAAGGCTGCCATCGCCGGTGTTCGTGCAATGCGGCAGGTCGATCCGGCATGCAGATTTGTCTGGGCCGAGCCGCTCATCCATATCGCGCCTCGCGACCGCAGCCCCGGCGAACGGCGCCGGGCCGAAAACGCCCGACTGGGACAGTTCGAGGCTTACGACATGTTGCTGGGCCGCGTCGAACCTGAGTTGGGCGGGAGCGAAGATGTCATCGATGTCGTGGGCCTGAACTTCTACCCGCACAATCAATGGTACCTAAGCGGGCCGACGATTCCGATGGGGCATCACGAGTACCGTGCTCTGTCGGAGATGTTGATCGAGGTCGCTCATCGATACGGCAAGCCGATGTTCATTGCCGAGACCGGCTCGGAGGGATCCGGCGGGCCGGCCTGGTTCCACTATGTCTGCGACGAGGTGCGTGCCGCGATGAGCCTCGAAGCACCGATCGAGGGTATTTGCCTGTATCCCATAACCGCCTACCCCGGGTGGGACAACTCCAGACATGCGGAGGTGGGATTGTTTTCGGTCATTCAGGCGGATGGCACGCGACGCCTGCGCCAGCCGATCGCGGACGAACTTGTCCGCCAGCAAGAGCTGTTCGCGCCGAACCAATAAGCGTGAGGTCGCTTGGCCTGCCTGGAATGAGATCCCGTTTGCCGGCAAGGCTTGGCACCCAGAAGCTATGGATGACATCGAGCGAATCGAGCTCGACCTTGACCGGCTCTCCAACCGGGACATGGATTTCGTTTGCGGCCACGCACCGACCGTCTGGCGCATCCGCGCGGGCAGCGCCCACATCATCGCCGCCGTTGGGCGGGAAGCGACCAGCAGAGGTGCCGCGACGGCCATCAGCAGTTCGTGCTCGAGCATGTGAGCGGCAAACACATGTTCGCCCAATGCATGGATCGGGCTTACAAGCGCAACCGCCAGTGCGGCTCAGCCGGCGAAAAACAGCAGGGCCTGCCGCGATCGCAAAGGACGTCCGCGTGCGCTCCGCCGCCAGAGCCGGCTGGCGCCAGCAATGTACAGGGACACAACAGCCGCGAGCGGAAATGTAATCGGAAACGCCAGCGTCCATCCGGCTTGCGGGGCGCCGTTGCCATAGCAGATAGAGGTCGAGAAGAGTGCGTCGAAGCTCATGGTCCGCCTTTGAGGCATCGCCCTCCAGGGTGCATTTCGCGGCTCTGGAGCACTTCCGGCGAAACTGGGTTCGACCGGATTGCTCTAGGCATCCATCATCGACTTCGCCGGCTCCCGGGCGATATTTTCTTCGATGCGCTCGTGCCCTGGCGTCTGTGGCAAGGCCTGGCGGAAATTCTTTGCATAGTCGGACGGCATCTTGGGCGGCATCAGCGGCTCATAGGCATCGACCAATGCTTCGACCACAACCGGACCTTCGGTTGTAAAGGCCTCGTCGAGAACGGTCTCGATCTGATCGGCCCGCTCGATGCGAAAACCGCTCCCGCCCATCGCTTCCGCCGCTTTGGCAAAATCGATCGGCTGCAGTTCGCAACCGAATTGCGGGTTGCCCAGAAACATCATCTGCTCCCAGGCGATCTGGTTGAGCATGTTGTTCTTGATGACTAGAATCTTCAGCGGGATCTTGTAGCGCACCGCTGTCGAGAATTCGCCGAGCTGCATGGCAAAACCGCCGTCACCGACGATAGCTGCGATCGGTCGACCAGGAAATGCTATGCCGGCGGCGATAGCGTAGGCAAGGCCGCAGGCCATGGATGCCAGCGATCCGGATACGCCAAATGCCTGGCCGCTGCGAAGATCGACATGGCGGGCGGCAAGTTCCGTGTTCTGACCGGAGTCGGTGGCCAGCACGGTGTCGCCGGCCAGTCTTTGTCCGAACGCACGGGCAATCGTTTGCGGTTTCAACGGTTGCGCCTGCGCGTCTTCCGATTGTCTCATCATCTCGCGCCATTTCCTCATGGTTTCCTGGGAGCGCTGCAGGAATTCACCGGATGGCTTCTGCGTCAGACGTTGATTGAGCGCGCGCAATGTCTCGGCAGCGTCGCCGACAAGACCGGCCTCGACCGGAAAGCGCAGGCCGATCCGTTGCGCATCGCAGTCGATCTGGACGCCACGGGCCTGGCCGGGCTTCGGGTAGTATTCGATATAGGGGAAGGTGGAACCGACGATCAGCACCGCGTCGCAGGTTTCCATCGCTTCTTGTGAAGCCAGGGTTCCGAGGATGCCTATCCCACCCGTCGTGTGAGGATGGTCGTCGGGTAGCACCGCCTTGCCCAGTAACGCCTTGGCGACAGGTGCCCGCAACAGGCGCGCCGTATGGTCAAGCTCGGCGGTCGCGCCGATAGCGCCGCGTCCCGCCAGGATCGTCACTCGCGAGGCATTATTCAGAATGGCGGCTGCTTCGTCGAGTTCGGCGTCCAGCGGCATGCTGTGGCCGACGAACATTTGCTGCGGCGTGTGCGCCGGGCGATTGCGCTGGCTGCGCTTGGAGGGATCGCCCTCTTGCTCCTGGACGTCACTTGCAATCGAAAGGTGGGCGACGCCCTTGCGCGCCAGTGCGGTTCGGCAGGCGAGGCTGGCGACGTTTTCCATATGCGCGGCATCGGAGACATGGGCATTGTAGACGGAGACATCGTTGAACACGCGCGTCAGATCGACGTCCTGTTGCGTGAACGTCTCGATGAGATCGTGGAACTGCATGCCAGTGATCGCAAGCACCGGAGCTTGATCGAGCTTGGCATCATAAAGGCCGGTCAGAAGATGCGTTCCGCCGGGACCTGAGGTCGCCAGGCAGACGCCTAGCTTTCCTGTCCATTTGGCGTAGGCGCATGCCATGAAGGCGGCCGACTCTTCGTGCCGGACCTGCACGAAGGCAATTTTGTCCTGGCGGGTGCGCAGCGCCTCCATGACGCCGTTTATGCCGTCTCCTGGCAAGCCGAACACCACCTCGACGTTCCAGGCGATGAGTGTATCGACGAGAATTTCTGCTGCATTTGCCATGTCAGGATTGCTCCGGTGGATGACGTCCGAACCGGTCAATCCCGAGTTGGTTCCTTCATCACAAGAAATCGTGACATGTTGGAGGCGTCGTCGGGCCCCTTGCAGGAGAACCGGCTTCTCATGACCAGTCACGCAGATAATGGACTACTCCAGAGGGCGGTAAGCTGGTTCCGGTAGGTCGCTGGACATCAAGTATGTTCAGGCGTGGTGGAACATCGGCGATCAACTGTCGTTGACACGCTCGTGAGAGAAAGGACACCGTCCATGTCAAAATTCCAGGCTGCCACTCCGGATCGTCTGCGACAACTCAGGCTTGAAGCGTCGGCTTACTTCACCCCGATGATGCTGCACGAGGCATTGCTGCGCCTATCCCACGCCTGCGGCGGTGAAAGCCTTGGGCGGTTCGAGAAGGCCATGGTCGACCAGATAGAGGCGACGCAGGACGATCGGTCCGACATCGAAACGATCAAGGAATTCGCGATCGAGCAGCTTTATGCCTTGATCCGGGAAGCCAATGAATCGCCAAAGAAGAAACAGCCGCTGGAGAAGATAGATACACGCAGGACGCCCGGCCGCTCCGAAGAACCGCAGACGCTCGAGGATCAACTGCAGGCAGGGTTGGAGGATTCTTTTCCGGCAAGCGACCCGCCCGCGGTGGTGTCCACAGCAATTCCAGGCGGAGCAAAGAAGCTGGTCGGGACCGACGAGGTCCTGGGACGGCAGCGAGAACAGGCCGCCAGAGAGGCCCGCCAACCATAGGGCCTGGGCATGGCTGCATACCGGGCCTTGCAGCCATGCGCCGGTGTGACAACGCATTGCTCTCCGCATCAAAGCTTGACGGCGGTCTCCCGTGCCCACAGCCGCAGTTTGCGGCACGCCTCTATAAACGTCTTCACGGAACCTGCGGTACCAAGCTCGATCAGCCCCTCATCGGCATCGGGAGCTACGCCCGCCTTGGCCAGGAGAGGTTGGGCTCCCGGTGTGAAGCCGATGAATTTGCAATGCGCAAAGGCATCGGACACGAAGTCTTTCGCGGCTGCCTCGTTGACCAGCATCTCGGCTGCTTCCTCGGAGAGGAGCAGCACCACCGCGTCGAACAACACAGATGGACCGCCGTCGATCATGTGCCTGGCCTCGATGTGAGTGCCGTCAGCCGCCTCGACGCCGCCCACCTTGGGCGCAACCACCTCCAGCACCGCCCCTTCCGCTTCGATCGCGGAACGGAGTTCTTCGAACAGCGCGATGTCGGCTCCATTGCCAAGCAGGACACCGACTTTGCGGCCTTTGAAACTATCGGGTCCGTTTTCGATGATGCTAAGCGCCGGCGACGGCGGCAGGTCGTCGCGCGTCGGAACGGCTGCCTCCGCGGGTTCGGGCATGTTGCGAATGCCGAGCTTGTCGGCGACGGTGGTCGCCAGGGTTTCGTCGATGTTCAGCAGATGCGCCACCATGCGTTCCCGGATCGCTGGTGCTTGGACCTTGCTTAATTCGAACGTCAGCGCCATGGCGATGTGGCGTTGCTCCGGTGGTGTCTGGCTGTTGAAAAATTGCCGGGCTTGGCTGTAGTGATCGGCGAAGCTTTCCGCGCGCAGGCGCACCTTCTGCCCTTCTTCGGCATCGGCGAAGGAACGGAAGCCGCGTTGCGGATCCTCGCGCGGCCCGAGCCCCCATGAATTCGGCTCGTAGTTGGCGCGGCCGACCGGATTGCGCATGGCCATGTGCCCATCCTGTTGAAAATGGGCGAACGGGCACTTCGGCGCGTTTATCGGGAGATGGGTAAAGTTCGGGCTGCCTAGCCGTTTCAATTGGGTGTCGAGGTAGGAGAAGTTGCGGCCCTGCAGAAGCGGATCGTTGGAGAAGTCGATTCCGGGCGGCACATTCTGCGTCATGAAGGCAACCTGCTCGGTCTCCGCGAAGAAATTATCCGGCATGCGGTCGAGCACCAGCCGCCCGACCGGGATTGGTTCGAGTACCTCTTCCGGAATGATCTTTGTCGGGTCCAGAATGTCGAAGTCGAAGCTATCGGCGAAATCTTGATCAAACAGTTGTACCGTCAACTCCCATTCCGGGAAATTGCCGGACTGGATGGCGTCCCACAGATCGCGACGATGAAAGTCGGGATCGGCGCCATTGATCTTGACCGCTTCGTTCCAGACCACCGATTGCATGCCGAGCTTTGGCTTCCAGATGAATTTGACGAAGGTGGATTCGTCCTTCGCGTTGACGAGGCGGAACGTGTGCACACCAAAGCCCTGCATGAAGCGGAAGGAGCGCGGGATCGCGCGATCCGACATGATCCACATCACCATGTGCATCGATTCCGGCATCAGGCTGATGAAGTCCCAGAAATTGTCGTGCGCGGTCTGGGCTTGAGGGAAGGCCCGGTCCGGCTCCTGTTTGGCGGCATGGATGAGATCGGGAAACTTGATTGCGTCCTGGATGAAGAAGACCGGAATGTTGTTGCCGACCAGATCCCAATTGCCTTCCTTCGTGTAGAGCTTGACCGCAAAGCCGCGCACGTCGCGGGCGAGATCGAACGAGCCCTTGTTGCCGGCAACCGTCGAGAACCGCACGAAAGCCGGTGTTTTTTCGCCGGCTCTCTGGAAAATATCGGCACGTGTGTATTGGGCCAGTGACTCGTAGGTCTCGAAGTAACCATGCGCGCCGTAGCCGCGGGCATGGACGACCCTTTCCGGGATTCTTTCGTGGTCGAAGTGGAAAATCTTCTCGCGAAAATGAGAGTCCTCGATCAGCGACGGTCCGCGTTCCCCGATCCGCAGTGTATTTTGATCATCGGAGACGGGTGTTCCGAGCGCGGTGGTCAGAGTGGGCGTCTCACCTCCGGCGATCTGGTGTAATTCCCCGCCGTTTCCGCGCGCGCTGTCCGGTTCCAGTCCACTTGCCGATTGGCGAGCGGAGCGACGGGCGGATTTGGCCATGACAGATCCTCGATTGATGCCGGAAGGTTGAAGTGCTCAGGGCGTCAAACTGCCGGTGCGCGGCTTTGTTCCCATAAAAGAACGGGAGCGGCACGCATGCATGGTCGAAGGAACCGTCGCCGTTGCAGCGATGCTACCGGCCGATTGGTGAGATATTCCGCCTGCACCAATTCTGAAGACCGCCTTCACGAATTCTGAAGAGTTGTCTCAAGCACGAGGAACGAACCAAAGTTCCATGCATTTAGCTGGGGCTGCGTTCGTACATTCTTTCTAGGAGCTGGAACATTGTCATCCGGAGGCTACATTCTGGCTGATAAGGAAACCAATGAAGTTTCCATCGTTGAGCTCATCCCCGCGCTGCGGGCTTTCGCGCGTACCTTCTGCCGCGTTCCCGACGATGCCGACGACCTCGTGCAGGAGACGTTGACCAAGGGGCTGGCAAACATCGACAAGTTCGAACCCGGCACACGCATGAAGTCGTGGCTCTTCACCATCATGCGCAACACTTACTACACCCGGATCAAGATTGCTGCCCGGGAAGCGCCGGGCCTGCTCGACTGTGCGTCTTCCAGGCCGATTTCGGAAGCCACCCAGGAATGGAGCGTTCAGAGCAAGGAAGTCCATGGCGCCATTCAAAAGCTACCCGAACACCAACGCGAGGTTCTGATGCTGATCGGCGTTCTGGGAGTGAGCTATGAGGAAACGGCCGAGATATGCGGCTGCGCAGTAGGGACGGTCAAAAGTCGGCTGAACCGTGCCCGCGCCAATATTCTCGAGTTGCTTGGGGAGAGTTCGCTCCAGACATTGATTGAAAGACGAAATCATCTGTCGGATGGTCAACTCGATGTCGAGGGTGACAGCCGCGGATAATCAGTTCTTCACGTCACGCCGACGCCTCTCGACAAGCGCGTTTTGCAATTCTATCGCCAGCTTGGTCAGCCGGTCCGGAATCTTTTCCTGCTCTATAGCAGACAGGAGAGACGTAATCTCCTGATCCATCGCCAAGCCCACATGCGGGTCCACGGGATCGTCGCTCGAACGAGACATCATATTCCCTTGATATAAAGCGGTCCCTTGGCGCTAGTGTGGTGACAAATGCTCGACATTACAAGGCGATGTCCACCGCCTGCAGGGTTGCCGGCGACCCTTGCACATGTTTATTTCTCTGGCCTCGCATCGCGGCGGGCCAGGAATGCGGCGTCACGGCGCTCAATCCTTCGGCAATTGGTTCGCGACGTGATCCTGATATTGGTCGGACTTGATTCGATTGCCGTCCAGTCCGCGCTCATCGCTATGCTGCTTCATGTCACGATTGGACAGAACCGCGTTTTCCTCGATCTTGTCCTTGGTCGTTGGTTATTGCGCCGGCACCGGTGCCCTTGCCTTGGCTGCCGAGGCCGGAATGTTTTTTGCGGCCGGATGCCATGATGTCCTCCTTCGGATTGGTGGCACTTTCAAGTGCCTCTGGTTCGACGCCCGAACTGGCGGCGCGCGGTAATGTTCCGTCGCCACGAGCAAGCAGGAAGGCGTCGCCATCCCATGACCGAAACGGCTTCTCGCCATTGATGACAACCCGCAATTGGTGAGCTTCCGCCAGACGGCTGACATCGGCGCGGTCCAAAAAAAGCGATCCGCGATAGGAATAGTTCAGCAGGGCCAGCCAGCCCCGCCGTTTCAGAACGCGTGCGATCTCATCGAAATGCCGCTCGGCCATGCCGGCCAGAACCAGATAAGGAAAGCTGTCAACCGCCAGCACGCAATCGAAACTGCTATCGTCGAATTCGGTCAAATCGAGACCGGAGGTTTGCCGCAAGTCTACGTTGCCCAGCGCGGCACACCGCTCCGAGGCGATGGAGATCATCCGCGAGGATATATCGATGCCAACCATCCGGTTGAAGGATTTGGAAAGCGCAAGCTCGAAACGGCCGATGCCGCAGCCGATGTCCAGGATATTCCGCCCGGTTCCGGTGAAGTCCTGCTCTTTGAGCCATGCAGCGACTTCCTCTGTCGTGGTTGACAGCCTATCCTCATCGCCGAGGGATGCGAGCTGGACACTTGCTATCTCCGAAATCGCTGCTGCCGTATCGAAACTCGAAGCCAGCCGCATGACGACGGCGGCATCCGTCTCTTCGTCGTCGCGTGCGTGCCGAACGGCGGCGCCTGTCGCTCGCAACGTAGCAAAGACGCCTGGTTTGCGGCGAAGCAGCCCGGCTACCTCTTGCAGCCTTTCTGCGTCTCGCGAATCCAAGGGAACCATATCCCGCGCGATCTCCGCCAGTTCCGCCGCGTCCACCGCCGTCGGCAGATGAAGCGCCAGCCGGGCGACGACGGCTTCCGCGCAAACACCATCCGCCATGCAGTCTTCGACGGCCGACCTGATTGCTGTCTGGCGCTGTGCGGATTTTTTTGGCCTGGTTGCAGTCAAGGTATCAACTCCGCGTCCAGACCCGGCGCATCGTCCACCTGTCGACGGCACCCCAGGTATATTTGTAGGCCTCCTGACCGCGCAGGAAATCGAACTCGCGCGCACCTTCGCGGATCGACTCCGCGATCGCGTGGCCGATCAGGATCGCGCCCGGACTCTCATCGGCATAGGCAGGTTCGAAGCCCCCGAGATAGGCATAGGCACGACCGCGATGGTGGAAGCCGTAATAGGCGCCGACGGTCCTGCCGTCGATCGCGAACAGCCAGCATCGAACCAGTCCGTGAGCGTCGAGCAAGGGAAGTGAGCGCCTGTGGAAGTGCTCGACCGCGACGTCGGCCAACACGCCGCCTCCATGTCCGGCCCAGCGCGCTTCATGCAGGCGGATCAGTTGATCGAGGAACGTTTGAGGATTGCCGCCTGCCGACGACAACGCGATCCGGCCGCGTCTGGATGCGGCTTGGAACGCCCGTCGCAATTGGCGCCTGCGCCGGGAGGGGACACAGCCCGCAAGGGTTTCGTCGCCGGCGATGGCGAGCACAGGGCAAGGGCCATGGGTGGTCGGCAGCCCCGCCTTCAGATCGGGATGCGCAATCGCAAGACCGGCACCGCCTTCAGGCAAATCCGGCAGGATCCATTGCGACCAGCCGATCGAGAGGATCTTTTCCACAATGAGGGCGAGGACCCGAGCCTCGATGCCGGGGGCGCACAGGATGTCCAGATAGTCGCTGAGCGAAATGCCGACCGGGAGCAGTTTCGAGCCGGTGTTCCCGTGCTCGAGATAGAGCGGCGCCAGCCCTATCAGGTCGCCTCCGCGCCAGACCGCGACCGTCGCCAGGTCGCCGGGCGCGAATGTGCGCCACCATGGCACCAGCCAGGCCGGAGATTGAAACGGCGTCGCTGAGGTGCTCTGCCCCCACAGTTTCCACCAATGCGGCGCCAGCGCATCGAATTGCGCCGGGTCATCGATGATCTCGCTGCGCAACACAAGCTCGCTCACGGTGTGGCGGCGAGGTGCCCGGCATCGGTGCCAAGTCGTGCCAGCGCTTGATAAGCGTTCATGTAAGACGAGATCATTCGTTCCAGCGAAAAGCGCCGCCGCGCCTCGGCCCGGCATGTCTCGGCGTCCAGGCTGGACGCCGCAACGATGGCCTGCGCCATCTCGTCGATCGTATCGACGAGAAACCCGGTCTTGCCGTGCTCGATGACATCGGGAAGCGCACCATTCGGAAAGGCGACCACCGGTGTGCCGCAGGCCAGCGCCTCCATGGCGACAAGTGAGCTGGTCTCGGCGGCAAGGCTTGGAATGATCAGACAGCGCGCAGCGTTGAGAAAGCGCCGTTTGGCAGTGAAACCGAGCGGACCAAGGAAGCGACGGCGGCCATCGAGGCGAGGTTGGACCTCGTCACGAAAGTACTGCGTGTGTATTTCATAGGAATAAACCTTGCCGCCGATAACCAGCGGCACACCTGCTTGCTTGGCTGCGTCCAGCGCCAGGTGAATGCCCTTTTCCGGGCAGATCCGGCTGAGAACCAGCGCAAAGTCGCGCTTCGGCTGCAACAGGTTCAGCGCGTCTATATCGACGCCATTCGGAATTGGCGCGGCCAGTCTGGCGTCTGGTGGCGCGGTTTGCTGCTGGGCGGCCGAAACCGCATGAAGCCACAGGTCGTCGCGCGTCGGGCGCAGTGCCTCCGCCCGATACCAGTCCAGTGGCAGGTGAAGGGTCACCAAGGTCGGGCCATCGCTTGGCAGATAGGCATCGAAATCGATGCCGTGCAGATGAACGACATCGATCGGCCAACTGGCGCGGGCGGCAGCGATCGCGGCGCGATGAGCCTGCTGCGCGCGGCTCTTGGCGGCCTCGTCGAGCACGCCGTTTTCAGAAGGTGTCTCCACAAGGGTGCCGCTCGCGCTGGAGCCCCGGCAGCCGACGACGATGGACCGATGACCCGCGCCGACCAGTGCCCGATCAAGCATCGACAGCACCTGTTCGGCACCCCCGACCGCATCCGGTCCGACGGGCGCAAGGGGATAGGCGACATTGAGGACGGTGAGCGTCATGGCCAGCCGAACCCCAAGGGCAGTGGATTGATGTCGGATGCGTGAGCTTCGACTTCGGTCAGGACATCCAATGATCGTGGACCGGGTCGCATGAGAGCCTCACGCAGCCGAGATCCGTTGCGCCGGGCGTGAGGCGGTCGTCATGCCGGGCGCGTAGCGGCGGACCATCGTTGCGCAGAACTCGGCGAATTCCTCGGGCACCAACGGGGGGCTGGTGTGGTGAGGCATCATTCCGCGATGTTCAGGCGTGAAGCAGAAGGTGACCGTGACTTCGAAATCGGCAAGTGCTTCCATCTGTCGATCGAACCACTCCAACGCATTCGGCCTGAAGCTGTCGGCCCAGGACAACCCCGTGCGCAAGTTGGTGACGCCGAGCCGCTTCATCCAGGCGACCGCATCGTCCAGTCGCGGGTCCTCGAAATGAAACCACTGCACCAGCCCCAACGCGGGTGTGTAGCGCAGGAATTCCTCCAGGGCCGGCTTCGGCGTGCCGTCCTGGCGCAACAACCCCATGTGGAAATGACGATAATAGGAGGATCCCTCCGCTTCGCGATGCCGCGTCGTTGCCTCCCATTCACGCGGAAGGTCATAGAGGCTGTACCACTGGATGCGCGGTGCGTTACCGAGCAGCAATTCGGCGGTGCGCTTGAGCCCCCAGACCTGTACTTCCTCGGCTCCGAAGGTCGACACGCCGACCTCGCTGACCCAGATTGGAAGATCGGTGACGGTCGCGATCTCACCGATCTTCTGCGGCCATTCCTGGATTTGCCACAGGTTCCAGTCGAGAGGAAAGCCGTGCACCGCGACGGCGTCGACATGGCCCAGCACGCCGTATTCCTTCATGCGCGTGATAAAGCCGGGATCTATCGGCGAGATGCCGCCAAGCACTTTTGTCAAAGCCGAGTTCTCGGATTCGATCGCGTCCGCCGACAGGATTGCCATCTTGGCAAAGCGGCTCCAATCGGGATCGAGTTCCGGATCCCAATGCGATTTGTTGTTAGGCTCGTTCCAGATCATCGCGGCTTCAATCATGGAACTTTCCTTTCGACGGGTAAATCGCGCCGCCGCCGGCCGGGTCGCCGGCGGCACGGCAGAAATAGACCTCCTGCTCGGGATGTAGAACGATCTCGAAACCGGCGCTGCGCAGCATTGCTTCGGTGCAAGCCCGGTTCGGGATCCACCAGTTGGTCGGGTCGTCGGCGTAGCGGTGTTCGATGAAATGCAGCTTGGGAAAATCCGGCCGGTCGAACAAATCATGTGTCCAGAAATGATAGTTCTCTTCCAGCTCGGGCAGGTCCGCGCTGCCGCGTTGCATGGACTGAAAGATCATCAGGTCGCCTGCGACGTGCTCGCGGATCAGGTCGAGCGCGAGCAGGGGATGGCGCAAATGGTAAAGCACCCCCATGAACAGCACCACATCGAACGTCTCGCGCAGGGCACCAACATCGTAGACCGACAGTTTCTGAAATTCGATGTCGCAGTCCGCGATCTCGGCGGCAAAGCGTGCCTGCGCCAGATAGGCCTCGTCGAAATCGATGCCGAGGACACGGGCGGCGCCGCGCCGTTTCATCTCGATCGAATAGAAGCCGGCGTTGCACCCGATATCCAGCACGGTCTTGCCGGCCAGATCGGCGGGTATGGCATCGGCGAATTTGCGCCATTTGATCAGCGGGTAATTGCCCAGAAAGTGATCGGGCGCGGTCTCGACGCCGGCAAGTTCCATGTTGTGGAACCACGGCCCGAGCGCGTCGATGCGTCGGCGGATTTCGGCATGGGAATGCAACATGGTCAAGCTCCTTCGCCCGGAACGACGGGTACATGCGAAAGCGCGCCGGGCATGATCGTGGCAGGCTGGTGATGAGCTGGCGGGACGCCGGTTTCAAGCAGCCGCAGGGCGGTTCGATAGCCGTTGAACGTGCCGACATCGACATAAGCGGACCCGGCCTTGAGGCCATAGGCTACACCCCCGGCCGCAAGGTAGGCGTTGATCAATGTGCCGATATATTCATCACCGCCATCCCGCTCGCGCCAGAGTGCCGCAAGCCGGTGCAGGATATGGCCGGGCATCTTGAACGCCCCCCAAACCCAGTTTGTCGAGGCATCCTGTCGCTTGACCTGGATTTCGATCACCCGCTCGTCATCATCGGTAACGACGGCGTCGAAGAATTCCGGGCTATCCACCGGGAAGAGCAGAAATGAAAGCTGATCGTCAGGCAACTGACAGAAACCGTCCTCCGGAAACCAGATCGTATCAGGAAGACCGACCAGGACCACCTCGTCGGGCGCGACGAGCGGCGCTGCTCGGAAAATCGCATCGCAGAGTCCGACGGGTTGGGGCTGCACCACGAAGAGTGCCGCCGCGTCGCCGTAGCCCGCGGCATAATATTCGAGGATATCGGATTTGCCCGACCCGATGATGAAGCAGATCTTGTCGACGCCGGCCTGGACCATGCGCCGCACCAGATACTCGCTTACGGCGCAGGGACGTTCGGTCTGGCCGTCGAGCCGGCTGCCAACCGGCAGCAGCTCTTTCGAGAAGCCGAGCGGTTGAATGCGGCTGCCGCGTCCGGCAGCGGGCACGATGCCCAACATCAGACTGCTTCCTTCATCGGTTCGCCGACCGGATCTCGTGCGGCATCGGCCAGGATTCCATCCAGCTCCGCTGCACGCTTCGCGGAAGTGTGCTCGCTCAAGACCCGCTCGCGGGCACGCCTTCGGATGGCGTCGAGTTCGAACTCCGGAAGTTGCAATGCCGCGACCACGTCATCCGTGTCGTGCGCCAGCAGGACTTCGCGGCCGGGTTCGAAGAATTCCGCGAGCCCCGGCCATACGTCGGTGACAATGGCGGCCCCACACGCGGCCGCTTCGAAGAGCCGTCCCGACGGGCACCAGCCTTTTTGCGCCATCGCTTCCCGGGTGACGTTAAGCGTCAGCCGCGATGACGAGAAGAACGCCGGATGGTCGGCGGGCGGCAGATGCCTGACGAAGAAGATGTTGTCGCTCCACGGGAATTCCTGCGGATATTGCGCGCCGCCGATGATGAAGCGCTGATCGGGCAGGCGTGCGGCCGGGCGGACCAGCAGCTTTTCGACGCCTGCTTGGCGATCTGCCGCGTAGGTCCCGAGATAGGACAGATCACCGGCGAATTCGGCCCGCTTCTGTGCCGGCCGGTGTCGGTCCGGATCGACGTGCCCGTAGAGCGGCATCACGTGGCGCGCACCCAGGACCGTCTTCAGCGCCTCGATCGCCGAGCCCCCGGTGTAACTCAGGACGAGGTCGTAGTCGGCAAGGCCCTCAGGTCCGAAATAAGGCGGACGCTCCCCTTGCTCGACGCGGGCCAGCGTGACGGGGGTGTCTAGATCGTAGAAGACCCGCAGTCCGCGACTTGCCTGCTGCGCCAAGCGGGAAGCTTCAACAGCGTCGGGACAGTAGGACGTGACGACCACGACATCCGCCTGCTTCATCGCCCGCTCCGCGACGCGGCGGATGTCCTCCCAGTCCGGATAGATGACGACATTGCCGCCGTCGAGCTGATCCAGATCGCGGGTCCCGGCGTAATAGGGAGTGTCGCGTTCGAAAAAGGTGATGGACCAGCCCAGCCGGGCGAGGGCGCGGATCAGCCCGCGCCACAGCGTGGCATGGCCGTTCCCCCATGAAGACGTGACGGTGAGACCGAAAATGACCATCCTCATCAGGCATCTCCTCGTCAGGCCGCTTCATTCAATCGCAGGAGCTTCGAGCCCCAGTCGCCCCATACGATCGTCGTGATCGAGGCTGGATCGATGTCGAAGCGAAAGCAGTCGCCGACCGGCAAGCCGAGCACCTTGCAGACGGCGGCCTTGATCACATCGGCGTGGCTGATCAGCGCGACGCATTGGTTCTGATGCAGTTCGCGGACGCCGTTCATCAGCGAGACGATGCGCTGCTGGACATCAAGCATGGTCTCGCCGCTGGGCGTCCTGGCCTCCTGCCGCTGGTCGTTCCAAGCGCGCCAACCGGCATCGCCGTTCAATTCGTCGAAAGTCTTTCCCGACCAGTCACCGAAGTCGATCTCGTCGAGTTCGGCGCAGATCGCGATTTCACCGACACCGCAAGCGAGCGCGATGGGCACCGCCGTCTCCTGCGTGCGCTCGCGCGGGCTGCAAAGGATGGCGGCAATCGTCTCTCGGGCCATGCGGCCGCCAAGATGTACGGCTTGAGCCTTGCCGGCTTCGCCAAGGCAAACGCCGGCCATGCGCCCTGCAAGATAGGAGCCGACATTGTCGTGCGCTGCATGGCGGACCAAGAAGAACGTCGTCGTCATTCCGCGGCATCCAGCAAAGGCTCGTCTTTGCCGTCGATGAAAGCGAGCGTGCGCTGGCGGGCCTCGACGTCGGTGAACTGTTCGGGAGGCGATTTCATGAAATAGCTGCAAGGACCGGTCAGCGCGCCGGCGATGCCCCGATCGAGCGCCAGCTTGGCGCAGCGCACCGCATCGATCACCACGCCGGCTGAATTGGGCGAATCCCACACTTCCAGCTTGAGCTCGGCATTCAGCGGCACGCCGCCGAAGGTTGTTCCTTCGACACGGATGTAGGCCCATTTTCGGTCGGTGAGCCAAGGCACATGGTCGCTCGGTCCGACATGAATGTTGCCCGGCTCGAGGGGAACATCGAGCTGGCTGGTCACCGACTGCGTCTTGGAGATCTTCTTCGATTCCAGCCGCTCGCGTTCCAGCATGTTGAGAAAATCGGTGTTGCCGCCGAAATTCAGCTGATAGGTCCGATCGATTCGCACGCCGCGCTCGCGAAAGAGATTGGCCAGCAGCCGGTGCACGATTGTCGCGCCGACCTGGCTCTTGATGTCGTCGCCGACCAGCGGCAGCCCGCGTTGCTCGAAGCGCCGGCGCCATTCTGGACGCGAAGCGATGAAAACGGGTATGCAATTGACGAAGGCGCAGCCAGCCTCGAGCGCGCATTCGGCATAGAAGCGCGTAGCCTCCTCCGAACCTACCGGCAGGTAGGAGACCAGCACATCGGCTCCTCTGTCGCGAAGGATATCGCTGACATTGGCAACCGGTTCGGGTGCCTCTTCGATCTCGTCGCGCAGATATTTGCCGATCCCGTCAAGCGTCGGCCCACGCTCGACGCGAACGCCGGTCGTCGGTGCGTCGGCAAAGCGGAACGTGTTGTTCGGGGCGGCGTAGATCGCCTCCGCGACGTCGCGGCCAACTTTGCTTTTGGCGACATCGAACGCACAGACAATTTCGATGTCGTCGACGTGATAGCCGCCGAGATCGGCATGCATCAGGCCCGGGATCGGTTCGTTGCTTTTTGCGTGACGATAATAGGAGAGGCCCTGCACCAGAGAGGATGCGCAATTGCCGACTCCGGCGATACCAACACGAACCTTTTTCGATCCCACGAAACCGCCGTCCTATGCTGCTCAAAGGTAAGTTCCTTGCGCCGAACCGCCATCGCGCCGGAATGTTCCTCGGGCCGCGGAAAAATTGCGGGACTGGCCGAAAGATTGCATGGGGCAGCATGGATCGAAGCTGCAGCCGCCGCGTTGCCCGCACGGCAAGCAGAGGAAATCGATCGATGATCGTCTACGGCGACCACAAGCGGAGCGAGAGTGCGCAACAGCTTCAAGAGGCCACGATTGAACTGGCCCAAAACCTCGGTCGCATGTCTCGCGGCATCCAGCGCCATGTTGCTCTGGTCGAGCTCTTCGTCATCGTGTCGGAACTGGTTCGGGGGCTCGCCGATGCCGAATTCAAGGCCCGGGGCGTCGACACCAATTCGCCTTCGCGACAGCGAGGCGCCAGGTTGCTGGTCGAACTCGCGGCAGAGGTGGCGGAGTCGTGGCGAAGCGGTTTCGCCGTCTGCGGTGGCATCGACCCGCGACTGCTCCAGATGCTCGACGCGCTCGATTGCGAGGCGGAGATTTTGACCGGATCGGCCGAGGGTTACGCGCATTATGCGCTTTATCCCGAAAGCTATCTGGGCGCGGCGCAGGAATCAGGTCTCGATGCGAACACATGCGTGATCGGCATCCGCGGCATCGGCCTGGGGCTTGCGGCCATGGTGGCCGCCGCGCTCGGTGCGCCGGCGCCAATCAGCCTGCGTCCGGTCGGCCATCCTTTCCGTCGGCACGTCGAGGCCGATCCACGGCTGATCGCTGTCTGGAGAAACAAGCCGTCGGCTCGTTTCGCTGTCGTCGACGAAGGTCCCGGCCTGTCGGGAAGTTCGATCCACGCCGTCGTCACCTGGCTGCGGGAGCTGGGGATCGAAACAGGCCGCATTCACCTGTTCCCCAGCCACTCGGGCGAGCCGGGGGCCGAAGCGTCGCAGGACATTCGGGAGACATGGATGCGCTGCCGCAAACACGTGGCGATGACGTTTGAACGCACTTTCCACGAAAGCTCGCGAATTCCAACGCTGCGCGATTGGGTGGCCGAGGCGGTCGGCAGACCGGAAGTGCGTTTGACCGAAATATCTGGCGGCGCGTGGCGGACCTTTCACTACGCCGGCGAAAAGCTCTGGCCACCGAGCGCACGCGGCACCGAACGGCGAAAGTTCCTGGCCTCCGCGGGTCAAGATCGCTGGCATGTCAAATTTGTCGGCCTTGGCGAAACCGGGCTGCGTAAGACACGCGCCGCCAAGATGTTGCATCAGGCCGGACTCGGACCGCAAGTCGTCGGCCTCTGCCACGGTTTTTTGGTCGAACGGTGGACCGACGGCACCACGATGGATCAGCTGCCGCTGCCCAGGCAGAGACTTGTCGCGGAGCTCACACGCTACCTGGCCTGGCGGGCGACCCATCTGCGAACCCGCGAACCAGGTGCGTCATTGCCTGCCCTTGGGCAGATGGCCGTTCACAATGTTTCCGAGGCTTTGGGCGAAAACCAGGCGGCGGGACTGCGGACCTGGTTGTCGAAGCAGGCTCCCGCGCACGTGCCGGAACGGGTCGAGATCGACGGCAGGCTTCATCCCTGGGAGTTTCTGGTCGGTTCCGATGGCACGCTCGTCAAGACCGATGCTGTCGACCATTGCCGGGGACACGATCTGATCGGCTGCCAGCCGATAGAGTGGGACATTGCCGGCGCTTGCGTCGAGTATGGTTTGTCGCAGAGCGAAGCTGCGACGTTGATCGGCGGAATGCGCGACCACGTCGACGCCGGGCTAATCGGCTATTTCGAACCTTGCTATCTGGCATTTCAACTGGGGTTGTGGAGCATGGCTGCCCAATCAGAGAGTGGAGCGGAAAAAGCCAGGCTGGCGAAGATGGCAAACCGGTATAAGGCGGGTCTGACACGCTTCCTGGCCGAGACCGACGCATGACAGGGCCCGTCAATCCAGTCGTCGCAGCATGTCTGCTTCCTGCTCGAGAATAGTAGCCACTTCTTCGCGCTGCAGATGCGTCATCATCAGGCTGATGCAGCACTCCAGATAGGTGATCGAAGCTCGCCGCAAATAGGCAGCCGTCTCCCGTTGCGCCATCTTGTCGATATCGGCTGTGGATCGCTTGGGTTGCATGAGGACTCCTCCATGTCTGGTCCTCTCGCCCAACCACAAACTTGAGCGGATGTTCCGCAGGATGTCGACACGGCTGCGGCCCGCCGTTAGGCAGGCAGGTTCTGCAGCCCGCCTGGCGTGGGCCTCGCCCTTGTGGTGCGATCTGCTATTTGGTTGCCGATCGGACCGCCTTCAATCGTGGCGAAATAGCTGATTGTCCGCGCAAGCCCCTCGTCGAGAGGTACTTTCGGTGTCCAACCGAGCAGCGCTTTTGCGCGCGAGATGTCGGGCTGCCTGCGTCGAGGGTCGTCCTGCGGCAGCGGCAGAAAGGTCATATCCGACTTGGTGCCGGTCATCGCCTTCACCAATGCCGCCAGTCGCACAATGGTGAACTCGCCGGGATTGCCCAGATTGATCGGCTTGCCCGGATTGGGATCGATATCCATCAGGCGCCTCAATCCATCGATCAGATCGGAGACGTAGCAGAAGGATCTGGTCTGCATGCCGTCGCCGAAGATCGTCAGCGGGCGCTTCTCCAGCGCCTGCATGATCAGGTTCGAGACGATGCGACCGTCCGCCGGATCCATTCTCGGCCCGTAGGTGTTGAAGATGCGCGCGACACGAACGTCGGCCTTGCCGGCTCGGAGATAATCGAAGCAAAGTGTCTCGGCCGTGCGCTTGCCCTCGTCATAGCAGGCGCGTGGGCCGGTGCAGTTCACATGGCCGACATAATCTTCCCTCTGCGGATGTTGTTCCGGATCGCCATACACTTCGCTCGTGGAAGCCTGCAGCAATCGGGCATCGTTGCGGGCTGCGAGTTCGAGCAGGTTCAGCGTTCCGATGACGCAAGTTCGCGTGGTGTGGATCGGATCGGCCTGATAACGCGGCGGCGAGGCGGCGCATGCCAGGTTGAAGATGCGATCCACCGGCTCACCAAGATCCAATGGACGGCAGATATCCTGGTCAATCAACCGGAAACCCGGCTGGTCAATGATCGCGTTGATATTATCCATGCGACCGGTGAGAAAATTGTCGGCGCAGATCACGCGCCAGCCATCGCGCAACAATGCTTCGCAAAGATGCGAACCGAGGAAGCCCGCGCCACCGGCGACAAGCACCGTCTTTGCCCCTTGCGCTTTTTTTGTTTGTCGCATCGCGATTTTCTCCTGTCTGCCAGTCATGCTGCACTTCCGATATCGAGATCGAGGACTACCGGCCCCCTTTGCGTAAGCGCCGTGACGAATTCGCGAGCCCTGGCCACACCGGTGTGGGACGCAAGGACGAGTTCGCGTGCCCGGTCGGCCATGGCGAGACGTGTATGAGCCGACTCCCCGGACAGGATCGCGACGACCTCGTCCGGCTTCTTGGCTGTGTGGATGGTCGACGCGGGAAAGAAACTGTCGAGGCCTGGCCAGCGGTCGCTGATGATCGGCGTGCCGCAAGCGGCGGCTTCGAAAAGGCGCACGCTGGGCGACCATCCCGCTGCAATCATAGAATGGCGTGTGACGTTCAGCGTGTAGCGCTGACGGCTATAGAACGCGGCGTGATCGGCCGGCGGCAAGTGTTCGATGCGCTCGACATTATCGGGCCAGTCGATCTCGGAGGGATATTGCGATCCGGCCACGACGAAACGGCGGTCCGGCATGCGCCGTGCAGGCTCGAGCAGAAGCGCATCGAGCGTAGCCTGCCGATCGGCGCTGTAGGTGCCGAGATAGCCGAGGTCCCAGCGGATCGGATCGGCGGTGCGGTGATGCCGTTCCGGATCGACCGAACAGTAGAGCGGTTCGGCGCGGCGTGCGCCGAAGGTTTGCGTCAGATCGACAAGCATCGGCCCGCCGGCAAAAGAGAAATAGATGTCGAAGTAGGGGATCTGGCGCCAGCTCAGGTAGTCGCAATCGTCAGCCGACAGCTTCGCCAGAGTTACCGGCGTGTCGATATCGTAAAAGCAGAGTTGTCCTTTGCAAAGCGAAGCGACGATGTCGATCACCGCGCGCCCTTCCGGCACGAAAGAGCCGATGACCACGACGTCGGCCTGTTGCAGGCACCGGGCGTAGTCGCGCTGCAGTTCCTGTACGGTTTCGTAGTAGCGCAAGGCGCAGAAATCCGGATCGCGCAAATCGCGGTGATTTGCGTACCACGGCACATCGCGCTCCAGGAAAGTCACGCGGTGGCCGAGTTCGCAAAGGCCTTTCAGCAGACCTCGAAAAGTGGTGGCGTGGCCGTTTCCCCAGGACGAGGACAGCGAAAGGCCGAGAAAGACGATGTCCAGTTTCTTGGTCATTCGGCCGCCTCCACGGTGCCGTGCGTCAAATGCCGTCTGAAGACCGCATCGGCCACGGCCGCGCGCAATGCATAGGTATGGTCGGCGAGAACACGGCGAAGCGCGGCCTGGCCGATTGCCTTTGCCCGAACGGGGGTCAGCGCCTGCATGATCTCCGCGACGTCGCCGCCGTCTCGCGCCACAAGGATCTCCTCGCCGGGTTTCAGGAACAGCTCGACGCCCAGCCAGGCATCGGTGATCAGACAGGCGCCGGCGCCTGCCGCCTCGAAGACACGCGTGGCCGGCGAAAAACCGTTCGCCGCCATGCTGTCGCGGCTGATGTTCAGCACCGCCTTTGGCGTGACATTGAAGGCATTGTGATCGCGGGTGCCGACATGGCCGAGCCAGCCGACATTGGCGGGAAGCGGCTTGTCGCCCCAGCCCGATCCGCCGAGGAGAAAACGTTGTTTCGGCAACTGGCTTGCAGGATCGAGGAAGAACGATTCGACACGCGCTTCACGATCCGGCAGCCTGTTTCCGAGGAACGCCAGATCGCAGGCAAACCGCGCATTGCCGGCGACCGGATGATGCGTTTCGGGATCGAGCGCATTGTAGATTGGCACGCACTCGTTTGCACCCATGGCACGATAGGCCCAGACCACGGGGTCGCCGCCGCCATAGGTCAGCACAAGGTCGATTTCCTGCAGCGCATGATGGAGCGGATGGTCCGGCTCGTCGCGTAGCTGGGCGAGCGTGGCCGGCGCGTCCACATCCCAGAAGACGATGAGCGCGTCGCTGCGGGCGTGGTCGAGCACGGCGCGCAGCAGCGCCTCGTCCTCGAAGCCGACGCCGCTCGCCTTGACGACGATGTCGGCCTCGGCGGCACGCGCCGCCACCTGCATGAGAGCATGCCGGGTCGCCTCGTAGACGACGACCGAGCACCAGTCCGGCGCCTCGATGTCGCGGTTCTTCTGCCGGTCATAGACGTCGGGCTCATAGAAGGTGATGTCGTAGCCCAGTTGGGAAAGCGCCTTCAGCAAGCCACGGTAATAGGTCGCGGCACCATTCCAGTAGGACGACAAAAGGCTCGATCCATAGAATGCGATCTTCATGCGGCGGCTTCCTTTGCGGCGGTCGGGTGGGCGGTGTGCCGGTTCGCGCATTGCGAGAGCACGTCGAACAACTCGTCGACGCGGTGGCGGCAGGTGTGTCGGGTGCGGATGGTCTCGAGCCCCGAGTTCACCAGGGAGGTCGCAAGATCGGAATCGGCCAACACCGCCTGAAGGCGTAGCCGCATTTGTGTGCCATCCTCGGCAAACAGGAAGTCGATGCCGGGTCTGAAAAGCTGCTCGACATCGGACCAGGGCGCTGAAACCAGCGGAATGCCACAGGCGAGTGCCTCGAACATGCGGATTGTTGGAATACCGGGCAGGCTTTCACGATAGGGGCGCCGCGGAATGTGCACCGTGACACGATGCGCGGCGAACGCCTTCGGCACGTCGGCATTGGCGATCCACCCTTCGTAGTGCAGCCCAGCGGCGGACAGATCGGCAAGTGCCGGCCTGGGATAGCGGACACCGTGAACAGTGGCCTCAAGGCCGAGATCGCGGACCGGTTCGATCAGGAACTCCTTGAGTTCAGCGGTCCGCTCGTCGTCGCCCCAGTTTCCGATCCAGACCAGATCGGAAGTGCGGTGGATTTCCGGGTGCGGCTTGAACAGCCGATCGTCCGCCGCTTCATGCCAGGTGAAGACACGCTTGCCCCAGCCGGCGCGCAGATAACTCTCGCGCAAGGCTTCGCCAAAAGCGAGAACGCCGTCATAATGCTCCAGACGGAGTGCCGAGATTGCTTCGGTGGCCGACACGGCCCGGTGATGCGTGTCGTGAAACAGAAGGATGAAGTTGCCGCCACCGGCCCGGGCACGGCCGATACGAGCGACAAGCTCCGGGTCGGTCCATTCGTGGACGATCACCACGTCGGCCTCGGCGATCCAGGCTTCGTGGTCGAACCCGGAATCATAGGTCACCGGCATCAATTCGGGGAAATCCTTGCGGAAACGTTCGATCGCGTAGGATCCCTTCTCGGCCAGCAGGTTCGACCGGCTCCAACCATCCGCCGGCTCCAGAGCGATGGCCTGATGCCGGCGCGCCACCAATTCTCGCATAACGCCCCGAAGGAAATGGGCATTGCCGTGGTTCCAGTCTGAGACGAGCGAGTGGGTGTAGAACAGGAAGCGCATGATCAGCGCTCCGCCACGGCCAGCGCCGCCTTTTCGTAGAGATCGCGCATGGCCGCTGCTTGCCTCGCCAGCGTGTACCTGCGGCTGCGGCGAAGGGCTGCCTGGCCGAGCTCTCGCCTGTGTTCGGCATCGCTGGACAGATGATTTAGGCAGGCGGCAAGATCATGCGCGTCGCGCGCGTCGAAGAACACCGCGGCCTTATCCCATAGTTCGCGATAGGTCGGGATGTCCGAGAGCACCAGGGGCGTTCCCGACATCGCCGCCTCCAGCGCCGCGAGACCGAACGGTTCGTAGAGCGATGGCGATACGAAAATACCGGCGCGGGCCATCAGGGAGCGCACCTCGTCATACGGCAGCGCCCCGAGAGGAACGGCTCGGTTGATGGTGGCACGCTCGCCGTTCGGGCCGTGAACCGAACCGGCTGTGAAGATGGGCCATTGCGTCAACGAGGCGGCCTGATCGACCGCCACAACGTTCTTTGCCTCGTCCCACCAGCGGGCGGCGGCGAAGACGACCGGCTGGCGGTTTTCGGCTTTCGGGACCGGGCGTGCGGCATTTCCGACGACGTGGAGGCCTGCGATTGACCCATAGCATGTCTCGAGCAACGCGGCATGGCTACGGCTCGGCGCAATCACCGCGTCCGCCCTGTCGAAGCCGCGCCTGTTGCGCTCTTTCTGCCAGTTCCATGCGCTGTCCAACGCCTGTCCCTTGACCGAATGGAACCATGTCGTCACGCATGAATGCGAAACCACTATGACTGGGCAGGTCGCATCCAATCCCACCGCTTGCGACGGCGCGTTGAGGTGGACGAGGTCAATGCCGTGGTCACGCATTGGCGCACGCAATTCCCGCGGCAAGCCGTCGAGATCGCCGGCGTCACGGGTCATCCAATCCAGCGGCGTATTAAGCCAGATGAGTGTCGCGAAAGACTGCGCCTCCTCGGCCTGTTGCCTGGATGGTTGCGGCCCCAGGCCGGCGAACACGATGCTGTCACCGCCGTTGACCAGTTCCCGGCCGAGGTCAAGCGCATAGCGCCATACTCCGCCCATGGCGTCGACGGTCATCAGGATGCGGCGCTTGCGCGGCCTCAGTGTCCGCAACATGCCGCCTCCAGTTCCGCCAGAGGACGCGGGCGCTTTTCCTGGATATCGCTGAACTTCTGGAATGATGCGAGGTAGTGGTCATGGGCTCGCTCCCAGGCAAGATCGTCGGGTTCGCCCCAAAGCTCGCGATAGCTGGGCGAACTCGGATATGGATAAAGCGGTACTGGTTCATTGGCCCACACGCCATTGTCGATCAGGTGGGCTCGCCAGTGATCGACAAGGGCAGGGTCGTCCTCGACCACACCGATCAGATTGGCCTGGACGAAGGGAACGTGGCGTCTGGCCTTGACCAGCAGCGCGGCCAATTCCTCGGTGCCGAGCCGGCAGCGCTTGGCCAACATCGCCCGCCCTTCGACCGTCAGGCTTTCGAGGCCGGCTTCGATGGACACGCAGCCGGCCTCGCCCAGCAATTCAAGCAGCTCGGGTTTCCACAGATCGATGCGGGTCTGTACGCCGAATTTCACGTCGCGATCGACCAATGCCTCCAGCAACGCTTTTTGCGGCAGGAAGATTTCGTCGATGAAGTAGATGTAGCCGACACCTTGGGCGATCAGCCGATCGATTTCGCTCACCACCGCTTCGTGGTTGCGGCGGCGATAGGCGTCGCGGAAATCGATCTTGGCGCAGAAGCTGCAATTGTACGGACAGCCGCGTGACGCCTCGACCTCGGCGCCGAACCCATGCTGTTGGTCGTCGAACCTGTGATGGTGATGCGAATGAGCGGCGATCCAGTCGGACGGCCATTCCAGCGGCGCGTGATCGACAAACGAACTGGCATGGACGCCGCCGGTCGAAACCAGCTTGGCGTCCCGCAGATAGGCGGTCGAGGGCACCGCACTCCAATCGTCGCGTCGGGCAAGGTCCGCGACGACCTCCTCGCATTCGCCGCGCACGACGATGTCGACGCCAAGCTTGCGCAAAGTCGGCGCCGGTGTTGCCGATCCATGCGGCCCGACCGCGACCGTGCGCCCGCCGCGCCCGGCGAGACGATTGAGAAAGTCGGCGGGTACGCGCAACTCCGGCGGTGCGCAGCGCCAGAACAGGTAAGTCGGCGCGGTGCTGACGACCGTCATCGCCGGCGCGAAATCGGCCACACGGTCGCAGAGCCCGGAATTGTCAAGCTTCTGCAATTGCCCGTCCAGCAGCAGCACCTCATGACCGGCCGCTTCGAGCAGGGCTTTCGAATAGCCGAGTTCCAGCGGCAGATGCGGTTGGCGGCAGCCGAAATATATGCTGTCGTCATATGTCCAGTAGGGATTGACCAGGGCTATTCTCATGCCACGTACCTCACGGTTTCGGGGCGGGACTCAAGCCGGTGGCGCTGCAGCCAGTCGGCAAGGTCGCGAATGCCCTCGCGCCACGCGACACGTGCCTTCCAGCCAAGCGCGCTCTCGATCTTGCGGGTGTCGGCGACGAAGAAGGGCTGATCGCCGGTCCGCTCCCCATCGTGGCGGATCGAAAGCTCACGGCCTGTCAGGTCGCCGATCTCGCTCAACAGCATACGCAGGCTGAGCGCATTTTCAGGTCCGCCGCCGAGATTGAATGCCTGGCCCCTGGTGGTCTCGATACGGTCCAAAACGGCCCTATAGGCGGAGACCGCATCGGAGACGTGCAGGATGTCGCGCACCTGCCTGCCGTCGCCATAGATGGTGATTGGCCGTCCGGTCAGGGCGCTGAGCAGGAAATGCGCTACCCAGCCCTGATCCTCGGTTCCAAACTGGCGGGGTCCGTAGATGCAGCTCATCCGCAGCACCGCTGTCGGCATGCCGTACGATTTGGCATAATCGAGCACGTATTGGTCCGCCGCTCCCTTGGAGCAGCCGTAGGGTGTGCAGAAATCCAGGCCGCGGGCTTCATCGATGCCGCTGGCCTGGATGGCATTGTCGCAAGGTATGTAGCGATCGCCGTCCTCGCGAACCGCGACGTCGGGAAGGCTGCCATAGACCTTGTTGGTACTGGCGAAGATCACAGGGATGCGCTCACCGCTCCGTCGAGCCGCTTCCAGCACGTTGAACGTTCCCCGAAGGTTGATGTCGAAATCCTCGTCCGGCCGGACAAGACTCGTGGTAACGGCCGTTTGCGCGGCCAGATGGAAGATCGCTTTTGATCTCATCAGAGCCGGCGCCATGGCATTGGCGTCCCGCACGTCGATGGTCTCGACGGTAAGGCGGCCGCCGTGTTTCTGGCCCAGCCATTCAAGGTTCTGTTCGACGCCGGGACGGCTGAGATTGTCGATCACCAGCACCGGCTCGCCGTCCGACAACAGGCTGTCGGCCAGGTTTGACCCTATGAAGCCGCTGCCGCCGACGATGGCGACCGGCGCTTCGCGACGGTTGCGCGCACCCGGGCTCATGACACCAATCCGCGCTCTTCGAGCTCGCGCTTCATTTCGGCGCCACGATCGACCGCGGCCGTGTTGCGCACCCAGGAAACGAAATCGCCCAGAGAATTCTCCAATCGTTGCCCGGGCTCGAAGCCGAGCAGTTCACGTGCCTTGGAAATATCGGCGAAGCAGTTGCGTATGTCGCCGGAGCGCGCCTTGCCGAGCAGCTCGGGCGAGCGGTTCGGCGTTCCCATGGCCTCGGCCAGCAATCGCGCGACTTCGCTGATCGCATAGGCCCGGCCGCTGCCGATGTTGAGGACGTGGCCCTTTGCCTGACGTTGCTGCAGCGCAAGGCGAAAGGCGCGGGCGACGTCCTGCACATGAACGAAATCGCGCTTCTGTTCGCCATCCTCGAAGATCATCGGCCGCTGGCCATTGGCGAGACGTGAAGCGAAGTTGGCCAGCACCCCGGTATAGGGGTTGGACAGCGCCTGGCCGGCACCGAAGACATTGAACAGGCGCAGCGCGACCGCATCGATGCCGTACGCTTCGCCGAAGATCAGCACGGCGCGTTCCTGGGCGTATTTCGTCAGCGCATAGATCGAGGCGAGATCGACCGGCTTTTCTTCATCCGTCGGCACCGGCGAAAGGGGTTCGCCTTCCGGCGACAGCGGATTCCACTGTCCGCTTTTGATTTCGCTCGCCTTGCGCCGGGCGTTGTCGATACGCCGGCCGCCGGGCGTGACATAGAGGCCCTCGCCATAGACGCTCATCGAGGAGGCGACGACGATCCGCTCGACCGGGTGTTTGATCAACGCCTCGAGCAGGGTAGCCGTGCCGAGATCGTTGGTGCTGACATAACGCGCGATCTCGTACATCGATTGTCCGACGCCGACTTCAGACGCAAGGTGAATGACCGCGTCAATGCCTTCCAGCGCCTCGATGACGACCTCGCGGTCACGGATGTCACCCTTGATCAGTTCGGCTCCGGCAGGGAGCGCGACAGCCTCGCCCGCATGCACCTGCTCCAGCAGGGCATCGAGGATGCGAACGGAATAATCCTGGGAGATGAGTTCTTGTGTGACGTAGCGGCCGATGAAGCCGCAGCCTCCGGTAACCAATATGCGTTTCACGACGACTCCTCGGACAAGTGACCTCGGCGCCCCGAACTTTTCGGCAAAAGGTTTGTTCCCTGTGCTTCAACAAAGTTCCCCTCGCGGGGCTTCGAACCAAGGCGCGTATCGCCGTCGGGCCACGATGACTGGAACATTGCCGCCGGTGTGCTGTTAGGGCGCCCGGCACCTGCCATGACGCCAATGGGCGAGGCCGATGATCAAAGGAGGTTTCGATGTCGCAGTCCGAGACGACCACCAATCATGACGAAATTCGCAAATGGGCCGAGGAGCGCGATGGCCGACCGGCAGTGGTCCGCACCAAAGGCGAGGGCGGTATCTTGCGGATCGACTTCGGCGAGCCAGAGGAAGCATTCGAGCCCATCGATTGGGACGAGTTCTTCCGGATTTTCGACGAGAATGACCTGGCCTTCCTTTATCAGGCCAAGACCAGCGACGGAAAGGCCAGCCGCTTCAACAAATTCATTGAGCGCGATCGCAAGGACTGAGAACGCCAGCCCGGCGGCTTGCCGGTGGCAGAAAATCTTGACATGCGCTGGAACAATCGATGGCCCCGTTGCTTCGGGCTGGGCCGGAACAGCGATCCGGGCAGGATTAGCCACCTGAACACGGAGTTACAGATGACGGACGATCGCAACCCGCAGCCCGCGGATCCATCCCGGCGCAAGTTGGTTGGCGGCATGGCGACAGGCGTACTGGCGGCTCTTGCAACCCCCGCGCAGGTGCAACAGGCCAGTGCCGCGAGCAATGCCGCGGTCGCTGCGCCGCCTCGGAAGCAGGATCCGACGACGCAATATCCACAACCGCCCTTTAAACCTCAGCAGCAGCAATGGCCGGGGCTTGCCGGCAAGATGGATCCGCGGCCCGATCATGGCGAGAAGAGCTACAAGGGGTCAGGCCGCCTCGCCGGTCGCAAGGCTCTCATCACGGGCGGCGATTCCGGCATGGGGCGTGCGGCGGCCATAGCGTTTGCCCGCGAGGGAGCCGACGTTGCATTCGGCTATCTGCCGGCTGAAGAGCCCGATGCCAGGGAAGTTGTCCAATTGATCGAGGCGGCCGGGCAAAAAGCGGTGCCCCTGCCGGGCGATATTCGCGACGAGGCGTTCTGCAAGAAGCTGGTCGATGACGCCGCCACGCAACTCGGCGGCCTCGACATATTGGTCAGCAATGCAGCGCGCCAGCATCCTCAGAAGGACCTTGCCGACATTACCACCGAAGCGTTCGACTGGACTTTCAAGACCAATGTCTATGCCATGTTCTGGATCACCAAGGCCGCCCTCAGGCACATGGACCCGGGGTCTTCGATCATTATCACCAGTTCGGTCAATGCCTATGATCCGGACGAGTCGCTCGTCGACTACGCCATGACCAAGGCTTGCGGAATGAACTTCACCAAGAGCCTTGCCAAGCAGGTGGCCAAGAAGGGCATTCGCGTCAATGCGGTGGCTCCAGGCCCGATCTGGACGCCCTTGCAGCCGAGCGGCGGACAATTTCCCGACAAGCTGCCGCAGTTCGGGTCCGATACGCCGATGGGCAGGCCAGGACAACCCGGCGAACTGGCCTCGATCTACGTGCTGCTGGCGTCGCAGGAAGACAGCTACGCCACGGGACAGGTCTACGGAGCAGTGGGCGGGCGCGGCGGCCCTTAAGCGATTGGTCGAACCTCGGGCCGGGAGCAAAATCAATGCATGAGGTCTGCGCCGCGGGCTTTCGCCACCTCTCGCATGATGTCGTTGAGCCAGTTTTCGGTGGACTGGCCAAGCTGCCTCTGGTCGATGTTGCGAATCGCTTGCTCGAGTGTCCTCTCGACCAGCCGGTCCGATGCGTTGACGTCTCCCAGCAGAAGACGCGCCGCGAGGCGCAGTTTGGGCAAGAGGGTGAAGACGTCATCTGGCGGAGGGAGCACGGAGATGCCCGCTTGTTCAGATGCCTTGGGCGGAAAAAGGGCATTGAACACGGCCTTGCTGCCCGAAGCTTTCCGCAAGTTGCTGACGTAGCGGAGATGTTCGGGAATGGCGATGTCGTTGTCGCCGCTGAAGAACACGAAGGGAATGCCGCGGCGCATCAACTTATCCGCTATCGGGAACACGCGCCGGCCGTTGAGATTGACGTCAAGGATCGCGGCCTCGGCCTGGTCGGTGTGTTCGGAAGCCTGCTCGACGGTTGCAGCGGGGCCAAGGATGATGGCGCCCATGTTGCTGAAAAATCGGGCGAGATCTCCCGCCGTCGTCCATTCGTCTTCGACAATCAGAATACGCAGCCCTCGCAGATCGCGCACGTCGTCATCCTTTCTTCGAATGGAGTTTAGGATGGAGAGGAGGCCCTTCCAATTTTCTGTCATCCAACGCCGCCTGCAATCGTTTCGCAAGCACCAGCATGCGATCCGGGACGGGCCCATCGAGACCTTCGATTAATCGAGGCGCTCCCGGCACGGTCGGTGCCAGGATTTTCAAGCCAGCAGATCGCTTTGTCATTGAACCACCACGGATATTGGGGTCAACGTCATCCATGCTGTCTTGTTCCATCGGCCTCGCGCGCTATATGGTCGTGTCCTGTCCGATCCGACATTGAGAGACTTCATGTCGGTCGGGCGAAAGGGGGACATGCCGTGACAGCCCGATCAACCAAGTTCCCCATCGTCGGCATCGGTGCGTCCGCGGGTGGTATTCCCGCAATGGAAGGGCTTTTCAAGGGCATCACCGGTCGGCCCGGCATGGCGTTCGTGATCATCACGCATCTCAGTCCCAAGCGCAACAGCCTGCTGCACGAGGTCATCGACCGCTACACCGAGATGCCTGTCGTGGTGGTCGAGGACGGCGTGGCTGTTGAACCCGACCACGTCTATGTGATGCCGGAAAACGTCACTCTGGTCATCGAGGATGGCATGCTGCACCTGCGGCGGCCTCACGGGCTAACCCAAGAGCGCAAACCCATCGACATCTTCTTCAGCGCACTGGCCGAAGACCAGGGCGAATACGCGGTCGGCGTGGTGCTGTCGGGAGGTGATTCCGATGGAACCTTGGGCGCCAAGGCCATCAAGGAGCGGGGCGGGCTCACCGTTGCGCAAACGCCCGACGGCTACGGTCCGCGCAATCCCGACATGCCGCAGAGCGCAATTGCCAGTGGGCTCGTCGATGTTGCCGTGCCTGCCGAGGAGATTGGGGCGAAGCTCGAGGCTTACGCCCGCGGTTTCGACTCGTTGGACGGGCTGATGAACGAAGAGGACGACCATACGGCCGACATGGATAAGGTCCGCGAACAGATATACGGCATTTTGCGCAGCCACTCCGGCCACGACTTTTCAGGCTATAAAACCAAGACATTCCTGCGCCGGATCAAGCGGCGCATGCAGATCGCCCAGCTCCAGTCCATCAACGCCTATATCGATTGGCTGAAGAAGGACCCTCGCGAGGTGATGAACCTGTTTCGCGATCTGCTGATCAATGTCACCAACTTCTTTCGCGATCCCGATGCGTTCGAATTGCTGGAAAAAAAGATCGTCCCGCGGCTGTTCGAGGGCAAGACCGCGACTGATACGGTGAGGGTCTGGGTTCCCGGCTGCGCCACCGGCGAGGAGGTGTTCTCGATCGGCATCCTGTTGCGTGAACACATGGAAACGCTTTCGGCCGTACCGCGCGTCCAGATATTCGCCACTGACATAGATGAGCCGGCCCTGGCGGTGGCGCGCGCCGCACGTTATCCCGAGGCCCTGATGCAGGGTCTTTCCCCGGAACGCAAACAGCGGTTTTTCAACGGCGATGGCGAAAGTTACGTCATCAGCAACGAGATCCGGGAACTGTGCATCTTCTCGCCGCACAGCGTCATCCGCGATCCCCCTTTCTCGCGCATGGATCTGGTTTCGTGCCGCAACCTCCTGATCTATTTCGGTCCTGCCATTCAAAGCCGCGTTCTTCCTGTCTTCCACTATTCGCTGAAGCCGGGTGGCTATCTTTTCCTCGGCACGTCCGAAAGCGTCGGGCAGCACGAAAACCTGTTTGCCACCGTCGACAAGAAACATCGCCTCTTCCAGGCACGGGAGCATGCCTCGCCGCATATCAGGCTGCCGGCCCTGATCGGCGATACGCATTCCGGCGTCTTTCCCGCCGAAGCCGCCGGCTTGAAGAAGGGAGCAGCCGGCTATCCGCTGCGCCAGGCGGTTGAGGCGCAGGTGCTGGAGCGGTTCGCGCCGCCGCATGTCCTCGTCAACGCCGAGGGCGACGTCGTCTACTATTCGGCCAGGACCGGCAGATACCTCGAAGCGCCGCAAGGCATCCCCAGCCGGCAATTGCTGACGATGGCGCGCCGTGGGCTTCGCCTGGACCTGCGCGCCGCATTGAGGGAGGCGACGACGACACGCCGCACCGTGGTGCGAGACAATCTCGCCGTCGAGGAAGAAGACGAACGCGTGCAACCGATCAGGCTGACGATCGAACCCTTGGCCGAAAGGGGCAATGGTGAGCCGCTTTACCTTGTCCTCTTCGAGCCGTCGGGCCCGACCCAGGCCCGATCCGATGAGGACGATGGCAGCCGTGACAGCGATACCACCGCCGATCTCGAGCGGGAACTGCGCGATACAAGAGAGCGTCTTCAATCCACCATAGAGGAATACGAGACGGCCCTCGAAGAGGTGAAATCGTCGAACGAGGAGCTCGTCTCCGTCAATGAGGAGGCGCAATCCACCAATGAGGAGCTTGAAGCGTCCAAGGAAGAGATGCAGTCGCTCAACGAAGAGCTCAACACGATCAACGCGGAGTTGACCAGCAAGATCGACGAGCTCGATCATGCCAACAGCGATCTACGCAACCTGTTCGAAAGCACCGAGATCGCGACCATTTTCCTCGACCGCAGCCTTGTGGTGCGAACCTTCACGCCGGCGGCCTCGTCCTTCTTCAGCCTGCGCCCCTCCGACGTCGGCCGGCCGTTGACGGATCTTTCGAGCCAGCTCGATTATCCCGAGTTGAAGCAGCACATCGACAAGGTGTTCGAGACAGGCGAGACTCTGAACCATCATCTTGCGCGCGATGCGCGGGGCCTGTTTCACATGGTCCGCATCAACCCTTATCGTGACAAAGGCAATCGGATACAGGGCGTCGTGGTGACGCTGGTCGACGTTACTACCCTGGCGCGGGCGGAAGAGCATCAGCAGGTGCTCATCTCGGAACTCAACCATCGCGTCAAGAACATGCTGGCGGTGATCGCCAGCATCGCCAATCGCACGCGAGACAGTTCCGATACGAAGGAAGCGTTCGCGGACGCGCTGATCGGCCGGCTGCACGCCATGTCCCGGGCCTACGGACTGCTGACCCGCGAGAGGTGGAAGGAGGCTTCGGTCAAGGAATTACTCCATCAGGAACTCGAACCGTTCGGCATCGAACGTATCGAACTCGATGGCGACGACGTAAAACTTGGCCCGCAACAGGGGCTTTCTCTCAGCATGGCCATCCATGAACTGGCCACCAATGCGGCCAAGTATGGCGCCTTGTCCAAGCCCCGAGGCAAGATCGGCGTCAGATGGGCGATGGATGGCGACAGTTTCACGCTTGGCTGGCGCGAAAAGGACGGCCCTCCCGTCAAGGAGCCGTTGCACAACGGCTTTGGCCTGAACCTTTTGAAAGGAGAAATCGGCTACAGGCTCGGCGGCCATGTCGAGACCTCCTTCCACAAGGACGGTCTTGAGGTCCAGATCGCTTTTTCGGCAAACCATGGGGACACACCGTGAGCGAAAGACCGCGCGTTCTGGTGGTCGAGGACGAATGGCTGATCGCGGAGGACGTCGCGTCTGACTTGCGTGCGGCGGGCTATCCTGTGGTCGGCCCTGTTTCGTCGGTTGCCGCCGCGCTTCGGCTTGTCGAGGCGGACAAGGTCGACATGGCGTTGCTGGACATTCAACTCAACGGCGAAACGAGCTTGCCGGTCGCTGAGATATTGATGGCTCGCGGCACACCGTTCGCGTTTGTAACGGGATTTGGGGAGCGCGATGTTCCCGCCCCGTTTCGAAACTGCAAATTCGTGGCAAAACCCGCAAGCGAAGCTGCCATACTCGCTGCGGTCGCGGGCCTGGCATCATCGCCTCGCGCCACCAAGAGATCATGACATAGGGACAACCCGTCGCGATCAATCCAGCGGCTTGCCGGTAGGCCGGGGTGTGGTGCCCGCCTGGCGCGGCCGACCGGAATTTCGGTTGGCGACCGGATTGTCCAATGGAACGCTCGACGGGCGCGACGCGCCTGCGGTCTTTGGCGTCGGCGGCTTTGCGACGGCATCCGTGTCGCTGGCATCCCTCCTCGGGTGCGGCAAGCCCTCTGTGTTCGGTGACCGGACGGCGGGTTTCGAGATGGAATCTTCCTTGGCCATGATGGTTCCTTTTCTTGCACGAAACGATCTCAATCATCGGCACGATTGAAAGTTCCGCGACCGCGACGGCACCGAGCCCGTCAAGGTGAGGGCACCAGCGAAGACGAAGCGGTTCTCGTCCCGATGAATGGCTCAGCCATGCGGCCGCATGACCACCTTGATGCAGCCGTCCTGCTTGTCGCGAAACGCCTTGTAGAGATCGGGTCCGGCTTCAAGGTCGGCCCTGTGCGTGATCACGAAGGATGGATCGATCTCGCCGGTCTGGACCTTGGCCAAAAGCGGTTCGAGATACCGTTGCGTATGGGTCTGGCCCATGCGGAATGTCAGGCCTTTGTTCATCGCGGCGCCAAAGGGGATATGATCGACGAGGCCGATATAGACGCCGGGGATCGAAATGGTGCCACCCTTGCGGCAACAGTAGATTGCTTCGCGCAGCACATGCGGTCTGTCGGTGCCGAGGAACGCAGCCGCCTTGACCTTGTCGAGCATGGAGTCGGCGCTGGCGCCGGCATCGGCCTCGGTGCCGACGCAATCGATGCAGCGATCCGGGCCGCGGCCATCGGTCATCGCCATCAGCGCGTCATAGATGTTGGAATTGCTGAAGTCGAGTGTCTCGGCCTTGCCGTGTTCGCGAGCCATGGCAAGTCGTTCCGGAACCTTGTCGATCGCGATGACGCGCCCGGCGCCGAGCATCCAGGCGCTCTGGATGGCGAATTGACCGACCGGACCGCAGCCCCAGATCGCGACCGTGTCACCCGGCTCGATGCCGGCGTTCTCGGCCGCCATGTAGCCGGTCGGAAAGATGTCGGAAAGAAACAGCACCTGCTCGTCGTCCATGCCTTCCGGCACCTTGATCGGGCCGACATCGGCGAATGGGACGCGCAGATATTCAGCCTGGCCGCCCCAATAGCCGCCGACCAGATGCGAATAGCCGAACAGGCCGGCCGGCGATTGTCCCATCACCTCGGCCGCTTGCTTGGCATTGGGATTTGACCGGTCGCAAAGCGAGAACAGCCCCCTCTGGCAAAACCAGCACTCGCCGCACGAAATGTTGAAAGGCACCACGATGCGATCGCCCTTCTTGAACTTCGAATGGCCGCGGCCGACCTCCACGACCTCTCCCATGGTCTCGTGTCCAAGCACATCACCCGATTCCATGGTCGGCATGTACCCGTCCATCAGATGCAGATCGGAGCCGCATATGGCACAGCAGGTAACCTTGATGATGACGTCACGGTCATCCTCGATGGTCGGATCCTGCACCTGATCGCAGCGTATGTCGCCTTTGCCGTGCCATGTGAGGGCTTTCATCATGTTGCTCCTGAGTTGGACGTTCTGAAATATCGGTAGTGCCGGTTCTTTCGGACGAAGTGGCGGTCACTGGTCCGCGATCCCTCAACTGGCTGGCGATCTGTCTCGGCAGCGGAAGATCAGTCCCTGGATGCCGAACCCGGCTCTGCCATTTTGCGGTGCTGTTCAGCCAGAGTGCCCGCCGGAGTGACGTGCGCGGCCGCGACCTGCAGCTTGTTCTTCCAGCCGCTGATCACTTGTTCCTCGCCAGCCATCATGGCGTCGTAGCCGGTTCTGGCCACGTCGGCCGGATTGTCCTTCTCGTCGGTGCCGACCTTGGTATCCATCATCTCGGCGCGTTCGAAGAACCGTGTCTGCGTAGCGCCGGGCATCAGCACCGTGACCGTGACGCCGGTGTCCCGCATCTCATGACGCAGCGCGATCGAGAAGGAATCGATGAACGCCTTGGTGCCGTTGTAGACCGCCTGGAAGGTGCCGGGCATGAAGCCGGCAATCGATCCGGTGAACAGAATCCGGCCACGGCCGCGGCGTGCCATCCTGGCGCCGAGTTCATGCGCGAGGTAGACCGTGCCGGTAATGTTGGTGTCGATGACGCGGCGAACTTTCTGCCAATCCTGGTCGATGAAGCCGTCGCCAAGTCCGCGTCCGGCGTTCAGGAACAGAAGGTCGATGTCGCGATCGCCGATCCGCGTGATGAGTTGATCGACGCCCTCGACGGATGCCAGATCGGCCTCGATGGCTTCAACCATTACATTATGCGAAGCCAGAGCCTCGGCCGCCTGTTGGACCGCAGGTTCGTCGGCGGCAATGACCAGGTTGTAGCCGTCCTTGGCGCATAGTCTGGCAAGTTCCTTGCCGATGCCGCTCGATGCGCCTGTCACCACGGCCAGCTTTGCATTGGTCATCGTGTTCTCCGAAGTTCGTTCCGGCCGAACCAGCGGGGTGCCTAATTGTTCCGTGCGGTAAGGTCGGTTTGCTGGCTGTCCGTCGCAGGTAATCTCCGATGTGCTTTCGGGCGTGAACAACGCGAAGATGGCGAAGTGGAACAACTGGCCTCGATGCAGGTTCGGGGCCGTGCGGCGTCGTCGCTCCCCTTGTTTGACGCCGCGCGATCGGGTTCCCCTCAGCCTGATCAGCCCGCGCGCTCCCCGGCCGGGAGCCGCGGGCTTTCCGTGTCGCCACGGTCATGTTTCGAATCAGCTGGAACAACCGCCCCGTTCGGCAGTTCGGCGCGCAGGAGGAACCGCCAAATGCACTATGCCGATGAAATCGCGCTCAGGCGCGTGAAGATGCTGGTGGAACAATATGTTCTCGCCAGAAGCAGGAGGTATGATTTCGTGTCGACCGAGCTGGCGTGCAGGGCCATCCGCCAGGTGGTCCGCAGCCCTATCGAAGATACGGAACTGGATCATCTGCTGGCCCGAAGTGCGGTCAAACAGGGGCTTTCCGTACGGTTCGACCGTATAGGTCACTTGTCGGCTGCTTTACCCGAACTCATTGAGGAAACGTCAGCATGAGAGCCTTGTGGTCACTGTGTGCGGCGTCGGCGTTGCTTGCCTTGGCGGCGTGCAACAACAATGCCGACCCCGTCAAATCCAAGACGGATACGATGAACAGCCAGCCGGTGGACAAGAATCCCAAGACGGATACCAATCCGACACCACAGACAAGTACTGGCGGGGACCAGCAAGGCACCCAGCCGACGCAGCCGGCATCGCCCAAACCGTCTGGCGGTTAGGATTGGCGGCGTTGCTGGTCCAGCTTCGTGACGACGGCGAGAACCTTGGAGCCGCGCATGAGGCGAACTGCAAAGCGACGTGTCCTGTCTGGTGGTCTCAGCCAATAATCCTGACCCGACTTCGCGGCCGGAACGTGAGCCTTCTTGGCGCGATGCCAGAGGGGCACCAGCGGATTGAGCTCTGGATAGTAGCCGGCGCAATTGCAGCAGCTTGGCTCAGCAGGGTCGTTATCTTCACAAGAACGCAGACGAGAGGGTGTTGTTGTGCTGTCGGATCCCACCGTTCTGATCCTGATGTATTTTCTTCTCCCGGTTTGGTTGGTCGCCGGTTTTGCCGACTGGCTCTGCCATCGCGCTTCGCATATCGAATCGACCACGGGCGCCAAGGAATCGTTGATCCATCTCCTAATGTTCGCCGAGGTCGGCATACCGCTACTCGCTGCCATGTTCCTCGACGTGAACGCCCTGGTGATAGCCATCATGATCGTCACCTTCTTCATTCACGAAGCGACGGCGATGTGGGACGTGCGCTACGCCACTACGGCGCGCACGGTGACGCCGATCGAGCAGCATGTGCACAGCTTCCTGGAGATGATCCCGCTGATGGGGCTGGTCAGCGTCGTGTCCCTCCACTGGGGACAGTTCCTCGCGCTGTTCGGGGCAGGACAGGAAACCGCGCGCTTCGACATCGCCTGGAAATCGCAGCAGCTCCCGGTGAGCTATATCCTATGCGTCATGGCCGTGATCCTGCTTTTCGAATTGCTCCCTTATCTGGAAGAATTCGTCAGGGGGTTACGTGCCAATGCCGGCAGGCTGATTCCGGCGAAAGCCAGACGAAACGACCCGGGCCAGACGACCTTGCGGTGAAGCACTCGTCTTGAACGATGCCCAACCGCCACGGCACCTGCGTCGCGGAACATCTCCGCCGGACCGACCATTATCAGAGCGGGAGAGCAGACATGGAGTGTGGTGATGGGCATCCTTTCCGATCTGGACAAGAAGCTGACCGACAATATGTATGAGCATGGCAGTGAACTCACCGACGCGGTTTCGGATCTGCCACGGGCGGTCGTTGAAACCGTTGACCGGCTGATGCCTTTCATTCAGCCCGAAGCGCGTGAGGCAGTGAGAAGTCAGGTTCTTGGCCTGGTTCACGAATACAGAATCGAGAACCCTTCAGGCTCGGCCGCGCAGGATTAGCCGTTCTGGTCTATCGCGTGAGGCGCCGGTTGGCTCCCGCGGTCGTTGCCCGGTCTATGACTGCCAAACCACAACCAAGCCGCGATGATTACGACCGCCACGACCGCTATCCAGATCAGGACGGGCTGACGTCGGCCCACCGCTCCTCCTGCTCAATCCTACAAGCCAACCTTTGTTCCCCATGAGTTGGTTTCCGTCGTGGCCAGCGGTTCCCTGTCACGGTTCTTCTTGCGATCGGCACCCGTGCGGTCGGCCTCGATTGACGGGCACTCGGGGCACGCTAGATCAATTCATGCCGACCAGGTTTGTTTCGGCTGCAGGGAGATTATTCTTGTGGTGCATCCGGCTTTGACCTTCAGTGGCCGTGATCTCAGGCTGGATTATCTGTGCGCCATGGTGCTTCTGGGCGTTTCGGCGGGCTGCTCGTCTTCCGAACGGATCGAACAGCAATCACAAACGGCGGCCTCTGCCGCACAGACCGTGTCGATGGTGCTCGATGCGTGGAGAAGCGGGGCGGCGCCGTCCGCATACACAGCCGGCACGCTGCAATCCGTCGGCAAGACGCTGGCCGATGCCGAGGCGCAAATCCGATCGGCCGGAGCGACCGAACCTGCCGAGCAAGCTGCCTTGGCGACAGCGGTTAAGGGTCTGTCGGTCGCAGTGGCTCGCGCCGAAGCGGGATTGCAGGCGGGCGATCGAACGGAGGTCCAAAATGCAAAGCAGGACCTTCGGCTGGCCTCGCGCTCGCTGGCCACCGCCTATGCAGAATATTTCGCGCCGAAGCCATGAAGAAGCTCGTGGAAATATCGCTCGGCGTCGTCACCAGCGTTGGCGGCTTCCTCGAAGTCGGGTCAATGGCGACGGCCGCGCAGGCGGGTGCGACCTTCGGTTTCCAGTTGATCTGGGCCGTGGTCCTCGGCACCATCTGCATCATCTTTCTGGTGGAGATGGCCGGCCGGTTCGCGGCTGTGAGCCATCACACGATCTGCGACGGCATCCGCGAGAGATTCGGCTTCAACGTCTTTGTGTGGCCGTTGCTTGCCACTTTGCTGCTCAGCCTCATGGTGCTCTCCGCCGAGATCGGCGGCGTTGCCATCGCACTCGAATTTGCCACCGGCATAGGCTTCCGGTGGTGGGCGCTGCCGGTGGCCATTTTGGCATGGCTGCTGCTCTGGGAAGGTACGTTCGGTTTCATCGAGAAAGGTGTGTCGATCCTCGGTCTGGTAACATTGTGTTTCGTCGTCGCGGCCGTGATGCTGAAGCCCGACTGGACAGCGGTCGCAGCTAGTGCCGTGCCTTCGCTGCCGGCCCACGATGCCGCCAATTACTGGTTCATGGCGGTCAGTATTCTCGGCGCCTCGATATCGCCGTACCTGTTCATGTTCTATTCTTCGGGGGCCATCGAGGACCAGTGGGACAAAAGCTATCTCGGCGCCAATCGGGCCATAGCGGGACTGGGGATGACTTTCGGCGGCACCATTTCGATCGGCGTGCTGATCGTGGCCGCTCTCGTGCTGGCGACGCAGGGCATCAACCACGTGGACGATTATCATCAAATGCCATTGATGCTGATCCCGGTATTCGGCTTTTGGGGTTTCGTCCTGTTCGTAGCCTCTCTCGCCGTTGCCTGTTTCGGCGCTGCGCTCGAAGTCGGGCTGCAACAGGCTTACCTCGTGGCTCAAGGTTTCGGTTGGACATGGGGCGAGGATCGCAAGCCGCGCGACAATCCAGGCTTCAGCGCGGTGTACACGGTATCGTTGTTTCTTGCCGCTATCCCCATCATGCTTGGTCTCGATCCGCTGAGGCTCACCATCTTTTCCATGGCTCTGACGGCGGCCAGCCTGCCGCTGACCGTGGTGCCATTCCTGTTTCTGCTGAACGACAAACGCTACGTCGGCGAGCATCGTAACGGCATTCTTTCCAACGCCGCGGTCATCTTCATCATCGCCCTCGGCTTTGTGCTGGCCGTGGTGACGATCCCGCTGCAGATACTCGGGGGCACATGATGAAATTGCTGCGTGATCTGCTGGACAAGCAGGTGGTCGATCGCGAACAGGTCAAGATCGGCAAGGTCGACGGGCTGGTGGCGGAGCTGCGGCCAGGCAAGCCACCAAGGATCGTTGCGATTGAACTCGGCTCCATCACATTGGCGCGTCGCCTCGGTACATGGCCTGGCCGACGAATGGCGCAACTCGCGGCAAGGCTGGGTGGCAAGCGCCATGGCGAGCCGCATCGGATCGCCTGGCACAAGGTGAAGGATATCGGCATCGACATAGAGTTCGATGTGGATGTGCGTCAGACGTCGATCTTTGCCTGGCAGGACTGGCTGCGCGACCGTGTCATCGGACGCATTCCGGGAGCTTGACGATGACCATGGTAAACCTCGAACATCTGGCCGGGCGACGCGTGTTTTCGCAGCGGGGCAAGAGTATCGGCTATATCGAGGAAATCCGCGCCGAACCGGATGGCGACGATTTCGTCGTTACCGAATTCCACGTCGGCATCTACGCCGCTTTCGAACGTCTTTCGGCCTCGGCTATAGGTGTGGCGGTGCTTGATCTTTTCCGGTTGCGCCGCCGCGATGGTCTATACCGGATCCCTTGGGACAAGCTCGACATCTCCGACCCTGCGCGGCCGCGCCTGCTGTGCCCGATGACTGAACTTGCCAGCATGAAGAGCGCGCCCGATTTTCGCGACTAGGTCGTCGCTTCGGATGGTCGTGAACTTTTTCAGCGCAGCATGCTGGCGAGCAGAAACACCGCTGCCGCAATCAAAACGACGGCCGCGATGATCAACAGCGGCCAGTTGCTTTGAGGCCGTAATTCCGGTTCGCTTTCGACCGGCAGCATCGCGTTGGCGAAGCTGGCCTCGTTCTCGAATTTTGGCAGGCGGGAACGTGGCGGGTCTGCTTCAGTGGTCGGATTTCTAGTGTCAGCCGCCTCGGCGTCGGTTTCCAACGGAGCAACGGAGGGATCGAAGCCCGGCGTTTTGTCCTGCGTCGTTCCCGCCTGAATCTCACCTCTGGCAGAGGCAGGTGTGGGGTCTGAAATCTTGGCCATGACCTCTCTCCTTCGAACCATACTCTGCCAGATCCGCGGCGGTGGTTTGCAAGGCTAGATGTGCTCGAGCAGAATCCTGGCGTCCCTAGCCGCAACGATGAACGCCTGTCTTGCGACCTTGGCAGGCTTTTCGCCACGCATCACGGCAAGGCACGCCTTGATCGCGGCAAGACGCATTTCGGATTTCGGCTTTGGCCAGTCCCGCAGCAGCACTTCGGCGGCATCGGACACAGAGACCACGACCCTGTCGCGGTCGATGCGGCCAGGTTGAATGATGATCGGCTTTCTAAAGTGGCCCGTACGCACATGCCCCTCCAATACCTGCCCCGTGGTCTACAAATCCTGCCCGAGTAGGCCGAGGCGCGCAGACCGGCTTCCAACGCCGCGATCGTCGATTTGTTCCAGCGTATCCGGCGTTGGAATGGCTGCGTCCCGAAGCCACTCGTTTCCATGGTTGCTTTTTTTCGCCCACGCTCGACGGCTCTTCACGGATTGTGGCGCTGCTGGTCCGCCGGCGTGTCGTCTGGATGGGGAACAAAGCGCATCCTGTCTTGTTAGGACGCAACGCAAATTTGCTCACTGACAAGGACAAAGCTGATGAAAACACGATATCTTCTCGCATCCCTCGCAGTTGCTTCCGTCGCTTTTGCAATGCCTGCATTTGCTGCCGACAGCGCGCAGGATTTTGTCGACAAGGCCGCCGTCGGTGGCAAGTTCGAAGTCGACTCGAGCCAGATTGCCCTGGACAAGGCCCAAGACCAGCGCATCAAGGATTTTGCCCAGATGATGATCCGGGATCACGGCGCAGCCAATGCCAAGCTGGAGGCGGTCGCGGGCCAGCAGAAACTGAAAGTACCGCCGGCGCTCGATGCCAAGCACCAGGGCGATCTGGACAAGCTCAAGAACGCCCAGGCGCCGATCGATCCGGCCTATGTCGACGCGCAGCGCAAGGCACATGACGAAGCCGTCAAGCTGTTTGAAGATTATGCCAGCGGCGGTGACAACGCCGCGCTCAAGACTTTCGCCCAGGAAACTGTGGGGACGCTGAAGATGCACCAGCAGACGATCGAAAAGATCGCCGCCGGGCAAGATGCCGTCACAGGAGCGACAACGCCGGCGGCGAAGACCGACAACACTGCCAACGCCGCCGCTCTCGTTCCCGGCGCGAACAGCTTCACCGAAGCCCAGGCCAAGAGCCGAATCGAGGATGCGGGCTATTCAAACGTGTCAAAGCTTACCAAGGACGATCAGGGCATCTGGCGCGGCCAGGCGGCCAAAGGAGGCGAAAACCTCAACGTTGGGCTCGACTACCAGGGCAACGTCGTTGCCGCAAGCAAGTGAGCATGGATCAGGAGAAATCACATGAAGACTGTAACCGGACTGTTCGACAATTATGAAGACGCGGCCGATGCGGTCGGCGAGCTTGAAGCGACGGGAGTTCCGCATTCCAATATCAGCATCGTCGCCAACAACTCGGACGACTGGTATGACGCAAACCGTTCCGAGGCCGCCGAGGATGCGGGGAGCGGTGCGGGAATCGGTGCGGTGATCGGCGGTGCCGGTGGCCTTCTCACGGGACTGGGCATCATGGCCATTCCGGGCGTCGGCCCGGTGGTCGCGGCCGGATGGCTCGCCGCCACCGCCGCCGGGGCGGTTGCCGGTGCCGTGGCTGGCGGAGCAGCCGGCGGCATTATCGGCGCTCTGACGGAGTCGGGCGTGTCCGAGCGGGATGCACACGTGTATGCGGAAGGTGTACGCCGCGGGGGCACCTTGGTGACGGCCAAGGTGGAGGACGAACTCGTGCCGAATGCCGAGGAGATTTTGGGTCAATCCCGATCGGTCGATGTGGCTGAACGCCGCAGAATGTACGAGGCCGACGGCTGGACCGGTTTCGATGCCGATGCAGGCGAATACGCACCCGAAGTTGATCGCGACGACGGCCGCGCAATCAATCGGCCCTAAGGCGAATTCTGTCTCTCTGGCTGCGACGGTCGCGCCAGAGGTGGGAATAATAGGGTCTGATCCTACTGCGAAACTGGAATACAGTAATCGATCTGCGCAAATTCGTTCAGCGACGAATGCACCCACCTGCACGACCGAACCATGGAAGCGGCGACGACGTCGTTGTCCGACCGGCCGACGGGCCGAAAATCGCCCGGTGACCTAGCGCCGGGCGATTTCACCTAGGCGGCTTGCTCCAAGGCGCGCTCATTCACACCGCCTTCGCCTAAACTGGAAAGCGCTTCATCCGTCGCCACCTCCTCTTTAGTGTCTCGTTGAGGAGTTTGACGATACCGCTTTTGCCAAGCTGTTCGGCCCAGGCAATCAACGTGCCGTAGTGCGCGATTTCATAATGCTCAACTGCATGGACGGCGCCGACCAGCCCACCGGTGGCCCAACTTTCCATGTGGGCTGTTGTCCCTGCGAGCGAAGCGTTCTAACCACGCGTTCAGCTGCATCATCGTCGAGCCCGTCGCCGGTGTCGAATTCGTCAAGTCTCCCGCCGTCGAACCCCACTAGCGATGGCTCAAACGGCGTGGATCGCTTCTCTCTGAAATAGAGCCGATCATGCCTTCGAACACGTGATCGCACGGCAATTGCGCCCAATCTCTAGCTCCCGTGTGCAGACGAGCTTACTGAGAGATCCGTCAACGGCGCCTCCCTCTTGCTCGTCCATTCGGGGACACTTTTTTGGATGCGGGCGAAAGTGGCCAGAGCCTGTCCGACCACCTGATCCATGTTGTAGTAGCGGTATGTTGCCAGGCGGCCGACAAACCATACGTCGGGACAAGTTGCGGCGAGCGCTTCATAGCGCTTGTACAGTGCTTCGTTTTCGGCGCGCGGCACCGGGTAATACGGATCCCCGATATTCGTGGGATATTCGTACGTCAGGCTGGTCCGCGAGTTCTGCTGGCCGGTCAGATGTTTGTATTCCGTGATGCGAGTGTAATCTTGCGTCTGTGGATAGTTGACGACGGCGACCGGCTGAAACTGCTCGCAGTCCAGTGTAACGTGCTCGAAACGCAGCGAGCGATAGGGAAGATGCCCGAGCTGCCACTCGAAATATTCGTCGATTGGGCCAGTATAGATCATGCGCCTGAACGGAATCTTCTCACGAATTTCGCGAAAATCGGTCTGCAGCATGATCTTGATGTTCGGATGATCGAGCATGCGTTCGAACATCCTTGTGTATCCGCCGGCCGGCATTTTCTGGAAGCTGTCGCTGAAATAGCGGTCATCATGGTTGGTCCTGGTCGGCACCCGTGCGGTCACCGATTTGCTCAGTTGACCGGGATCGACGCCCCATTGCTTCCTTGTGTAGCCACGGAAAAATTTCTCATAGAGCTCGCGGCCAACCGTGCTGACAACGACGTCCTCGGCCGTGCGAACGTCTTCTACCGTCTCGCGTCGCGACGCAAAGAATTCCTCCAACTGTGCCGAGGTCAGGTCCAGCTCATAAAGGCGGTTGATCGTGTCGAGATTGATCGGGATGGGAACGAGCTTCCCGTCCACCGCCGCCAACACCCTGTGCTCGTATGAGCGCCATTCGGTGAACTGCGACAGGTAGTCCACGATGGCTTGGCTGTTGGTGTGGAAGATATGCGGACCGTAGCGGTGGATCAGGATGCCGGCTTCGTTGTAGCAATCGTACGCGTTGCCGCCTACATGGCCGCGGCGATCGACAAGCAGGACGCTCTCGTGACGCTGCGAGGCTATTCGTTCGGCAAGCACGCTGCCGGCAAAACCTGCTCCGACGACCAGCCAATCGAACATGCTATGCGCTCCTGCGAAGAGGGATGACTTTCTTGCGTTCATGGGCGCGCTCGATGTGACCTGCCATGGCATTCCATGTTCGTTCCCAGGAGGTGTCCGCAAGGTAGGCGTCGACTTGCTGCAGGAGCATCTGACGCGGTCGCGAAAGGGCCGAGCGGAGTTTGGTTTCCAGATCATCGCTATCGGCGATTTCCACAAGTCCAGCAGCGCCGTAGCTGCGCACCACATCGACGATTGCCGTCGAGACTACTGGCAGCCCCGCCGCCAGGAATTCCGGCGTCTTGGTCGGGCTGATGAACCGGGTCGCTTCGTTGAGCGCGAACGGCATCCAGCCGGCATCCCAATGGCGCAGATAGTCGGGCAGGTCGCAGTAGGCTTTCCCGCCCAGCCAGTGAAGATTATCTGCCTGCGGCAGGCTAGCAGGGTCGATCTTGACCACCGGGCCGAGCATGACGAAATGGACGTCGGGCATGGCGTCCGCCGCCTGAGCCACAAGACTGACGTCCAGCCGCTCGTCAATGACACCGAAATAACCCACCCTGGGGTGAGGAATGTCGGCTTGATCGACTGGATCTTTTCCCGGCTTCCTGGCCTTGTGAAAGTGGTTCACATCGATGCTGCTTGGAAAGGGATAGATCGCGTGATGCAGGTGGCGCTTGGTCTCGAACAGGCTTAGGCCGCCGGTGAAAACGAGATCGGCACGGTTCAGAAGCGCCTTTTCCATCTGCCCCAGTTCGGGCGGCGCATTCTTGAACGCCGAGAGTTCGTCCATACAATCATAGACGCATATGTCTGGCTCGAGGTACTCCGTGAAACGAAGAGCCATCGGCGTGTAATACCAAGCGATCAGCCGGCTGTGCGGCATGGAAGCGATTGTCTGCTGAACAAATCTCCGCTGCGCGGCATCTGCCTTCGCGGCCGACGTGCCGACCGGGAGCACTGGTGTCGCAATCAGAATGTTTGGCGAGACCTCGCTCGTCCGCAATAGCGGCTGCGAAAGTTCTTCGAAGAGAGGTTCTTCAAAGTAGACAACCCTCTGCTGCATGGATGCGAGGGTGAGGAGATGCTGCGGGCGCTGATGAACGAAATTCCACCTTAAGTGAGAGAAGCAAACCAGTAGATTTTGCCTGCCAGCTTGTTTACTGACGGTTACCCTGCCCAAGGCTGCTTCCATTGAGATATTCCTTTTATAGACGGTCGTTTGTGTTGCGACTAACATTTGTTAATCGTGGATGAGGGAGAACTAGACTTCGGTTTCAGCTCCTAACTTTCGGGCAGGTGAGTTGTTCCAAGGTGAAACGGAGAGCCTCGGTCGCCGCTTGGCTGGACGAATGCAAAGCGGTGGCTGTGCGGAGGCAGACTGGCTGTGTCAAATGGCGGGGTTACCGAAACTGCCCCCGAACAGGTTTGCTGGTGGAGAACCGCCTTTGCCGTATTTGTGTTGAACTTGCTGGCTATAAAATGTGCCGGACACCAATTTGATTCGCCCGCGGCATCGGGCGGGGTTCGGGGCAAGGGCAAATTCCGGGGCTAAGATGAAGATCGACTTCGATACCAACGTGTTTCCGCTGTTTCATCCGCAAAGCGTGGATGACCTCAAGGACCCATGTCCCGTCTTCGATGGCAGGCTGTGGCATGTCTTCGGCTCAAGCGGCACGGTGACGACCGAAACGTGGAGGATCCTGCATGCGACGGCGCCCGACCTTTATGGGCCTTGGGCCGAGCATGAAGCAATCGAGCTTCCCATCAACGGGACGGGGGTCGCGGCTCCTGGCGTCATTCACGAAAGTGGCGTCTTCCACATGTTCATCCAGACCGAGTTCATGAAGTCCGGCGGCCGCTGCGAGCACGCGGTTTCCAATGACGGCTTCCATTGGGTGGTTCTCAGCCCGGCCATTCTTGCGATCCCCGATACCGAGGAGGATGGCATCTACGATCCGCATCCGGCGGTCATTGGTGGCAAGCGCTATCTCGTTTACTCGGCCATGCCGAAATTCAACAGGGTGCCGCAGCCCGACATCTATCTCGCACGCAGCCAATCGGACTCGTGGTTCGGTCCGTGGAAGCGGATCGGCAAGATCCTCGATCACACTGATGTTCCTCATCACAATACGAGAGAGGACCCCGACTATGAATGGGGCATTGAAGGTGCGCAACTGGTCGAGTTGCCAGATGGCCGCGTGCTTCTGAACGCCACTTGCTTCTTGCCAAACGGCCTTCGTGGGAACCGGCAGCGGGTATTTTTCGCCATCGCTGACGAGGTTGCCGGACCTTACGTGTCGATCGGCCCGGTGCTCGAACCAGGCCAGCCAGGCGAGAATGGTCATTCAACGGTGATGATCGAAGGCAGCCAGCTTTCCCTGTTTTACCAGAGCCGGGTTGCCGCGACCGATCACCGGTGGCGTTATGGCTTGGCCCGATGTGACGTAGCCCTGTTTTCCAAGGTTGCCTGATCCCGGGCTGCCGGCCGGCAGGACCACCTCGAACGGCCGGAGCGGCTGTCGCCGTCGCCCAATTGAGCTCCGCTGACACGAGGCAATCGGCTGCTGGTCGCCAACGTTACCGCGGAAGGTAGCGGCCGCGTGCTCGCGACCCGCCTCTACAACATGACCAACGATGCCGGAATGAAGGATATGCTGTCATTCCTCATTGCGCGCGACACCATGCATCAGCAGCAGTGGCTGGCGGCGATCGAGGACATGGGCGGCCTGACCGCGTCTCTGCCGGTGCCTAATTCCTTCCCGCAGGAGAAAGAGCATCAGGACGTATCCTATGCCTTCATCAACTGCTTCGTCGAAGGTGTCGCACCAGCGCAGGGACGCTGGAGCGAAGGCCCGTCGATGGACGGCAAGGGCGAGTTCTCCCTGGTGCCCGGTGCGCCGATGGGCGAGGAGCCAATGCTTTCGCCGCCGCGGCCAAGCTCTGGCGCGCAGAGCGAGCAGATGTTCGACAGGAAGGCAGCCGAATAGTCATGGCCGCGGGCGGAAGGGGCGGCGAATGCGGCCGCTTCCGCTTTGTGCGCTTCGTGCTCGTCAGGACGCGTCGGGCCGAAGGAGCCTGGCGCAGACATCGCGAATGAGCTGCGGCAGGACGTCGAACGCATAGCCGACATGCAATCGCTCGAGCGGCGTGTGATAATCGCGTCCCCACGGACCGATATTGATCGTCGGCATGTTGGCCAGGGCTCGCGTGAGAGGCCAGCGCACGCTGTCTTTCCAGGCTGGCGTGTTGCGGGCGACGATATCAAGGGAGGGTTCGGCCGCTTCGCCAAAGAAGCTCATGTCTGAAATCCCGGCGAAATAGTCCGCGCAGGTGACCATACACCCGTGGCGTGCCGCTGCCTCGTCGGCCACTTCGATGGCAGCGGCTCGCAGCCGGGCGGCTGCCGGCTGCGCGGAAAGGTTCGTCGGCAGATAGGGTATCGATCCGAAGCCGGTCACGATGGCTGGCCCGGCCAAACGGCTGAGTTCCCAAGCTTGCTCGGTTATCAGCCGGCACTTCTCGGGCAGGGGCTGGTCGCCGGCGGCGATCGACGCGGAAACAGCTTCGAGCCGCAGCCGCTCCGGTTCTTCGAGACGCGCCAGCAGAGTCTCATACCGATGGACGGGGATAGATTGCACCACCTCAAGCAGACCTGTTTCGTGCTGACCAGAGACGCGGCGCCGGAGCTCCTGTAAAAGACGCGAGGCCGCTTCGGCGCATAGGCTGTCGAACCGGTCGAGCACCTCACTGGGCGCGCGGCGATAACTCAGCACATTGAACGTGGCATGGGCGGTCCGCGGTGTCGTGACATCATATCCGGTCTTTCCGTCCCGTATCCCGAGCAGGCTGGGCGGGGTGCCGGTTCCGGTGCCGCACATGTCGGTGAGCTCGGGCGCCCATTCGATCCGCGCGGCGATTGCCGCGGCGATCGCGCCGGCATTGAGACCATTCAAGGGAAAGCCGCTATGTGTGGGAACACCGACCACGCAGGCGGCTGGAAGCAGCTTGCCGACGGTTCCCAGAGCGATGACGCGACCCTTGCCGCCGTCGCCATCATCCGCGATCGCGTCGAGATTGATCACCGCGAGCAAATCGAGGTCGCGCTCTTTACAGAGTCCAGGCAGCGCCTGTGCCGCCTTGCGGGCGCCGGCGGAATTGTTCTCCTCGTCCGGCACGGCGATAAAAAGCAGATTTCCAGCCGGCTTTGCGCTTTCGGCAAATTCGGCGCATACGGCCAGCCCCGCTGCAAGGCCAGCCTTCATGTCGAGAAGGCCGCGTCCGGCAAGGAAGTCGCCGCCCGCGAAATCTTGGTGCGCCAGAATGGCGGATGGCGCCTTGGCGGCGGCGAGAGAATCGCGCAATTCCTTTGTCAGGGCGTCGGGCCGCGTGGCCAAGGGTTCCAACTGTCCGTAGTCGCTTGTCCCGACAGTGTCGTAGTGACCGGTCAAGAGGACGGTCGAGCGACCGGTGCCGCGCAGAAGCATCGCCACGCAGTGACGGCCGTCCTGAGGTGCGACCTCGATGGTCCAGACCTCGGCGTTCTGAAATGCCGTCTCCTCTCGCAGTTCCGCCGCCAACCAGGGCCCGAACGCAGCTTCGCCGTCGGTGCCGGTGACGCTTTTCTGCTCGGTCAGTGCGATCGCCCAGCGCCGCGCGCGGCTGGACAGCGTCTCGATAGGGTTGCGGGTCATTTCGGTCCTGCGTTCGGATGGGAACGATGGACCCTACTCTGATCAAACGATTTCTCTCAAGCGTACTTCGTCGGTGGCTCAGTAGAATCGACTTGGAAGGCATGCGTGCTCAGAGGAGACCTTTCGGGCCGAAGCAGTTCATCTCGATGACGGACTGGCGGCGCTCCGGACCAATCTTCCTGCATTGTTCCTGGATCGCAAAAAGCTCTGCGTCGACGGAACATCGCAGGGTCCATGAAGTTGGGCTGCCAAGGAGGAACGTGCCCATGAACAGTGTCATCTATCTCATCGGCCTCGTCGTTGTCGTGCTCGCGGTCCTCTCCTTCCTCGGTTTTCACTAGGTGACCCATGCAAAGCAATGACGGCCAGGGCCGTAAACCCACCGATTTCGACAGGGATACAAGTGATGTTTCCGATCGGCTTAGCCAGGAAAAAGAGCGCGCGAGCGAGTTGCTTCACGATGCTCGCGACGAACTGACCCGCAAGGCCGGCGAGTATGCTGCAGAAGCCACGCAGGTCGTCTCCGACAAGGCGGAGGAAACGCAGCGCGACATCGGATCGAGCTTGGCGGCGTTGGGCGGCGCCCTACGTGCGGCCAGCGATCACCTAGCCAACAACGATGAAAGGACCGCATCGAAATTCGCCTTGGATGCCGCCGGCGGCCTGGAGCGGCTTTCTTCCTCGTTGAAACAAAAGCCGTTCGGCCAAGTGCTTGAGGATGTGCAGTCCTTCGGCCGGCAAAACCCAGGTGTCCTGCTTGCCGGGTCCGTATTGGCCGGATTGGCGCTGGGTCGGTTCATCAAAGCTTCCCCGCCGGGTAGCCCCAAAGCATCTCGAAGTGCCTCAGGTGGTGCCGACTCCCAGACCGGCGAAACTGCTGGCTGGTCGCCCGACGGGGTCCAAGGGCTCGGCGGCGGCGTTGACGATCTGGACACGCGGTATGGGGAGCAAGACAGATGAACCCTCAAGACAATCCCAGCCTCGCCACCCTGGTGACCGATCTGGCGCAAAACGTCACCACGCTGGTACAAACCGAAGCCAGGCTTCTGCGGGCGGAGCTCTCTGAAAAGCTTACCAAGACGGGAACTGGCGCCGCCGAGGTGCTTGGAGGGGCCATCTGCCTGCTCGCGGCTCTGATCGTGCTGCTCCAGGCACTGGTCATCGCATTGACGCGGGCAGGGCTGGGCGCGGGGTGGTCCTCCCTGTTGGTCGGCGTGGTGGTGGCAATTCTTGGCGTCATTCTGTTGCGTACCGGCATGGCAAGCATGGCGCCTTCCGAACTTACTCCCGACCGGACCCAGGAACAGCTCAGGCGCGACGCGACTGTGATCAAGGAACAAGTGAGATGACCGAGAAATCCGCAGCCGAACTCGAACGCGAGGCTGAGGCCGCGCGCGCCAGGGTGGTGGAAACCGCCGAATCCATTCGAGGCAAAATGACACCGGGACAATTGCTTGACGAATTCGCCGGCATCTTCTCCGGAGGAGAGAGTTCGGCCATGCTCAACAACCTGAGAACACAGGTCAGGGACAATCCGTTGCCGGTAACCATGGTGGGCGCGGGTCTGGCTTGGCTGATGCTGGGCAGCGGCGCGTCGAACGGCAGCCGTGGCCGGACTGGCTATACGGCGCCAACCCCGTCCAGCGGGCGTGACGAGGCCGAGGGCGGCGGCTTGGGCAGCACGCTCTCCGGAACCGCTGAATCGCTCTCGTCGGCCGCAAGCAGCGTTGGCGCAGCCATTTCAGGCGCAGCAAGCGGCGCCGCCGAAGGACTGACGAGCAATGCTGCCAGTGCAGGATCGACCGCTGGCGACATGGCTGCGAAAGCCAGCCGCTCGGCACAAGACCTGTTGAACGATCAGCCCTTGGCCGTTGCGGCGGTCGGCCTTGCCATCGGCGCGGCGATAGGTGCCATGTTGCCTCATACCGCTATGGAGGATGAGCAACTGGGTGGCTATCGCGACAAGCTCCGCGACACCTCGAAGGCGATGCTCGACCAAGGTCTCGACCAGGCCAGGCAGGTTGCCGCAGACGCTTTTGACACGGTCAAGCAGGAAGCTGGCGGTGCAGGCACGGTGGCCGACCAGATCGGTGACATCGTCAAGTCCGCGGTCGGCAAGACAGAGCAGTCCATACGTGAACGGGTCTCTCTTCCTTCAGAGGAAAAATCATAGCCGATATTGGGGCTGACGTCGGGACCGCCGATTCTTCGCTTCTTCACCGAGGCGACACTAGCGGCGCAGGCGTATCGGATTGGGCTGGGCGGCGCGCCAGCGCAAAGTCGCTATCGTTTTCGTTCCATATTCACGCGCGGTCGGCGCGCTTGAGGTACCCGCCGGTTGCCGCACACGCCTCTTGCGCAAGGAGATTTATACATATTGGAAGCCCGTCCCATTTGGGATCTTCGGTCCGTTCGCCGGATTGAACTGACCAGTGGCGGCTTGGTGATGGCCTGGATCGTCCGGCGCTCGAACAGACAATGGGACCAAGTTAGGGAGCGCAGGATATTCATGCGATGCAGCATGCACTGGCTGCGACGCGTAGCAGCGCATAGGCGATCATCGCTGCGAAGAGCCGCAGGGTAGATGGCATTGTCGTTGTTGCAGAGGAATTTCCGATATTCAGGTGCTGCTTGATCCAGCGGAACGACAGTTCGATCCGCTGGCATGCACATTGCTATCGACAGTCGCCCGCCACACCCGGCCGCACGCAGCCGGGGTCGGCAGGCGGTTATTGTCGCCGTTGTTCTGCTGAATGACCACGGGGCGGTTGTGGTGGTAACGATGGACGAAACTTGTCACGATGACGGTGTCCCGGCGATGGTGGCTGTGGCGCCAAACACGATCGCCGTTGTCGTAGAACGCTACCTGGCTGTGAAGTGGCCAGTCTCCCCCGAGAGGAACGCCTGCCGCTCGGAGCGGGCAATAGGTCACAGACGTGTCTTGGTGTCGGCCCTCCGCTGTTCGTGAAGGGCCGCCGGCTAAAGCGGTGCGAGCACACGAATTATCGAGGAGGCCCGCCCAAGCCACAAGAGCCTGCGGAATTCGCCGTACTAATTATTCCCCAACCAGCCTGAAAAAGTACGGGATTTTCCAGTAAGTCCTCGAAAGCATTGGTGATCCCGACAGGAATCGAACCTGTGACCTACAGATTAGGAATCTGCCGCTCTATCCTACTGAGCTACGGGACCACGCGGCCCGACACATAGCCGCTTCGGATCGTTTCGCCAAGAGGCCGGCCGAAGGCAATTCGGCCGGCTGTCCTGATCAGAGGCGTCAGGCGGCCAGCGCCGTCTCCGCCAGTTTCACCCAATAGCTCATGCCGTGCGGGATGGCTTCGTCGTTGAAGTCATAGGCCGGGTTGTGGAGCCCGGCGGTCTCGCCATTGCCGATGAAGATGAAGGCTCCGGGCCGGGCTTCCAGCATGTAGGAGAAATCCTCGCCGCCCATTACCGGCTGGATCTCGCGATGCACCTGGGCGTCGCCCGCCACGTCGGCGGCCACATCGCTGGCGAAGATCGTTTCATTTGCGTGGTTGAAGGTCACCGGATAGTTCGCGTCATAGTCGACTTCGATCGTCGCGCCATAGGCGGTGGCCAGCCCCGCGCAGATCGCGCGGATCCGTTCTTCCGACTTCTTGGCCACTTCCTTCTTCAGCGTGCGCACGGTGCCGGCGATCTCGGCCGATTCCGGGATGATGTTGTAGGCGTCGCCGGCGTGGAACTTGGTCACCGACACCACCACGGCCTCGACCGGATCGGTGCTGCGCGAGGCGATCGTCTGCAGGGCGCCGACGAGCTGGCTGGTGATGACGATCGGGTCGATCGTGCCGTGCGGCATCGCCGCATGGCCGCCCTTGCCTTTCACGGTAATGGTGAATTCGGCCGTCGCCGCCATGATCGGGCCCGGGCGGATGGCGAACTGGCCGACCGGCAGGCCCGGCATGTTGTGCATACCGAACACTTTCGCGATGTCGAAGCGCTCCATCATGCCGTCCTTGACCATCTCGTTGCCGCCGCCGCCGCCTTCTTCCGCCGGCTGGAAGATCACCGCCACGGAGCCGGCGAAATTGCGCGTCTCGGCGAGATATTTCGCCGCCCCGAGGAGCATCGCGGTGTGGCCGTCATGACCGCAGGCATGCATCTTGCCTGGAATGGTCGACGCGTAGGGCTTGCCGGTGATCTCCTTGAGCGGCAATGCGTCCATGTCGGCGCGCAGCCCGATCGTGGGACCTTCGCCCTGACGGCCGCGGATGATGCCGACGACGCCTGTCTTGCCGAGGCCCGTCACCACATCGTCGCAGCCGAACTCTTTCAGCTTTTCGGTGACGAAGGCCGCCGTCTTGAAGACATCGAAGTTCAGTTCTGGCGTCTGATGCAGATGCCGTCGCCAGCCGGCGACTTCGTCCTGCATTTCGGCGGCGCGGTTCAGGATTGGCATGATGGTTCCATTTCGTTGTTGGTGCAGCCGGCTTCAGCCCGATGTTTTGGAATTGTGATTGTCGAGCGCTTTGCCATGTTGGCGTCACATAGGGTAAATAGCACCGCAATAATGCGGTCCGGTTTTTGAGGGTCGGATCCTTATGCTGGCGGTCACGTAACGAAATCTTACGGAGCCAGGGGCAATCACGGCAAGAGGCGATTTCGGATTCGACCATGCGGCACAGGCATTTCCTCAAATTATTCTCGGCTGGCGCAATCATGCTGTCGGTCCTGGCGGGGCCGGGGCTGGCCAATCCGGTGGTGGTCTTCGACCTCAAGAGCGGCCAGATCCTGCAGCATCAGGATGCGTTCAAGCGCTGGTACCCGGCCTCGCTCAGCAAGCTGATGACCGCCTATGTGACCTTCCGGGCGATCGCGGCCGGGGAAGTCCAGCTCGATTCGCCGATCAAGGTGACAAAACACTCGGCCGGCGAACCGCCGAGCAAAATGGGTTTCAAGCCCGGCTCCGTGATGCGGCTCGACAATGCGCTGAAGATGATGTTGGTCAAATCGGCCAATGACATAGCCATGGCGGTCGGCGAGAATGTCGGCGGCTCGCAGGCAGCCTTTGCCGAAAGGATGAACGCCGAGGCGGCCCGGCTCGGCATGAACGGCACCCATTTCGTCAACCCGAACGGCCTTTACTCGCCCGACCAGTACACGACGGCGCGCGACCTTTCGATACTGGTGATGGCGATCCGCCGCGAGTTTCCGCAATATGCGCCATGGTTCTCGATCGAGGGGCTTGCTGTCGGCAAGAAAGCCATTCCGAACTACAATCTCCTGATCGGCCGCTATCCCGGCGCCGACGGCATGAAGACCGGCTTCGTCTGCCCGTCCGGCTTCAACATGATCGGTTCGGCGACACGCAACGGGCGCACGCTGGTGGCGGTCGTGCTCGGCGAGAAGTCGGCGGTCAGCCGTGCCGAAACCGCGGCCAAATTGCTCGATCAGGGCTTTGACGCGCCTGCCGCCGGGTCCACCACTGTCACTACGCTTGCTCCTTACGGTGACCTGATCTCGCCCAACGACATGCATGACGAGGTTTGCAAGAAGAAGACGAAGGCGGAGCAGTCCGAGGCGCCGCCCGCCGCCGCCAAGAACGAGCCTAAATCGCCCTATCGGGAGAAGCTCGATCACGTGCCGACACTGGTTGCCGTCGGCCTTGGCGGCGCCACCGGTCCGGCGCCGAAAGCGATCCTCGACGAGGGCACGCAGGAATATGCCGACGTGCCGATCCCGACCTGGCGGCCCGACAAGCCGGTACCCGCCGGCACGGGTCCGAAAGTCGTGGGTGCCGCCGCGCAAGGCGACCAGCCGGTCAAGGTCGCGAATTAACCAATGAGCGGTTTTCCGATTCCTGTCTCGGTGCTGACCGGCTTCCTCGGCGCCGGCAAAACGACATTGCTCAACCGGCTGCTCAAGGATCCGGCGCTGGCCGATACCGCGGTCATCATCAACGAGTATGGCGAGGTGGCGATCGACCATCTGCTGGTCGAGCAGGCCTCGGACGGCATCATCCAGCTTTCCGATGGCTGCCTGTGCTGCACGGTGCGTGGCGAGCTGGTCGACACGCTGGCCGACCTGGTCGACCGGCTGCAGACCGGCCGTATCGCCCGGCTTGCCCGCGTCATCGTCGAGACGACGGGGCTGGCCGACCCGGCGCCGGTGTTGCAGTCCATCATGGCGCATCCGGCGCTGGTCCAGGCTTTTCGGCTCGACGGCGTCATCACCCTGGTCGATTCGGTCAACGGCAATGCCACGCTCGATGCCCATGTCGAGGCCGTCAAGCAGGTGGCTGTCGCCGACCGCATCGTTCTCTCCAAGGCCGATCTGGTCGATGATCCCCGCGATCTCGAAACGCTGCGGACGCGCCTGCGGCAGATCAATCCCTCGGCTCAACTGCTCGATGTCGGGGAGACGAGAACCGGGGTAGCGGCGCTGTTCGATTGCGGGCTCTACAATCCGGCGACCAAATCAGCCGACGTGCGGCGCTGGCTCGGCGAGGAAGCCGCGCATGATCATGACCATCACCATCGCGATCATGACCATGCAGACCATGATCATGGGCACAGCCACGATCATGGTCATAGGCATGACCAACGCGTACGCTCCTATTCGCTGGTCCATGAAGGACCGGTGCCGTTTTCGGCCATAGAGACGTTCCTTGATTTGCTGCGCTCGACGCATGGCGAGCACCTGCTGCGCATGAAGGGCGTCATCGAACTCAAGGAGGATCCGTCGCGGCCGCTGGTCGTGCATGGCGTGCAGAAGATCCTGCATCCGCCTGCGCGGCTGCCGTCCTGGCCGGACAGCCAGCGCGGCACGCGGCTGGTGCTGATCACGCTCGACATGCCGGAAGACTATGTGCGCCGGCTGTTCGCCGCCTTCACCAACCGGCCGTCGGTCGACACGCCCGACCGCGCGGCGCTGGAAAACAACCCGCTGGCGATCGCCGGGCTGTAATTTTTTCGATTATTGCCCGCCGCGCTCGACCAGAAAGCGATGGCCACCGGAAATCGCCGCCGTTTCAATCAGCTGGTGGCCGGCGTCCGAGCAGAAGGCGGGGATGTCGATGACGGCCAGCGGGTCGGTGGTTTCCAGCCAGAGCCGGCTGCCCGGCCGCATGCCTGCCAGCCGCTTCTTCGCCTTCAGCACGGGCAGAGGGCAGTTCAGCCCCTTCAGATCATAGACGGTGTCGCTGGCCACGGCGATCAGCCGCCGAACATGCCGAGCAGCTTGTTCTTCAGCTTCGTCACCCGGCTCTCATCGGCGCTGGCGGCCTGCGTTTCGGCCGGCTGGGCTTCCGTCGGAGCAGCGATGGTCGCGGTGGCGACGGGAGCTTCCTTGGCGGCCTTGGCGGCTTCCTTTGCAGCCACCGCTTGCGCCTTGGCTGCTTCCTTTTCTGCTATCGCCTGCGCCTTGGCTGCTTCCTTCGCCGCCTTTGCCGCTTCTATCGCCGCCAGCCGTTCTCGCTCAGCTTTCTCCTTGGCGGCCTTTTCGGCGTCGAGTGCCGCCATCTTGCGTCCGGCGGGCGAATCGATGCGGCCCATGCGCGCCGTCTCGGTCACCGAACCGTCGGTGTTGAGCGACGGCGGATCGATCGGCACGCGCTCGCCACGGGCCCGGCGCTTGGACCAGTCGGAGACGATGCTGGCTTCCTTGATGCCGGCAATCGTCGGCTTGGGGGGCGGCACGCTGGCCTTGAGCGCGCTGTTGAAGGCCGCGTCATAGGTGCTCTGATAGGCGTTGTAGGCGCTCTTCAGCGAATCCGGTTGCGTGGTCGCCGGGCAGGGGCCGGTCGGATCGAAGGTCTGCCCATCGGCGGCGACCTGGTTGAAGACATAGCGCTTTTCGCAGACGTCGACCTTCGGCGGCACCTTGGTGACCTCGAAATTGTCGTAACCGACCTTGAGCATCTTCCAGAATTCGTAATTCGGGTCGTTGCGGTAGCGCGCCATGTTGGCCGCGGTCATGCGGAACGGAAAAGCCTGGATCTGGAACTCGGTCTGCCCGCCCTGGAAGGCGTCGCGGCCGAAGGCATAGATCTGCTCGATCTGCGCATCGGTCATCGAATAGCAGCCCGACGACGAGCAGGCGCCATGGACCATCAGGTTCTGGCCGGTACGGCCATTGGCGCGGTCATAGGCGTTGGGAAAGCCGATGTTGAAGGACAAATGGTAGTTCGAGCGCGGGTTCATCTGCGATGGCCGCACCGTGTAAAAACCTTCCGGCGCCTGGCGGTCGCCCTCCGTGTATTTCGGCCCGAGCTTACCCGACCATTTGCAGATATCGTAGCTCGCCACCATGTCGTAGCGGCCGTTGGTCTTGGCCTTCCAGATTTCGAGCTTGCCTTCTTCCTTGAAGATGCGCGCCATCACCGAGGAGGTGCGGACCATGCCCTTGGCTCTCATGTCGACAAGGATCTTGTCGGGCAGCGGCTTGTTGGCCTCAGGGGCGAAATCCTTCATCGACGAATCATTGCAGCCGGCAACGACTATCGAGGCAATGAGGACTCCGGTGCGGGCGAGCTTGGCAAACATGGATACGGCTATGTCTTTCCTTCGAGCCCATGGCTTGAAAACAGCCGGACCCGCATGCTGAACACCCACGGACCGTACGCCCGTTAACCTTGAAAATTCCTTACCGCAAGCCTCGGACAACCCCTCGCGGCACTTTCATTGACCCGAATGGGGCGGCATTTTTGTGGCGAAATTGCTTATTGCCGCCACATTAACGCGGGCAGACGGGTTCCGAAGCTTCGCCGCCGTCATGAATTCAGAGGCTACGGCCCATCGCCAGGTATTTCTCGCGCCGCTGTTCGCGGAAATCGGTGTTGGCGCCGGCGAATTCCTTCATCGTCTTGGCGATGAGGTCGCCGGTCGCGGCGATCACCGTTTCGGGCGCGCGCTGGGCGCCGCCCATCGGCTCGGGGATGATGGCGTCGATGATCTTCAGCTCAAGCAGGTCCTGGGCGGTGATCTTCATATTGGTCGCCGCATCCTTGGAGCGGGTCGTGTCGCGCCACAGGATCGAGGCGGCACCCTCGGGCGAAATCACCGAATAGATCGCATGTTCGAGCATATAGACGCGGTTGGCGGTGGCGATCGCGATGGCGCCGCCCGAGCCGCCTTCGCCGATGACCACCGAGATCGACGGCACTTTGAGCGCCAGGCAGGCGGAGGTCGAGCGGGCAATGGCTTCGGCCTGGCCGCGCTCCTCGGCGCCGACGCCGGGATAGGCGCCCGCCGTGTCGACCAGGGTCAGAAGCGGGATCTTGAAACGGTCGGCAAGCTCCATCAGCCGCACCGCCTTGCGGTAACCTTCGGGCCGCACAGAGCCGAAATTGTGCTTCAGCCGGCTTGTCGTGTCGGAACCCTTTTCCTGGCCGAGGATCGCCACCGGTTCGCCGCGGAAACGGGCGAAGCCGCCGACGATCGCCTGGTCCTCGCCGAAATTGCGGTCGCCGGCGAGTGGCGTGAAATCGCTGAACAGGCCCTTGATGTAGTCGACGCAATGCGGCCGGTCGGAGTGGCGCGCCACCTGCACCTTCTGCCACGGCGTCAGCGCCTTGTAGAGTTCGCGCAGCGCGTCGCGCGAGCGCTTCTCGAGCCTGGTGATCTCATCGGCGACATCGACCGCCTCGCCGTTCTCGGCAAGCTTCTTGAGCTCGAGGATCTTGAGCTCGAGATCCTGCACCGGCTTTTCGAAATCGAGGTAATTGTACATGCTTGAGCGGACCGATACGTCGGAAGGCAAGGACCGCGGAACCGTTGAAACCAAGGCTCCGGGCGGTGAAATGTCGTCCTCACATAGCGATATGAGGCCTAATCGGCAAGCGGATGATGATCGTTGACCAGCCGCACCAGCCGCTCTTCCAGCACATGGGTGTAAATCTGTGTCGTCGATATGTCGGCATGGCCAAGCAGTTGCTGCACGGCCCTGAGATCGGCGCCGTTCTGCAGGAGGTGACTGGCGAAAGCGTGGCGCAGCACGTGGGGCGAGATCTTGGCCGAGGCAATGCCGGCGCGCGCCGCCAGCCCTTTCAGGTCACGGGCAAAGACCTGGCGCGAAAGATAGCCGCTGTCGGATGCCGCCGGAAACAGGAACGGGCTGTCGGCGAAGGCAGGCAGCTTGGCGCGAGCGTCAAGCCAGCTCCGCATAGCCGCCCGCGCCTTGGCCGATAGCGGCACCATGCGTTCCTTGTCGCCCTTGCCGCGCACCATGAAGAAACGGTCGTCGCGCTGGGCCACGGTCACCGGCAGGCCGACCAGCTCGGAAACGCGCAGGCCTGTCGCGTAGAGCACCTCGACCAGCGCGTGCAGGCGCAAGGCCGCCAGCCTGTCGGCATAACCGAGCCCGGCATCGCCGGCCTCGTGCGCGGCGCGGTCGATCAGCCGGCCGGTTTCGGCCTCGCTCATCGTCTTGGGCAGCGGGCGGCCCTTTTTGGGACTGTCCAGCGTGCCGGTCGGATCGTCGCCGCGCAGGCCCTCTGCATAGAGGAACTTGAAAAACTGGCGGATCGCCGACAGTTTGCGCGCCTGCGAGGTCGGCGCGAAGCCGCGCGCTGCGATGTCGTCGAGATAGGCGCGGATATCGGCGGCAGCCGCACCGGCGAGCCCGCCACCGATTTCTTGCGAAGCATCCTCCAGGTCGCGGCGATACGACGACAGCGTGTTCTCAGCCGCGCCCCGCTCGGCGCTCATCATTTCCAGGAAGGCCTCGATGCGGGCGGCGCTGTTCATTGCCTTCAAGGATCAGGTTCCGAGGTCAGTTTTTGGTTTCGAGATCAGTTTTTCTTGGGGTTCAGCTTTTCCTGGGGGATGCGCACGCTCATCTCGGCTTTTTTCGGCTCCACGAACATCACCAGGGCGAACATCGTACCATAGGCAATGCCGGCCAGAATCGCTGCTATCACGACAAAGCGAAACAGTGTCGGCATCAATTCTCGCCCGTCTTCTTATTCTGCGTTTCCAAACCCTGTGCCCTTATGGGACGCCAATCCGGCCAATTCAAGGAAGAAGCGGACCGCTGTTAGCAACTTCTGATGCAAGCGTCGCTCTGTCCATATCAGCCCAAGGCACTCTGCAAGCTTGACGCAAACCGGCTTTTCATGTCGATACGCCGGCAAAGAGGGCCCAAGAAACAGCTGATGAACGCTCTACAGGCAAATCCTCCAGGCGAGACCCAGGCCGCGCTGCTTGGCCGGCTGGGCGGCCGGTCCATTGTCTTCGTCGGCCTGATGGGCGCCGGCAAGACGGCGATCGGCCGCAAGGTGGCGACCATGCTTTCGCTGCCCTTCATCGACAGCGACCAGGAGATCGAGAGCGTGTCGCGGATGACCGTCCCCGAACTATTCGAGCGCTATGGCGAGACCGAGTTCAGGGCCCTGGAACAGCGCGTCATCCTGCGCGTGCTTGAAAACGGGCCGCAGGTGCTGTCGACCGGCGGCGGCGCCTTCATGAACGCGCAGACGCGCGAAGCCGTTGCCGCCCATGGCGTCTCGGTCTGGCTGAAAGCGGAACTCGACCTTCTGATGGACCGCGTTTCGAAGAAGCAGAACAGGCCGCTGCTCAAAAGCGCCGATCCCCGTGCCGTTCTGGAGCGGCTGATGAGCGAACGTTATCCGGTCTATGCGACCGCTGACGTCACCGTGCCGACCCGTGACGACCGCAAGGAGATCATCGCGGCCGAAGTGGTGTCAGCGCTGTGCCGGCATTTCGGCATTGACGAGATTGCGGCGGCAGGCGAGGTCGAATCGTGAGCGCTGAACAACCCGTCATCGTCGAGGTCGGGCTGGGCGACCGGGCCTACGACATATTGATCGGCTCGGGCCTGTTGTCGGGCGCCGGCGCCGAGATTTCACGACGGCTGCCCGGCACGCGCGCCGCCGTCGTCACCGACGAGAATGTCGCCGCCGCGCATCTCGATACGCTGAAGGCAGGGCTCGAGAAGGGTGGTATCCAGCCCACCGTCATCACCATGCCGCCCGGCGAGAAGACCAAGAGCTTTGCCCATCTCGAAGAGGTCGTCGATGGCGTTCTGGCAGCCAGGCTGGAGCGCGGCGACGTCGTCATCGCGCTTGGCGGCGGCGTCATCGGCGATCTCACAGGTTTTGCCGCCGGCATCGTGCGGCGCGGCATGAATTTCGTGCAGGTTCCGACCTCGCTGCTGGCGCAGGTCGATTCCTCGGTTGGCGGCAAGACCGGCATCAACAGCCCGCGCGGCAAGAACCTTGTCGGCGTCTTCCTGCAGCCCAGGCTGGTGCTGGCCGACACCGAAGTGCTCAACACGCTGCCGATTCGCGAATTCCGCGCCGGCTATGCCGAGCTTGCCAAATACGGGCTGATCGACCGGCCGGAATTCTTCGCCTGGCTGGAAGCGAACTGGGAAAAGGTGTTCGCCGGCGGACCGGAAAGGGCGCAGGCCATTGCCGAGGCCTGCCGCGCCAAGGCCGATGTCGTTGCCCGCGACGAGTTCGAGACCGGTGACCGCGCCTTGCTCAATCTTGGCCACACATTCGGCCACGCGCTCGAAGCCGCCACGCAGTATGACGGAACCCGTCTCGTCCACGGCGAGGGGGTCGCCATCGGCATGGCGCTGGCGCACCGGTTCTCGTCACGGCTCAACCTAGCCAGCCCCGACGACGCGGCCCGCGTCGAGGCGCATTTGCGTGCCGTCGGGCTGCCATGGCGGATGGCCGACATTCCGGGCGATTTGCCCGACGCGGAGGCGCTGCTCGCCTTCATCACCCAGGACAAGAAGGTGTCGCGCGGGGCGCTGACCTTCATCCTGACGCGCGGCATTGGCCAGGCCTTCATCGCCAAGGACGTGCCGGCCTCGGAAGTGCTGTCGTTCCTCAGGGAAAACCATCCAGCCAACGGGAAAGCCGGCTGAGATGGACACCGGCTGGGTCGTCGTCGCCGTTCTTGCCATACTCGTCGTGCTGGTCGTTGCCGTGCGCACCCGCCTCCTCGCCATGTTCGGCTATGAACTGTCGCGCATCGAACCGCAGCGCTCCAGCCAGGACGAATTGCGTGGCGCGGTCGACGATTTCCGCCGCGACGGCCTGGTGGTGCGCGAGGACCGCGCCCGCATCGGCGGCCTGTTCGACCTCGAAGAGCTCGAAGTTTCCGACGTCATGGTCCACCGCACCAATATGCGCTCGGTCAATGCCGACAATGCGCCGGAAGCGGTGGTGCGCGAGATCCTGCAGAGCCCGCACACCCGCATGCCCTTATGGAAGGGTTCGCTCGACAACATTGTCGGCGTATTGCACGCCAAGGACCTGCTGCGCGCGCTGAACGAAGTCGGCAACGATTTTTCGCAAATCGACGTGATGAAGATCGCGTCAAAACCCTGGTTCGTGCCCGACACCACCACCTTGCAGGAACAGCTCAACGCCTTCCTGCGCCGCAAGGCGCATTTTGCCATCGTCGTCGACGAATATGGTGAGGTCGAGGGGCTGGTGACGCTGGAGGACATTATCGAGGAGATCGTCGGCGAAATCGCCGACGAGCACGATGTCGACATTCAGGGCGTCAAGCAGGAGGCCGACGGCTCCGTCGTCGTCGACGGCACGGTGCCGATCCGCGATCTCAACCGGGCGCTCGACTGGAACCTGCCCGACGAGGAGGCGACCACGATCGCCGGCCTCGTCATCCACGAAGCCCAATCGATCCCCGAGGAGAAGCAGGCTTTTACGTTCCATGGCAAGCGCTTCGTCGTCATGAAACGCGACAAGAACCGGATTGCCAGGGTCAGGATCCGGCCGGCCGGCGGCGGTTAAAGCGGTCACCTTCCCGATCCTTCACGGGAACTCTCGTCCGCCGGAATGCATTCTTCGCCAATGACGATCGATCGGCGAACTTTGCTCCTGGCTTCGATGGCCGCTCTGTTGCCTGCCGGCACGGCGGAGGCGCGGGATAAGCCATCCCCCGAAACTCTCGACTATGGTCCCGCCAAGCTCGACATCTACGCGCCCGATGGCACGAGAAACCTGCCTGTCGTCTTTTTCGTCCATGGCGGCGCCTGGGAGTTCGGCAAACGCAGCCAGGTGGGCGCCAAGCCGGCCTTCCTGCTCGCCAACGGCTTCTGCTTCGTCTCCATCGACTACCGCATGCTGCCGCAGGCCGATGTCGCCACACAGGCCGGCGACGTCGAGAAGGCTTATGCCTATGTCAGGGCCAACATCGCCCAACATGGCGGCGACCCCAACCGCATCGTCGGCATGGGCCATTCGGCCGGCTGCCATTTGATTGCCCTGACCGGCATGCGCGGCGGATTGCCGGGCGTCGCCGGCCTGCTCCTCGACGATACCCGGGCCTATGATCTCGCCGCGCTCGCCAGGAATGGCGGCATGGTGCGGGCCTATGCGCGGGTCTTTTCCGATCCTTCGGAATGGGCGGCGCTGTCGCCGGCGACCCATGTGGACGACCGCAAGCATCCGCCGACCTTCATCGCCTATTCGCGCGCCGACGGTCGCGGCGAGCAGTCCACGGCCTTTGCCGAGCGCCTGCGAGCCACAGGCACCGAGGTGACGCTGTTCGACGGCAGCGCCTATACGCATATGTCGATCAACCGCGATTTCGGCAGGGATGGCGATGCGCTGACCACCGCGGCGCTGGCGTTCCTGAAATCGACGGTCGGCTGACCGGCTTACGCTCGCCCATTCTGTAACTGGATCATGCCAAAAGCGGTTGCGGGATATTGTCGTGTGGACATCCGTGGGTGCAATTGCTCTTCGTGAGTGGGAGACAAATTGCATGAACGGTGCCGATGTCCTGTGCGACGTGCTGCTGGCCAACGATGTGACGGTCTGCTTCGCCAATCCCGGCACGTCCGAAATGCATTTCGTCGCCGCGCTCGACCGCAAGCCTGAGATGCGATGCGTGCTCGGCCTGTTCGAGGGCGTGGTGACGGGTGCGGCCGACGGCTATGCGCGCATGACAGACCGTCCCGCCGCTACGTTGCTGCATACCGGGCCGGGCCTCGCCAATGGGCTCGCCAACATGCACAATGCAAGGCGCGCCAGGAGCCCGATGATCAACATCGTCGGGGACCATGCCTCCTATCATTTGCCGCTCGACGCGCCGCTGACCAGCGATATTGAAGGCTTGGCGACGCCGATGTCGAGCTTCGTGCGCAGGATCGAAGGCCCGGCCGACGTGCGGCCGGCCACCGAGGCAGCCTTTCGCGCCTCGCTGACGCCGCCCGGCGTCACCACGCTGATCCTGCCGGCGGACGCGGCCTGGGGTGATGCCAGCCCAGCCTCGCCCGGCAAGGTCGTCCTTTCACCGGCACCCGCCATCGACTTGGATGCCGTGCGCGCGGTGGCCGCCGCGATCCGCTCCACGCCTGGCCGCGTCGGCATGATCGTTCGCGGGCGGGCGGCACGGGCCGATGCGCTCGAGATCGCCGGCCAGATTTCGACGGCCTGCGATGTCAGGCTGTTCAGCGAGGTCCTGATCGCGCGGATGCAGCGCGGGCGAGGGCATGTCGCGCCGACGCGCATTCCCTATCCGGTCGACGCGGCGACGGCAGTGCTTAGGGATATCGATGTTCTGGTGCTGGTCGGCGGCAAGGAGCCGGTCGCCTTCTTCGCCTATCCGGGAAAGCCGGGACGGCTTGTCCGTGACGACTGCCAGGTGCTGACGCTTGCCGCCCATGGCCAGGACCTGCATGCGGCGCTGGACGCGCTTCGCGGTGAACTTGGCGTCAAACCGTCGCAACCGACGGTGGCTGCCAGCGCCTTTCCCGACGAGACAACGCCGAACGGCCGGCTGACGGAAGACGCCATCGCACTGTCGGTCGCGAGAAGGCTGCCGGCCGACGCGATCGTCTGCGACGAGGCCGTCACTTCGGCGCGACGCTTCTTCGCACTGTCGGCCTTTGCCGCGCCGCACGATTACATGATGGGCACGGGTGGATCGATCGGCGGCGGCATTCCGCTGGCGACGGGTGCGGCAATCGCCTGTCCCGGCCGCAAGGTGGTCAATCTCGAGGCCGACGGCAGCGGCATGTATACGGTGCAGGGCTTGTGGACGCAGGCGCGGGAAAATCTCGACGTGGTGACGATCGTCTTTTCCAACCGCACCTACGCGATCCTGCATGGCGAGATGCGTAATGTCGGTGTGAACGCGATCGGCGAGAATGCGAGGCGCATGCTCGACCTCGACAATCCGGCACTCGACTGGGTTTCGCTGGCCAAGGGAATGGGCGTGGAAGCCGCCCGCGCCGACACTTGCGAGCGGTTTGACGCCCTTGTTGAAAGCGCTCTGTCGCGGCCGGGCCCGTTCCTGATCGAAGCGGTGATCTGACCGGTTCTTACCAGCGCGTCTGTTCGCCCGGCGCCGCCGGCTCGATCGCCAGCGCATGCACGCCGGCCTTCAACTCCTCGGCAAGCAGTTCGTTGACGGCGCGATGACGGTCGATGCGGCTCATGCCGGCGAAATTCGGCGACACGATGCAGACGCGAAAATGCGTCTCGCCGGTGCCGTCATAGCTGCCGTGATGGTCCGAACCATGATGGTGATGGCCGGCGTGGAGATGACTTTCGTTGATGATGACCAGCCGCTGCGGCGCAAACGCCTTGTTCAACTTGTCTTCCATGGTCGCCTGTATGGACATCGCCGTCTCCCTTCACCACATATGGCGGGCGCGCCAGCGTGAAAACCGGAAATCGGTTTCACCAGGGGACGCCGCCGCGCAACAAAATCCGCCAGTCGCCCGCTTTATGCCGCGATTCAGCGGTTAGGGCGATGATCGCGAAAATGTCAATTCTTGTTTCGCATCTGCGAACGCCCCATAAATGGGTGAGATGAAGCCGTATCCCAAATATTTCGAGAAGATTCGCATCCGCCCGAAGAAGGATGTGGAGGTGGAGGCGCACGCGCCGATCTGCCAGTGGGATGGCTGCAAGGAGGCTGGCACCCATCGCGCGCCGGTCGGGCGCATGAAGGAGGGCGAGTATTTCCGCTTCTGCTTCGACCATGTGCGCGAGTACAACAAGGGCTTCAACTACTTCTCCGGCGTGCCGGACACCGAGGTCGCGCGCTTCCAGAAGGAAGCCATGACCGGCCACCGGCCGACCTGGAAGATGGGCGTCAACGGCGCCTCGACACGTTCCTCGCCCGATATGGCGCAGATGCGCTCCGGCCGCGCCGGCTATTACAACCGCATGCGCGACCCGTTCGACCTGTTCAAGGGGCCGAAGGATCCGCGCGAGGCGCGCGAGCGCAAGGCCAAGCCGCTTGAGGCCAAGGCGCTGGAAACGCTTGGCCTTGATACAAAGGCGACTGGCAAGGATATCAAGGCGCGCTATAAGGAACTGGTGAAACGTCACCATCCGGATGCGAATGGCGGCGACAGAGGTTCGGAAGACCGGTTCCGCGATGTGCTTCAGGCCTATCGCGTGCTCAAACAGGCAGGCCTGTGCTGAGCGACCCTACGGTTTGTGTCGTTTTCCAACTTTCATAAGGTTGGAAAAGGCTTTAAGACCGCCCCCGAACAAAATGGGTTGCCGGCGAAACGCGACGTTTCGCCCGTGGAGACGTTGAGAGATATGAACAAGGTCGATCGCGACATCGCCAACCTGCCCGACACGACGGTGTCGGTGAAGGAGAAATTCGGTTTCGAGTCCAAGATGGTGGTGCCGGCCTATTCGGTGACATCGGAGCATGTGCCCGACATCGATCCCGACTATCTGTTCGACAAGGCGACGACCCTGGCGATCCTCGCCGGCTTCGCCTACAACCGCCGCGTCATGGTGTCGGGCTATCACGGCACCGGCAAGTCGACCCATATCGAACAGGTCGCCGCCCGCCTCAACTGGCCCTGCGTGCGCGTCAACCTCGACAGCCATGTCAGCCGCATCGACCTCGTCGGCAAGGACGCGATCGTGGTCAAGGACGGCTTGCAGATCACCGAATTCCGCGACGGCATCCTGCCCTGGGCATATCAGCACAATGTCGCGCTGTGCTTCGATGAGTATGACGCCGGCCGTCCGGACGTGATGTTCGTCATCCAGCGCGTGCTGGAATCGTCTGGCCGCCTGACGCTGCTCGACCAGAGCCGGGTCATTCGCCCGCATCCGGCGTTCCGCCTGTTCTCGACCGCCAACACGGTCGGGCTGGGCGACACGACCGGCCTCTATCACGGTACCCAGCAGATCAACCAGGCGCAGATGGACCGCTGGTCGATCGTCACCACGCTGAACTATCTGCCGCACGACAATGAAGTGAACATCGTGCTGGCCAAGGCCAAGCACTATCGCGACGCCAAGGGCAAGGACATCGTCAACAAGATGGTGCGTGTCGCCGACATGACGCGCTCGGCCTTCATCAATGGCGATCTGTCGACAGTGATGAGCCCGCGTACCGTCATCACCTGGGCCGAAAATGCCGAGATCTTCGGTGATGTCGGCATGGCGTTCCGGCTGACCTTCCTCAACAAGTGCGACGAACTGGAGCGTTCGGTGGTTGCCGAGTTCTACCAGCGCGCCTTCGGCCAGGATCTGCCGGAGAGTGCTGCCAATGTGGTGCTGGGCTAAGCAGAGCCTCGATGGCGGGTCCGGGCGACAACACGCGCAACAAGTCGAAGACGGGGTCTGAAGCCGACAGCTTCAAGCGTGCCGTCACCGTCTGCATGCGCGCCATTGCCGGCGACAAGGAAATGGAAGTCGGCTTCGCCAAGGACAGGCCGGCGCTGGCCGGCAGCCGCGCGCGGCTACCAGAACTGCCCAAGAAGGCATCGAAAACCGACATCGCCATTACCCGCGGGCTCGGCGATTCCATGGCGCTGAAGCGCGCCTGCCACGACGTGCGCATCCACAGCAAGCTGGCGCCCGAAGGCAAGGCTGCCCGCGCCATCTACGATGCGGTCGAACAGGCCCGCGTCGAGGCGATCGGCAGCCGCGCCATGCAGGGCGTCGCCGACAATATCGGCTCGATGCTGGAGGACAAATACGCCAAGGCCAATCTCGTCGACGTCAAGGACAAGGCCGACGCGCCCATCGAGGAAGCGCTGGCGCTGATGGTGCGCGAAAAGCTGACCGGCCGGCCGGTGCCGAAGAGCGGCGAGCGTCTGGTCGAACTCTGGCGGCCCTGGGTCGAGGAGAAGGCCAAGGCCGACCTCGACGGCCTGTCGGAAAAGCTCGAGGACCAGCAGGCCTTCGCCCGCGTCGTGCGCGAGATGCTCGCCTCCATGGAGATGGCCGAGGAACTCGGCGACGACCAGGAGACCGAAGACTCCGAGGACAATGACGACAACCAGCCGCAAGGCGAGGAACAGAGCGAGGAGGGCGGCGAAGACGATTCCGGCTCCGAGCAGTCGCAGTCCGAGGATGCGGAAGCGTCAGCCGACGACGAGCAATCGGCGGAGACGGAAGCCTCCGACGCCACCGCCGACGATCTGTCCGATGACGACGATGCCGATGCCGAGACGCCGGGCGAGGCGCGCCGTAACGACAATCCCTTCACCAATCTGCCGAAGGAAATCGACTACAAGGTCTACACCACGGCTTTCGATGAGACGGTGGGCGCCGAGGAACTCTGCGAAGAGGAAGAACTCGACCGGCTGCGCGCCTTCCTCGACAAGCAACTCGCCAATCTGTCGGGCGTCGTCGGTCGGCTGGCCAACCGGCTGCAGCGCCGCCTGATGGCGCAGCAGAACCGGTCTTGGGATTTCGATCTGGAAGAGGGTTATCTCGACCCGGCGCGGCTGGTGCGCGTGGTCATCGATCCGATGCAGCCGCTGTCGTTCAAGCAGGAACGCGATACCAAATTCCGCGACACGGTGGTGACGCTGGTGCTCGACAATTCCGGCTCGATGCGCGGCCGGCCGATCACGGTCGCCGCCACCTGCGCCGACATTCTGGCGCGCACGCTGGAACGCTGCGGCGTCTCGGTCGAGATCCTCGGCTTCACCACGCGGGCGTGGAAGGGCGGGCAGGCGCGGGAGAAGTGGTTGAAGGACGGCAAGCCGCCGAATCCCGGCCGGCTCAACGACCTGCGCCACATCATCTACAAGTCCGCAGACCATCCATGGCGGCGTGCCCGGCGCAATCTCGGCCTGATGATGCGCGAAGGCCTGCTCAAGGAAAACATCGACGGCGAGGCGCTCTTGTGGGCGCACAACCGGCTGATCGCCCGGCCCGAGCAGCGCAAGATCCTGATGATGATCTCGGACGGCGCGCCGGTCGACGATTCCACGCTGTCGGTCAATCCGGGCAATTATCTCGAACGCCATCTGCGCGCCGTCATCGAACTGATCGAGACGCGTTCGCCGGTCGAGCTGCTGGCCATTGGCATCGGCCATGACGTCACGCGCTACTACCGGCGCGCCGTGACCATCGTCGATGCCGAGGAACTGGCCGGCGCGATGACCGAGCAGCTGGCTTCGCTGTTTGCCGAGGAAAGCGCGAAGGATACCCGGCGCGGCGGCATGCGGCGCGCCGGATGATCTTTTCGGGCGGCGGGTTTCGGCGGACGCTTTTCGCCGCCATCGCCCTGCTCGCCGGCATGGCTTCCGCGCCAGCCGGCTCGGCTCCTGTTGAACCTGTCGCAGTTTCGGCCCGCCCGATCACCGAATTCCATATCGGCCATGCCGACAAGCGGTTTGGCCCACTCGAATTCGTCGGCGGGCTGGAAATGACCTCGCCATCGCGTGATTTCGGGGCGCTGTCGGCCTTCCGGTTTCTGAAAGCCGGCAGCGAATTCATCGGTGTGGCCGACACCGGTTACTGGTTCTTCGGCACGGTGGCGCGCAACGCCGACAGGCGGCCCGTCGGCATCCAGAATTTCCGCATGCAGCAGATGGTCGACCAGAGCGTCCAGCCCATCGACGAAAAATGGGAAGTCGACGCCGAGGGCCTCGCGGTCAAGGACGGCATCGCCACCGTGGGTTTCGAGCGCAACCACCGCGTCTCCCAGTTCAGGATCGATCCTCAGGATATGAAGGCGCCGTTCCGGCAGCTGGATTTCCTGGTGCCGGCACGGGAGCTGCGGCAGAATCGCGGCTTCGAGACCGTCACCCATGCCAATGCCAACGGCCAGCATCAGGGCGGCTTGGTCGTGGTCTCGGAAAAGAGCCTCGACAAATCAGGCAACATCTACGCCGCCATCATCGGTGGCCCGCGCAAGGGCGTCTTCACCGTCAAGCGCAACGACGATTTCGACATCACCGACGGCGCCTTCCTGCCGGATGGCGACCTTTTGCTGCTGGAGCGCAGTTTCACCATGGCGGGCGGGCTCAAGATGCGGCTGCGGCGCATTTATGGGGAGAGCGTCGAGAAGGGCGCCGTCGCCGACGGGCCGGTGCTGCTGCAAGCCGACATGGGCTACCAGATCGACAATATGGAAGGGCTCGACGTCTGGACCCGCGATGACGGCGCGCTGATGGTGTCGCTGGTCTCCGACGACAACCACTCGATCCTGCAGCGCAATCTCTACCTGGAATTTATCCTGCACCAGGATTGAGTGGCAATCGCAACCCAACTCTTTGCTTTACGCAATTCCGGACGGAAAACCCTTTCACGGCTCTACGATTTCGTGGCGATCCAGATGACATGGCGCGCGCCGCGCTTGCCGTTGGCGCGCGTGTTGACTTCCTCGACGGCGAAGCCTGCCTGTTTCAGCCGCCGCGCGAAGCCGGCATCCGGCCCCTGCGACCATACCGCCAGAACGCCGCCCGGCTTCAGGGCGCTGCGCGCGGCGGAAAGGCCAGCCACGCTGTAGAGCGCGTCATTGCTCTTGTGGACGATCCCCTCGGGGCCATTGTCGACGTCGAGCAGGATCGCGTCCCAGGCTGCGTGCTCGGACCGGATCAAACTCCCGACATCGGCCTCGCGGATAGTAACGCGGGAATCATCGAGCGAGCCGGCGAAAATCTCGGCCATCGCGCCGCGTGCCCAGGCGACGACGGCCGGCACCAGTTCCGCGACGACGATTTCCGCATTGCCGCCCAGTTCGGCGAGAGCGGCGCGCAGCGTAAAACCCATGCCAAGCCCGCCGATCAGGATCCTCGGCTGGAGATGGCCCGCAATCCTCTGGCAAGACAGTTTCGCCAGCGCCTCCTCGGAGCCGCTGAGGCGACTGTTCATCAACTCGTTGGTGCCGAGCATGATCGAGAATTCGGCACCGCGCCGTTTCAGCCGCAGTTCCTGTTGCCCATCAGGCGTTTTTGCGGAGTCCAGCTGGATCCAGGGAATCATGTGCTTTGTCTGACCATGATCTTTCCCAAAAACCGGAATCCACTTTTTGGGATCATGGCCTAGGCCGCGGCAACGGCCGGCTGGCTCCAGCGGGCGGCCAGCAGCCGATAGGGGATCAGCGCGACAACGGCGATGATCAACTTCACCGAGAGGTCGCCGAGCGCCCAGGACACCCAACGCATGGCGTCGAGATGGAAGATGCCCATCAATGGGGCGCTCTCCAGCGCAAAACTGTCGCTCGGGCCGGCGAAGGCAAAGGCGGCCGAGAAGGCGACACTGAAGAACACGACGGTATCGAACACCGATCCGACCAGCGTGCCGATGATCGGCGCCCGCCACCAGCTCTGCCGACGCAAACGGTTGAACACGGTGACGTCGAGCAGCTGCGCGGTCAGGAAGGCGGCGCCGGAAGCGACCGCGATGCGCACCAGCCGGTCGGCCGATGTTTCGAATTCGATGAAGCCATGACGGAACAGGAAGGGCGGAATGAGGATGGAGCAGACCACCGCCGTCATGAAGCCGACAAAGACGATCCGGCGCGCCACGGCGGGCCCGTAGCGGCGGTTGGCGAGGTCGGTGACGAGGAAGGAGAAGGGATAGGTGAAAGCGCCCCAAGTGAGCAGGTCGGCCAGCGACAGGCCGCCGATCTGGCCCTGCATGGGGAACTGCACGAGGATGTTAGACGCCACGACGACAAGCGCCATGGCGGCCACGAAAGGCAGGTATCGCGAAAAGGAAGACATTTTTTTATCCTGGGTAATGGAACCAGCGGAGCGTTTTGCCGAAACCGGATCACGCTCGCCTTATTTAGAGCATCGAATCTGTGAACCGCTTTGCGATTTCGATCCGATGCTGTGGCCAACAAGAGGTTGGCCACAGGCCAACAACAGGGTTGGCCAGGGCGGTCGTCCCCCGCCTTTATCCGATGTTACGCGGCGACCTGTTCGGCCAGCTTCTTGGCGATCTGCTTCTTCAAGAGGCGCGCGCGCTGCGACAGTTCCTTGACGTCGGCCTTGGCCAGGAAAGCGTCGAGACCGCCACGATGTTCGACCGAACGCAGCGCGTTGGCCGAGATGCGCAGACGCACGTTCTGGTTCAGCGCTTCCGAAATCAGCGTCACATTGACGAGGTTCGGCAGGAAGCGACGCTTGGTCTTGTTGTTGGCGTGGCTCACATTGTTGCCGGTCATGACTGCCTTGGCAGTGAGTTCGCAGGTGCGGGACATGGTTCTAACCTTCAGTTCTCTCGGGACTGCCAAACCTTTGTGCCCACGCCTGGTGGCGCGCGGTTCTGGTCAGGCGGCCTTATGGAAAAAGTTGGCGTTCCATAGTTGCATTTCACCGGGGCGTCAAGCTCCGGCTTCCCCACGGAAGCGCCCGGCGTTTCATATTAAGGCCGGATTTCATCCTATAAGCAGTCTGACAGGGACACGCCAGACCGGAGTCGCCCGCCTCCGGCCAAAAATCAAGGATCCGATCCCGCCATGCCTCGTTCGTCTCACGCGCTTGTCGCCGCGCTCGCCATAGCCTTGCCGTCCGCCGCGTCGGCGGCCTCGCCGCAATCCTTCAAGGGCGAATACACGGTGTCGTTCCTGGGCCTCTCGATCGCCAGATCGACGTTCTCCAGCAGCTATCAGAATGGCGTTTATGCGATCAACGGCACCGTCTCCGCGGCGGGTCTGGCCAAGCTGTTCGACGATACGCGTGGCACGATCTCGTCCAAGGGGACGATCTCGGGGCAGAGGATGGTGCCGCAGGCGTTCCGAGCCGATTACACGTCCGGCAAGAAGGCATCCTCGATCGACATTCGCTTTGCCAATGGCAACGTGACGTCGACGCAGGTCATCCCCGCGCCGGGCAAGCGCGACCCCAAGTCCTGGGTGCCGCTCGGTGCCGGCGATCTGGCATCGGTACTCGATCCGATGGCCGCCACCGTCATCCATGCCGACAGTCTCGACCAGGTCTGCGGCCGCAAGGTCAAGTTCTATGATGGCGAGATGCGCGCCGACCTGACGCTGACCTACGTCTCGAAGGGCACGATCTCGGTGCCGGGCTACAAGGGCGACACCGTCACCTGCCAGATGGGTTTCGAGCCGGTGGCGGGCTATCGCAAGGGCCGCAAGGCGCTCAACTATCTCAAGAACAAAAGCCGCATGATGGTGACGTTTGCACCGCTCGGCCAAACCGGCGTATATGCGCCGATCCACGCCACGGTCGGAACGCAGATCGGCACCTTGACCATCAGCGCCGGACGGTTCGAAGCGGTACAATAAGGCACGCCACAGGGACAAAATGGGCGCGCCACTGGAGACAAGATGGGGCGCGCAACACTGATCGGCTTTTCGGCGGTCGCCATGTGGGCGCTGCTGGCATTGCTTACCGACGCGTCCGGAAAGGTACCGCCTTTCCTGTTGTCGGCGATCACCTTCTCGATCGGCACCGGGGTCGGGCTGATCGCGCGGCTGGTCATGCCGGCTGCCGGCAAGAGCCAGAGGATCCCACCGCAAGTGTGGCTGATCGGCATTGCCGGCCTGTTCGGCTACCATTTCTTCTATTTCACCGCGTTGCGCAACGCGCCGGCGGTGGAGGCAAGCCTGATCGCCTATCTCTGGCCGCTGCTGATCGTGCTTGGGTCGGCCCTGATGCCGGGCGAAAAACTGGCCTGGAACCATGTCGTCGGGGCGTTGCTCGGCCTTGCCGGCACCGTGCTGATCGTCACCAAGGGTGGCGGCATCGCTTTCGATGCCCGCTATGTCTTCGGCTATGCCATGGCCGCGGTCTGCGCCGTGCTGTGGTCGTCCTATTCGCTGTTGTCGCGGCGCTTTCCTTCGGTGCCGACAAGCATCGTCACCTGGTTCTGCGCGGCGACCGCCGTGCTGTCGCTCGCCTGCCATCTGGCCCTGGAACAAACGGTGCTGCCTGAAGGCGCCGGCCAGTGGCTGGCCGTGCTCGGGCTCGGCCTGATGCCGGTAGGGGCCGCCTTCTATGCCTGGGACATCGGCGTCAAGCGCGGCAACATCCAGGTGCTGGGCGCGGCAAGCTACGCGGCGCCGCTTCTGTCGACGCTGGTGCTGATCGCGGCCGGCGTCGCCGAACCGTCGCCGCGCATCCTCGCCGCCTGCCTGCTCATCACCGGGGGCGCGGTCCTCGCGGCAAAGTCGCTGTTCCAGCGCAAGCCGGACGTCGCCGAGAGTGGGGTCAAGGCGTGATGATGCCGTTCCCGGGTGGCATCGATGCCAATGCCAACGCGACGCTGATCTTTTCGCTGGTGGCGGCGGTGATCTACGCCTTCACTTCGGGCATGCCGCCAACGCTTGCCCGCTCGGCGGCAAAGACGCTCTCGGTGACGATGCTCGCCGTGCTCTCGGCAATGCAAGGCGGTCCGCTGCTGCTGATCGCCGCGCTTGCGCTCAGCGCCATCGGTGACGCCTTCCTGTCGCGGGACGGTGAAAAGGCGTTTCTGGGCGGGCTGGGCAGCTTTCTCCTCGCCCATATCGTCTATATCGCGCTGTTCCTGCGCAGCGGCGCGGGGATGTCGGTACTCGGCTCCGAGCCCTGGCGTGGGGCAATCGCGCTGGCGATGGCCGTGTTTGCGATTGTCATGCTGGCCGCGCTCTGGCGCCGCGTTGGTCCCGGCTTGCGTATACCGATCGCCTTCTACGTCGTGGCGATCCTGTCGATGGGCATGTCGGTGCTAACGACAGGCAATGTCTGGCTTATCGGCGGCGCCATCCTGTTCATGGCATCCGACGGGGTGCTTGCCGCGGAGAAATTCCTGATAGCCGCAATCTCGCCGCACCGCGCCTGGATGCGTCTTGCCGTCTGGGTGCTTTATTACGCCGCCCAGCTTGCGATTACCCTGGGTTTCCTGCTGGGTTAGGGCTGCCAACCCGGCTCGGCCAGTTCGAAGGCGGCGAAATCGAAACCCGGCGCGACGGTGCAGCCGACCAGCGTCCATTCGCCCAAGGTGCGCGCCGATTGCCACCAGCCCGCCGGCACGACGATCTGCGGCCGTTCGCCCGCCGCGAGTTCGATGCCGAGAACCTGCTCGATGATGGCGCCGCCTTCCTCCCAAATCGACAGCGCCAGCGGCGCGCCGGCGTGGAAATGCCAGACCTCGGCGGCATCCCTGACCCGATGCCAGGCCGAAACCTGGTGCTGTTCCAGCAGGAAATAGATGGCGGTCGAATGTCCGCGCGCACCGCCGGCTTCATCGCGAAAGGTCTGCGTATACCAGCCGCCTTCCGGATGCGGTTGCAGTCCCAGTGTCGCGATGATTTCCGCCGAGCTGTTCATCGGGCGAAGGCTAGCATGGGGTTCAGAAATTGTCCTTGCGCTTGCGGATCTCGGCGAACACCTCGGCATCCCCGGCCTTTTCCATGCCCAGATGCTTGCGGATTGCCGGATCGTGCCAGCGCAGGAAGGGGTTGGTCGACAGTTCCTCGCCAATCGTCGTCGGCAGCGTCGGCTTGTTGTCGACCCGCAGCGCCTCGATCCGGGCGGCGCGCTCCTTCAAGGCCGAATTGGTGGGGTCGACGGTCAGCGCGAAACGGGCGTTGGCGAGCGTGTATTCGTGGCCGCAATAGATGGTGGTCTCGGCGGGAAGGGCCGCGAGTTTCTTCAGGGATTCATACATCACCGGCGGCTTGCATTCGAACAGCCGCCCGCAACCCAGCGCAAACAGCGTGTCGGCGGTGAACGCCACTTTCGATGCCGGCAGATAATAGGAGATATGGCCGGCGGTATGCCCGGGCGTGGCGATCACCTCGATGCGCTCATCGCCGAGATGAAGGACGGAGCCTTCCTCGACCGTTTCGTCGATGCCGGGAATCCTGGCCTTTTCCGCTTCCGGGCCGACGATCCGCAGCTTGAAGCGTTCCTTCAGCGCCAGGTTGGCCTCGACGTGATCCATATGATGGTGCGTGGTCAGGACGACGGTCGGCGTCCAGCCGGTGCGCTTGACGGCGGCCAGGATCGGCGCTTCCTCGGGCGCGTCGATGATCGCGGTCTGCCCGCTTTTTGGATCATGCACCAGCACGCCGAAATTGTCGGTGCGGCACATGAATTGTTCGATCTCGACCGGCATTGCGTCTCTCCAGCTTGTCGCCGCAGACATAGGGCGCCGCCGCGCGGATGTCACCACGGGATGAAGAATGTCATTTGAGATGACGAGCACACCGGCCCGCCTTTGTTGAATCCGGCCGATATCACCGCTACATCCCTGACATGCATTCCGACATCGTCGACCTCCGCTCCTTTTATTCGACAACGCTCGGCCGGTTCGCCGAGCGCTCGATCACCATGGCGCTGTCGTCGATATGGGCCACGGTGCCCAATGAGCGGCTGGTCGGCCTTGGCTATACCTTGCCCTGGCTGGAGCGCTTCGGCACCGACGCCGAACGCGTCTTCGCCTTCATGCCGGCGACCCAGGGCGCCGTGGTCTGGCCGGCGACCGGGCCGGCGGCGACGGCGCTGGTCTTCGACGAGGAACTGCCGCTGGTCGATTCCTGCATCGACCGCATGCTGCTTGTCCATTCGCTCGAGCATGTCGAGAATCCGCGCGAGACGCTGAACGAAATCTGGCGGGTGTTGTCGCCGGCCGGGCGCGTTGTCATCGTCGTGCCCAACCGGCGCGGTGTCTGGGCGCGCTTCGAACACACGCCGTTCGGCAACGGCCGGCCTTTCTCACGCGGGCAACTCACCGAATTGCTGCGCGAGGCGAATTTCACGCCGGCCGCCTGGTCAGATGCCCTGTTCTTCCCGCCATCGCGGCGGCGCTTCATGATGCGCTTCCACAATGTGCTGGAGCGCGCCGGCCGACGGCTGTGGCCGATCTTTTCCGGTGTCATCGTCGTGGAGGCGCAGAAGCGGCTTTATCAGGGCGTGCCGGTGGTCCAGCGTGCGTCCCGTCGCGTCTTCGTGCCGGTGCTGTCGCCACATGGCGCGACGCGGCTCGGCCGTCGGACCGAGGGATTGCCGGCTCGGCAAGTGACACCTTCGTGATCGCCATGGAAACTTGCATCGCCCGGCGTCTTTCCGACCTATCTGTGGTGCTGGGCTGGCAAAGTGGCTGAGGAGCTGCCGCCGTCGGCTCTCTTCACCCGGTTTCAGCTTCGCTCCTGAACGCAAGGACCTCGGCCATGGCTGATCAATTGGACAATCAGGCCGCCGTTCAGCCGGCCGTGGCCAGCAGCCTGCGCGATCAGGTGGCGACGATCCGGCGCGCGCTGATCGGCTCGCCGGTTCGCAAGTGGTTGCTGTGGACGTCGCTCGGCATCATGGCCGTCATCATCGCGACGTCGATCGGCCAGGTCTTGCTCAACCGCTGGAACCAGCCCTTCTACGACGCGCTCGCGCGCCGCGACATGGCGGCCTTCCTGCACCAGCTCATGGTCTTTGCCATGATCGCCGGCGGACTGCTGGTGCTCAATATCGGCCAGACCTGGCTCAACCAGATGATCCGGCTGAAGTTGCGCGAAGCGCTGACGCTGGACCTGATCGACCAGTGGATGCGGCCAGCGCGTGCTTTCCGGCTGGCCAATGCCGGCGCCATCGGCGTCAATCCCGACCAGCGCATGCAGCAGGATGCCGCGCATCTGTCGGACCTGTCGACCGATCTTGGTGTCGGCCTGCTGCAGTCATTCATCCTGCTCGTGTCTTTCGTCGGCGTGCTGTGGGAGCTGTCTTCGGGCTTCGTGTTCCATGTCGGCGGCTGGGCGCTGGCGATACCGGGCTACATGGTCTGGGCGGCGTTCATCTATGCCGGCACCGCCTCCTGGCTGAGCTGGCTGGTCGGTCGGCCGCTCATCCGCCTCAACAGCGACCGCTATACGCGCGAGGCGGAGCTGCGCTCCTCGATGGTGCGCGTCAACGAGAACGTCGATGCCATCGCGCTGTACCGGGGTGAGAATGACGCCAGGCGACGGCTCGAACTCGACCTTGGCACGGTGCTGGGTGCCATGCGGCGCATCTACACCGCCCAGATCAACCTGTCCTGGGTAACCGACACCTATGGCTGGATCACCGTCGTGGCGCCGATCCTGGTTGCCTCGCCGGTCTATTTCTCGGGCGATATCAGCTTTGGCGGGCTGATGATGGCGGTCGGCGCCTTCAATCAGGTGCATTCGTCGTTGCGCTGGTTCATCAACAACATCGGCAGCATCGCCGACTGGCGTGCCACGCTGATGCGGGTCGCCGACTTCCGCATCGCACTCGATGAAACCGATGTGCTGCACGACAAGGAGAAGCGTATCGCCTTCGATGAAAACGCCAATGGCAGCCTGACCTTCGAGAAACTCCAGGTGGCCTCGCCGGAGGGCTGCACAACGCTCTCCGACCAGCACGTCGAAATCCACGTCGGCGAGCGCGTAATGATCACCGGCGAGCCGGGCGCGGGAAAGACGCTGTTCTTCCGCGCCATTGCCGGACTGTGGCCATGGGGAAGCGGGAAGATCGGCATGCCGGGGGGAGAAGCCCCCATCTTCGTGCCTCGTGTCCCGTATTTCCCGGCCGGCACGCTGCGCGAAGTGCTCGACCATCCCTATGGTGTCGCTCCCGCAAGCGATGCCGAACTTTCGGCGGTGCTTGCCGAAGTCGGCCTCGAGCGGCTGTCGTCCTCGCTCGACCGGTCGGCCCGCTGGGAGCGTGAGTTGGGCGATGACGAACAGCGATCGCTCGCCTTTGCCAGGCTTGCGCTGCGAAAGCCGAAATGGGTGATCATCGATGAAGCGATGGATGCGTTCGACGGCCCGTCCCTCAGGCGCGTGCTGTCGCTCATGGACAAACATCTGAAGGGTGCGGCGATCATCAATATCGGGCGCGGCCTGCACAACAATCAGTTCTTTCCGCGCTCGCTGACGATCGTAAAGGATACCGGGGCGCCGGCGCTGAGACCCGCCCGCGTCAGGGCAGGGGCCATCGAACCGCCGCCGGTCGCTGCCCGGCGCAAGAAATAACACGGCCGGCACTCGGACCGACCGGGCGCGCAGCCGTAAGCTTTATTTCGCCGTGATCGCGAGCGACGGTCGCGATCGAAACATCGCTCGTGCTGGCCATGCTTGAGACAATGAGCCTGCTTGCCTGCCTGACTTGCGCCGAGGCCGCTCCGGTTCCTTCGGCGCCGGACAGGCTGGCCGTCGACGTCGAACTGGTGCTGGCGGTCGATATCTCGCTGTCAATGGACGAGACCGAGTTCGCCCTGCAACGCGCCGGCTATGTCGAGGCGCTGCGGCACGCCGATTTCATCCAGGCCGTCCGTTCCGGACATACCGGGCGCATCGCGCTCGCCTATTTCGAGTGGGCCGGCACGGTGCGCGACGACGCGGTCATCGGCTGGCAGATCATCGACAGCGCCAAGAGTGCCAACGATTTTGCCGACAAGCTCGCGGCCCGCCCTTTCCGGAGCTTCCGCGGCACCTCGATTTCAACTGCGCTTGCCTTCGGGACCGGGCTTTTCGACGGCACCAGTTTCGTGGGCGAACGCAGCGTCATCGACATATCCGGCGACGGCCCGAACAATATCGGGCCACCGGTCACCGCGACGCGCGATGCGGCCATTGCCAAGGGCATCGTCATCAACGGCCTGCCGATCCTGATTAAGCCATCGCCGACATTCAGCCATCTCGACCAGTATTATGCCCAGTGCGTGACCGGTGGACCCGGTTCCTTCGTGCTGCCGATCCACGCGGCCGCCGAATTCTCGACGGCGATCCGGCGCAAGCTGATCCTCGAGGTCAGCGGCATCCAGGACACGCCCAAAATCACGCCCGTCAACATGGAAGCGCCGGTCGACTGTCTTCTGGGTGAGCGGGACCGGCGGTTCCTGTCGGATCCCTATTTCCCGGAACTGGATCGATAGAGCGGTTCAGCGTTTAATAGAAACGCCGAACCGCTCTAACTCTTTGTTTCCACGCAATTCCCAAGGGGAAGAGCTACGCGCTTCTCCCGGGAAAACCGTTACACGCTTTTCCTGGAATTGCTCTAGGCCTGGCCGTGGTTCAGGCAGGCCGGGCGCCGCGTTCGTCGCGGAACTTGTTGGAGAGATCGCGCCGCCAGCGCCGGCCCTGGACATATCCGCTGACCAGTTCCGGCAAGGAGTAGCCGAGCGCCTTCGAAGAGCGATTGGCCATGTAACCCTCGAACGCCTCCGGTATCCGGCCCCTGAGAATGTCGGCGATGATCTGCCGTGCGATCATGTAAGGCGGGATGTGCGGGTAGGAGTGGGCGATATGCGGGTGTTTGCCCATCAGGTTCGCATAGGCCTCGACGTAGCCCGCCCGGCGGCCCGAAATCGAATTCTGCGAATTGTATTTCGTCCAGTCCATATCTCCCGACAGTTGCGCGCCGAACCGTCGCGCCAGGCGCAGGAGCAATTCGCGGTCCTGCATCCGGTTGATGTCGCTGTCATAGCCGCCAATCTCCAGCAAGGCCTCGCGGCGGGCCGATATCGCGGAGCCGGCGATGAAGATCGTCTGGGCGACGAGCGTCCGCTCCAACAGCATTGGGCTGACGAAGGTCTCGGGATTGACGCAGTTGGTGCTGCGGCTGCCCTTCCGGGAGACAAAGGAGCTGAGCAGCACCTGAAGCGCGGCATTGTCGTCGAACCAGGCCAGGGTCCGCTCGAGCCGGTGCGGCAGGTAGACGTCGTCGGAATCGAGAAATGTCACCACCGGAGCCCGCGCACGCTCGATGCCGGCATTCCTGGCGGCGTTGGCGCCGCGCCATTTCGCGCCGACATAGACCAGCCGTGGATCGCTGATGCGGGCCAGCGCGGCCGCGGTTCCATCGGTCGAACCATCGTCGACGACGATATGCTCGAAACGCGGCATGCTCTGGGCAAGCACGCTTTCGACGGCGCGGAGCACCGTTTCGCGCCGGTTGTGGGTCGGCGTGATGACCGTGATGAGCGGCGCCATGTCCACAGTCCTGGCCATGTCAGCTATGACCCACATGAACAGGCACGAGTTCCGGCTCGTCCCGGACCAGGCCAAGCGCCATGGCCGCCTGGCCGAAAAAAACCAGCGTGCAAAAGGCCAATCCGACGACCAGGGCGAACGGAATTTGCCAGGCCGGCATTCCGAGTTGCGACGCATGCGCAAGGATGCGCCCGCTTACGCGCCGGGACATCGAAAACCAGCGCCTCGTCGCTTTCAGCACGCGACCGGGACGTGACGGCGATTCCAGCGCCACATATTTCCGGTCCGCATCGCGGCCGGTGACCAGAGCGCGCCAGAAGAAAAACCGCCAGCCACGCGGGGGATAGTGGCTCGCCCGTGCATTGACCCTGACGAAATCATGTCCACTTTCCCGCAACTGGCTGGTCAGCAGCGTGCAGGAAACCTTGAAGCCATTGCTGGCGGGATAGGGGTGGCTAGCCAACCAGCTTCTGCGAAAGGCACAATTGTTGGCGTTCATCGCTCGCCTGGAAGCGAAACGCTGATCACCGTCGCGCAGCGGGAAGAACCATAGGAGGGCAAAGGTCCGAGAGGCGAAATCGTCATGGCCGAGATAGGTGTAGCCATTTACGGCAATCGTCTTCGGGTCTTCCATCGGCTTGACAAGCGCGGACAGCCAACCATCTTCGACCACCGTGTCGGAATCGCAGAAGATGACGACGTCGCCATTTGCCAACGCAGCACCGGCATTCTTGACCTCATAATACCGGCCGCCGGGACAGGCGCTGAAAAGCATAGTCGCGGCCGTGGCAAGTTGCGGAACTAGTTCGAGGATACGGTGCTGGAGAAGCGGCGTGTCGGTGCTCTGTCCGCTGTGAACGACAATAAGCTGCGGCTTGGGATAATGGCCGTTCGTCGTCGTGCGTTCTATTTCCCGCGCCAAGGCAGTCAACGAAATGCCAATTTCGTCCTCGTTCATGGACTTGGCATTTTCCATTTCAACAACGATCGAATACGTCTGATTCTTCGGTTCCATGCTCCCGCCCAGCATCTATTCGGCGCGACGCTACAAAGAACATGTCCCTGTGTCATCACATGATGCGACGTTCAACACCTTCCGAAATGACGAATTTCTGACTTGGCGCCCCAATCGCAACACTCCTCGCGCGTCAGGAGACCTGCAAAGCCCGCACGATCGACGCTGATTCGCATATGTCGTTCTTATTATCTCGGAAGTAATCGAATTGCGTCGTGCTCCTTGGCAATTTGCGATCGTGAAGCTGGCAACTCAGCTTCGATCGAAAGGAGTTTCGTCCATGACCGCTTACGCCGTTGCCCATATGCGTCAAACCACGATGGGTCCTGAGATCGTCGAGTACCTGCACAGGATCGATGCCACGCTGGAACCTTTCGGCGGCCGTTTCCTGATCCACGGCGGCAATCTGGAGGTGGTCGAGAACGACTGGCCGGGCCACCTCATCATCATCGAATTCCCTGACAGGGCGGATGTGCGCGAGTGGTATGCTTCGCCGGCCTATCGGGCGATCCTGGCGCTGCGGACCAACAATTCGCTGTCGGATGTGGTGTTCGCCGACGGCGTCGAACATCCGCACAAGGCGACGGATGTCCTGGGATAGGATTGGGCTGGCAGCCCTACCGCTTCAGCAAGAACACCGCCTGCTGGCCGAAGAAATTCCAGAACCACCAAGGCATCGACAGGCCGATCTTCTGGCCGTTGGCGTCGAGCGCGGTCGCCTTTTCCACCGTCGCGCCAAGCTCATCGCACAGATTGACGAAGTCGCGGATGGTGCAGAAGTGGATGTTGGGTGTGTCGTACCAGGAATAGGGCAGATCCTTGGTCACCGGCATGCGGCCCTCGACGAACAGCGACAGGCGTACCCGCCAATGGCCGAAATTGGGGAACGAGACGATGGCGCGGTTGCCGATCCTGAGCAGTTCGTCGAGCACCAGCTTGGGGTTGCGGGTCGCCTGCAGGGTCTGTGACAGGACGACGAAGTCAAAACCCTTGTCGGGATAGAATTCGAGGTCGGTGTCGGCATCGCCCTGGATGACGCTTAGCCCGCGCGCAACGCATTCGTTGACGCCACGCTGCGACAGTTCCAGGCCGCGCCCGTCGACCTGCTTGGTTTCCTGCAGCAATTCGAGTAGCAAGCCGTCGCCGGAGCCGACGTCGAGCACGCGCGATTGCGGCGGGATGAGATTGGCGACGACCTCGAGGTCGACACGCTGGCTGCCGTTGACGCTCATGATGCGAGTCCCCTGGCGCGCGCGGCGGAGCCGATGAAGCCGTTGATGGCGGCAAACAGTTCCGGTTCGTCGAGCAGGAACGCATCGTGGCCGCGGTCGGTCTCGATCTCGACGAAGGACACCGAGGCGCCAGCGGCGTTGAGCGCGTGCACGATCGAGCGGCTCTCCTCGGTCGGGAAAAGCCAGTCCGACGTGAAGGACACCAGGCAGAAACGGGTCCTGGTGCCGGCAAAGGCGTCCGCCAACCTGCCACCATGGTCGGCGGCAAGGTCGAAATAATCCATAGACCGCGTCATGTAGAGATAGGCGTTGGCGTCGAAACGGTCGACGAAGGTCATGCCCTGGTGACGCAGATAGCTCTCGATCTGGAAATCGGCATCGAAGCCGAAGGTCAGCGCTTCGCGGTCCTGCAGATTGCGGCCGAATTTGCGGTGCAGGGCGGCTTCCGACAGATAGGTGATGTGGGCTGCCATGCGCGCCACCGCCAGCCCCTTTTCCGGGCGCTTGCCGTGCTCGAAATATTTGCCGCCATGCCAGTCCGGATCTGCCATCACGGCCTGGCGCCCGACCTCGTGGAAGGCGATGTTCTGTGACGAGTGGCGCGCGCCGGTGGCGATCGGCAGTGCCGAAAAGACCCGTTCGGGATAGCTCGACGCCCATTGCAGAACCTGCATGCCGCCCATCGAACCGCCGAGCACGCAGAACAGCTTCTCGATGCCGAAATGGTCGACCAGCATCTGCTGCGCGCGTACCATGTCGCGGATGGTGATGACAGGAAGGTCAAGGCCATAGGGCTTTCCCGTGGCGGGGTTGGTCGAGGCCGGCCCAGTGGAACCGAGGCAGCCGCCGATGACGTTGGAGCAGATGACAAAGAAGCGGTTGGTGTCGATGATCTTGCCCGGGCCGATCAGCACTTCCCACCAGCCCGGCTTGCCGGTCACCGGATTGGTGTTGGCGACATGCTGGTCGCCGGTCAGCGCGTGGCAGACGAGGATGGCATTGGAGCGCGCGTCGTTCAAAACGCCATAGGTCTGGTAGGCGATCTGGAACGGCGACAGCAGTGTGCCGGCATCGAGCTTGAGCGGCTTGTCGGGTCCGAAACGCAACACCAGGCTCGACGGATTGTCGACCTCGTTGTTGGTCCTTGCTGCGCGCGGAGCGGCCATTCTCAATCTCTCTTGCTGCATCGTTTCTTGCGAAGTCGCCGCTTGTTTTCGCGGCGCCGATGCGGTCGTCCGGCCGGGAGCGGACAATAAAAAACCGGCATTGCCTTCGCAAAGCCGGTTACGTCACGCAAACGGCCCTTTAGCGAATTGTTTAACGTGGCTGCAAGCCGACCGGCCAAATCACCACGGAACTGTCATCGTTCTTCTAGAACCCGCCCGGCTCGCCGTCAATGGCGGCCACTGCCACCACAGCCGGCTCTCGACATTGCCGGCCATGGCTTGTATCTCCGCTGCGGCTTCCGGATGGAGGCGCTTTCGACGGATTTTGCAAGACATGAACCAGATATCGGATCAGGCACGTCCAACCCCGCGTGCGGGCATCATGGAGATAGACGCCTACGTGCCGGGAAAGAGCGCCGCACCGGCCGGTGTCGCCAAGGTCTACAAGCTGTCGTCAAACGAGAATCCGCTTGGGCCTTCGCCCAAGGCGATCGAGGCAGCGCGTGAGGTAGCCGCCAAACTCGACATCTATCCCGACGGCACCGCGAGGCGGTTGCGCGAGGCGATCGCCGAGGTGCATGGCCTCAACGCGCAGAACATCATCTGTTCCAACGGTTCCGACGAGATCCTCGGGCTGCTGGCGCAGACCTATCTCGCGCCCGGCGACGAGGCCATGTTCACCGAACATGCCTTCATGGTCTACAAGATCTACATCCAGTCGGCGGGCGCCACTCCGGTCGTGGTCAAGGAGACCGACGAGCGCGCCGACATCGATGCGATGCTGGCGGCGGTGACGCCGCGCACGAAAATCGTGTTCCTGGCCAATCCCAACAATCCGACCGGCACCTATGTGCCGTTCCAGGAGGTGCGCCGCCTGCATGCCGGACTGCCGAAAAACGTGCTGCTGGTGCTCGACGCGGCCTATGCCGAATATGTCCGCCGCAACGATTATGAGGCCGGCATCGAGCTGGCCGGCAGCGCCGAGAATGTGGTGATGACCCGCACCTTCTCCAAGATCGGCCTCGGCGGAGCGCGTATCGGCTGGATGTATGGTCCCATGCACATCGTCGACGCGATCAACCGCGTGCGCGGTCCCTTCAACGTCAATGCGACGGCGATCGAGGCCGGCATCGCCGCGATCCGCGACCGCGCTCATGTCGAGCGCAGCGTGGCGCATAACGACACCTGGCTCACCTGGCTGAGCGAGGAGATGACCAGGCTCGGCCTGCGCGTGACGCCGAGCGTCGGCAATTTCCTGCTCATTCATTTTCCCGACGACCAGAAGCATTCAGCGGCGGCGGCGGACGATTATCTGAGCGCGCGCGGCTATATTCTGCGGCGCGTTTCAGGCTACGGCTTTCCCAACGCGCTGCGCATGACCGTCGGCACCGAGGAGGCCAATCGCGGTGTCGTCGCCGCGCTCGCGACATTCCTGAAAAGCCAGAACGCCTGAAAAGCCAGAACGCCTGAAAAATCCAGAACGCCTGAAAAGCTAGAACGTCCGAGAAGCTGGAACGCCATGACATCACCGATGTTTGAAAAGATCGCGCTTGTCGGCATCGGCCTGATCGGCTCGTCGCTGGCCCGTGTCATCCGCCGCGAAGGCTTGGCTCGCCATGTCGCGATCTCGACCCGCAGCGCGGCAACGCTCAAGCGGGCCGAGGAATTGGGGCTCGGCGATTCCTACACCACCGACGCCAGGGAAGCGGTGCGCGATGCCGATCTGATCATCGTCTCGGTGCCGGTGGGCTCATCCGGGGCGGTGGCGCAGGAGATCGCGCCGGCGCTGAAGCCCGGAGCGATCCTCACCGATGTCGGCTCGACCAAGGCCTCGGTCATCGCGCAGATGCAGCCGCATGTGCCCGATGGCGTCCATTTCATTCCCGGCCATCCGCTGGCGGGTACCGAAAAATCCGGCCCGGATGCCGGGTTTGCCGACCTGTTCGACAATCGCTGGTGCATCTTCACGCCGGTGCCGGGCACCGATGCGGGTGCCTTGGAAAGGCTGTCGGAATTCTGGCGCCGCTGCGGCGCCAACATCGACACGATGGACCCGCAGCATCACGACATGACGCTCGCCATCGTCTCGCATCTGCCGCACATCATCGCCTACAACATCGTCGGCACCGCCGACGATCTGGAATCGGTGACCAAGACGGAAGTCATCAAATATTCCGCCTCCGGTTTTCGCGATTTCACGCGCCTGGCTGCCTCCGACCCGACCATGTGGCGCGATGTGTGCCTGCACAACAAGGATGCCATCCTGGAAATGCTGGCGCGGTTTTCGGAAGACCTGGCGTTCCTGCAGCGCGCGATCCGCTGGGGCGACGGCGACAAGCTCTTTGACCTGTTCACCCGCACCCGAGCCGTGCGCCGCTCGATCATTGAGGCCGGGCAGGACATCGACGTACCCGACTTTGGCCGCCAGGCGGTCGAGCATCCCAAAGGGAGCTGATATTCAGGTGAGGCCGGCCTGCAAATGGCTGATACCTGCGCTTCCGGTGCTCACGTACAAAGGTACGCTCCGCTCCGGTTCTCGGCATCAGCCATTTTCGACTCGGCCTGACCTGAATCTCAACTCCCTTAGCGTTGTTAGAGTGTCGGCCAGGTCACTGCCATCATGGCGAGCGTCTCCGCCCGATCCGGTGCGCCCAGCCTGCCGCCGAAGCGCAGGCATTTGAGCGCGGCGGCGGCACTTGCAAAGCGCAGCGCCTGCTCGACCGGCATGGCTTCCGCCAGCCCGACGGCAAAGGCGCCGTGAAAGACATCGCCCGCCGCCAGCGTGTCGACCGCCTTGATCCTCGGGGCCTCGACATGGCGGGATGATCCCGCCTTGCGATCGAACCACCATGTGCCCGCCGCGCCGCCGGTGACGGCGACGAAGGCATCGGTGCGGGAAGCGAGTTCGGTGCAGGCGGTCTGCAGATCCAGCGCGTGGCCGCATACGATGCGGACCGCCGGCTCGGAAGCGACGATGTGCGAGGCCAGCGGCAACAGCTGCTCCAGCACCGTCAGCGGCGCGGTGTCGGCATCGAGGATCGCCGGCCGGCCGGCCGCGCGCGCCGCCTTCAGGGCAAGTGCCGCGGCACCCGGCCAGCGCACATCGGCCAGCACGGCATCGAATGCCGTGATGTCGGGAAACGGCAAAGCCGCGGGATCAGCCTGCGCGCGCGGGTCGTAGAAGGGCACAATGATGCGCTCGCCATGTGCGTCGACCAGGATCGAGGCCAGTGCCGAGCGCGCGCCGCTGACGCGGCGCACATGGCTGCAATCGACGCCCTCGGCTCCTATTCCGGCAATCAGTTGGTCGCCGACCGGATCGTCGCCGGCGCTCGCCCATAGCGACACCTCGGCGCCCAGGCGATGCGCGGCGCAGGCCGCGCTGGTGGCCATGCCCGAGGCGATCTGGACGCCTTCGGAAGCGATGAATTTCCCCTGATGGTGGGGCAATGTGTCGACCCGTAGGATCGTGTCCAGCGTCAGCGCGCCAACACTCAGGAGCCTCGCCGATCTTGCCATGGGTGCTATTGCACCGGCTTGATCTTGCCCAGCGGAATGAAGCCGAGCGAGGCCTTGCCCTTGACCACTTTCAGCGGCATCGACGGTTCGCTGCCGAGCAGCGCCAGGGCGGCAAAACCCTGCTCGATCGCATTCTTCTGCTCGGGTATGGCGCCGGCAAGGATGGATGCCACGGCCTTGGGATCCTTGATCTTGATCATCAGATCGGCGTCGACCAGGCCGTCCACGTCAACCGATAGCGGCCCGGAAAGGGTGACACGCGCCGTCCCCGACGACAGATCGAGGTTGCGGATTTCGATCCTCTGGCCGCGCAGGCTTTTGACCTGCGTGCCGACCAGCGCGACGCCGTTCTTCAGGGACACGTCGCCGCTGGCATCGAGCGCCGGCAGGACGCGCCCGCCGATCGCGTCGGCATCGATCTCGAGATCGCCAAAGCTGCCGACATAGTCGAGATCGCCGTTGTTGGGCTGCAATTGTCCAGAAGCCTTGCCGGCGCTGAACAGCTCGACCGGGTCGGTGTCGTCGGCCGGGTCGGTCTGGCCCGACAGCCCTTCGGCCTGCAGCGCGATACGCCGCGGCAGCGGGTACCACAATTTGACATTGGCCTGCAGATTGTCCCAGTCGATCCAGAGCGGCGTCATGCCCGGAACGGAGGTTCTGAGCGGACCGCGCAGATTGGCGACCGGCGACAGGGGCTGGACGATCTGGGCGACGGCATTGAAGGAACCGGCCGAGGCGGCAATGTTCTTGGCATCGTCCTCGTAGGCAAGGTTGTCGCAGGAAACCGTGAAGCTCAGAGGATAACCGCTGACCTTGAGATTGGCGCAGCCGGCCTCGATGCCGTTCTTGTTGAGCGTGGCAACGGTCTTATCGGCCTCTGACCTGACCTTGTCGGCAAGATAGAACCAGCCGGCGCTGTAAATGGCGAACAGCACGAGGATGAACGCGGCAAGCCACCACAGGCGGCGACGGTTACCCGGTTGGCGTTCGTCACTTGACGTCATGCTTTGGCTCTCATTAACGCAGGGATGTCGTGTACGGATTCTCGGGTTGCGACAACAGAGGTCGACGGTGACGAATAGGTAGCCGGGGACGGACGGAAAAAACACCGGTTTCCGGTGGGGTGTTGCCATTCTTTTTCAATCAGGCGCGGCGATATGGGCGATTTTTGGGTGTTCGGTTATGGTTCGCTGATCTGGCGGCCGGGTTTCGCGCATGTCGAGACACGGCGCGCCCACCTGCATGGCTACCGCCGCTCGCTTTGTGTCTATTCCTTCGTGCACCGGGGCACGCGCCAGCGGCCCGGATTGGTGCTTGGCCTCGACCATGGCGGCTCCTGCATCGGTCTTGCCTTCCGTGTGCCGGGCGAAGTGCGCGGCGAGGTCATCGCCTATCTGCGCGAGCGCGAGCTGGTGACCAGCGTCTATCTCGAACGGACGCTGAAGGTTCGTCTGGACGGCGGCGGCGCGGTCGAGGCGGTGGCCTACATCGTTGACCGCAAGCATGAGCAATATGCCGGGGCGCTGGATGCGGCTGATGCGGCGGCCGTGGTGCGCGGCGCCGTCGGCCGATCCGGCAACAACGAGGACTATGTGCTGAGCACGCTGGAACATCTCCAGGCGCTCGGGATCCGCGACCACTGGCTGGAGGATGTGGCGCGCCGGATAGCGCCTTTGTGAAGCGCTGGCTTTGCGGAAAAAGGCGGCCAGGCCTTTGACGTCGATCTGGCAAGACCTAGGTTAGGCTCCGAACCCAGCCAACGGGCGGCATCGCCCGGCCCCAATCATCACGGAGATCCGTCTTGCAGAAACGCCGTCTCGGTCGCACCGACCTTTCCATCGCGCCGCTGGTTCTGGGCGGCAACGTCTTCGGCTGGACCGCCGACGAGAAAACCTCTTTCGACCTGCTCGACCGCTTCGTCGGGGCTGGCCTCAATGCGATCGACACGGCCGACGCCTATTCGCGCTGGGTTCCAGGCAACCAGGGCGGCGAATCGGAAAGCATCATCGGCAAGTGGATGAAGGAGCGGGGAAACCGCGACAAGGTCGTCGTGGTCACCAAGGTCGGCTCGGATATGGGGCAGGGCCACAAGGACCTCTCCGCCGCCTATATCGAGAAGGCCGTCGACGCCTCGCTGAAGCGACTGCAGACCGACGCAATCGACCTCTATCTGTCGCACTGGCCGGATCCGGCGACACCTTACGAGGAAACCCTCGGCGCCTATGAGAAGCTGCTCGCCAAGGGCAAGATCCGCTATGCCGGCTGTTCCAACCTCGATGCCGGCCAGTTGCGTGCGGCACTCGATGTGGCGAGCCTGCGCGGCCTGCCGCGCTACGAGGTGCTGCAGCCGGAATACAATCTCTATGACCGCTCCTCCTTCGATGGGCCGCTGCGCGACCTCTGCGTGGCCGAGGATATCGGCGTCATCACCTATTTCAGCCTGGCCAAGGGTTTCTTGAGCGGCAAGTACCGCACGGAGGCCGATCTCGGCCAAAGCGAGCGCGGCGGCGGGGTGAAAGACTACCTCAATGCGCGGGGCATGCGCATCCTGACGGCGCTCGATGCGGTGTCGGCGAGGCACCAGGCAAAGCAGGCTGAGGTTGCGCTTGCCTGGGCCATCGCGCGGCCTGGCGTCACCGCGCCGATCGCCAGCGCCACCACGCCCAGCCAGATGGACAGCCTGATCAAGGCCGTGTCGTTGAAGTTGAGCGCCGACGACATGGCCGAACTCGACAAAGCCAGCGGCTGAGGCCGACAGCACGCACGAACGTCCAAGACGATCCTCACGCCCTGCCATACCGTCCTTCGCACGAAAGGCTCATGGGCGGAGGATCGGATGGCCGGCCTGCTTGTTTCGCAACCCGAGCTTTGGCGCCAACTGCTCGCGTTGCTGCTGTCGTCATGGGCAGTCCGGGGCCGGCGACGATAAGCGTCACCGCCGTCGGCGCCGCCTTCGGCCTGCGCGATTCGCTGCGTTACACCGGCGGCATCGTCGTGGGCACGATCGCCGTGCTGCTGGTGGTGGCGACCGGGGTCATGGCGGCGCTTGCCTCCATGCCGAAGCTGGCGCCGTTGCTGGTTGTCGCGTCCGCGGCCTACATCCTCTATCTCGCTTTCAAGATCGCCACGGCGCCGCCGCTGGCGGCACGTGCCGCCGAGGGTTCGCGCCCGACATGGCTGGCCGGGTTTCTGCTGGCGGTCGCCAATCCCAAGGCCTATGTGGCGATCGCCGCCGTGTTCGCCGGCGCCTCGTCGAGAGACGGCGGTGTCGAACTCGACGCGCGGACGAAACTGACGGTTCTCGCGGCGATGATCGTCGTCATCCACGCCGTGTGGCTTCTTGCCGGTGCGGCGTTCGCGCGCTTCCTGCGCAGGCCCGTCGCCTCGCGGATCATCAACCTCTTCTTCGCGGCGACGCTGGTGCTGACCACGGTGCTGGCGGTGTACGGTTGACGGCCTGGGCCTTCAGGTCTTCGCGCCGAGCTCCCGAAGGCGCTTGACCGCGGTCGGTGGCAAGGCCGGTGGGTTTGGTGCGCGCGATGCCTCGACGAGAAGCTGGTCGCAGGCAGCCTCGGTCTCGCCGATCAGGCGCGCCATGAACTCGTCCTTGCCCAGACCTGGCGGAATGGGCGGCAGGAACCGCGCCTTGATGGTGCCGGGATAGCGCAGGAATTTGCGGCGCGGCCAATAGAGGCCGGCGACATGGGCCACCGGCACCACCGGCACGCCAAGCTGCGCGTAGATTTCGACGATGCCGTATTTGTAGGCCGGTTCGTCGCCAGGTGCCCGGCGCGTGCCTTCGGGATAGATGATCAGCTGGCGCGGGTTGCGCGCCATCTCTTCCTTGGTCGCGGCGACCACGGCTTTCAGCGCCTTGGAGCGGCTGCCGCGATGCACCGGGATCATGCGCATCTTCAGGATGTACCAGCCGAAGAACGGGATCCAGGTCAGCTCGCGCTTCAGGATGTAGAGCGGGTCCTGAAGGAAAGGAAAGAAGGCGATCGCGTCCCAGAACGACTGATGTTTCGGCGCCAGGATGAAGGACCCCTCGGGCAGGTTTTCCTGTCCGGTGATGTCGTTCTTGGTGCCGGCGATCTTGTCGTAGAGCCACATCGAAGTGCGCGACCAGAATTTCGGCACGAACCAGGCGCGATGGCGCGGCGACAGGAAATAGTAGGGAGTCCAGAGGATCATCTGGACGATCAGATTGACGTAGAAGACGAAATTGAACGCCAGCGATCTGACATAGAGCATGGGGGAGGTCCGGTGAGGAGGTGTGCGTTGGTTACACCAAGCGCGCAGAAAAAGGAAACGGTGCGATGCTGCCCATCCTACCAGGTCGCGCGAGCCAGGCGTTCCCTCAGGCGTGGGGCGGCAAAGTCGAGGAAGGCGCGCAGTTTCACCGGCAGCCGGCCCTGGCCCTCATGCACCAGGTTTACCGGCCAGGGCTCGGCTTCGAACTCCCTGAGCACGGGGCGCAGTGTTCCTGATCGTACTGCCGCGACGATCTGGTAGGAGAGCACCCGCGCCAATCCGACACCGTTGATCGCCGCATCGATCGCCGCCTCGGCGGTGTTGACCCTGAGCCTCGAGCGGACCGGCACGGCAAGATCAGCCCTGTCCACGGCGAAGGTCCAGGTAGCGGGTGAGCCAAGGCTTTCGAAGGCGATGCAGCTATGGGTCTCGAGATCTCCCGGGACCCGGGGAATGCCGTGCGCGGCCAGATAGGCCGGGCTTGCGCAGACGACATGCCCGATCGAGCCGACCCTGATGGCGACCATGCGCGAATCCGGCAGCCTGCCGATGCGAACGGCGAGGTCGATATGATCCTCGGCCAGCTGGCTTATCCTGTCGCCGAGCGTGAGGCGGATATCCACCAGGGGATAGGCGGCGAGGAATTCGGTGACGACCGGCAGCACGTGAAGGCGGCCGAAGACGATCGGCGCGGTGATGATCAGTTCTCCGGTCGGGGCGCTGTATTCGCCGCCGGCGGTGCGTTCGGCGTCGCCGACCTCGTCGAGAATGCGGCGGCAGGCCGCGAGATAGGCGTGGCCCGCGTCGGTCAGCGTCAGCCGCCGCGTCGTACGGTTCAACAGCCGGGTCCTCAGATGCCGCTCCAGTTCGGAGACTTTGCGGCTGACCGTTGCAAGCGGAACGCCCGAACGGCGTGCGGCAGCGGAAAGGCTGCCATCTTCCACCGCCGCGACGAAAAGGGACATGGCTTCGAGGCGATCCATCATTCTTCCGGAAAATGGAAGGGAGGGTTGCGAGTATGACATCTACATTCGCAATATGGAAGGTCGCATATGGGTGGGGTGCAAACGCCGCCAGTGGGCGAGCGATGATTCGCGTCGTCGGAGCTCGGGCTCCGGGGATGTCGCATGCCAGGAGGTTTCGATGAACATGCACGCCTTTGCCAGCGATGTCGCCTTCACGCCGACGATCAAGGCGATCCAGGCGCGCAAGGGTTCGCGCCAGTCCTATGCCCGCGTCGAGGAGCGCGGCGGCTGGCAATCGGCGATCACACCGGACCTTGCCGCTTTCATCGAAATGCAGACCAGCGTCTTCCTGTCGACCGCCAATGGCGATGGTCAGCCCTATATCCAGCACCGTGGCGGGCCTGCCGGCTTTCTCAGGGTGCTGGATGAAAAGACGATCGGCTTCGCGGATTTTCTAGGCAATAAGCAGTTCATCACCCAGGGCAATCTGGCCGACAATCCGAGGGCCTTCCTGTTCCTGATCGATTATATGACGCGCCAGCGCATCAAGATCTGGGGTACGGCCCGTGTCGTCGAGGATGACCCTGAGTTGACGGCGAGGCTGATGCCTCAGGACTACAGAGCGCGGCCGGAGCAGGTCATCCTGTTGACCGTCTCGGCCTGGGATGCCAATTGCCCGCAGCACATACCGCGGCGTTTCGAGGCAGCCGACGTGGCAGCGGCACTTGGCGAGCGCGACCGGCGCATTCAGCACCTCGAGCAGGAGATCGCACGTCTCAAGGGAATCTCGGGGGCTGCCGCCAAGGAATGACGCGGGATCAGCCGCCGGCCGCGGTTTCGGCCAGCGCGATGCCGTCGGGCGTCGGCTTCACCGGCACGATGCCACGTGCCAGCGCCAGCAGATATTTGGTGTATTCGGTGAACAGCACGCGCAACGCCTGCGGCTTGGTCAGCCAGCCGCCATTGTCGAGGTTGGAGTTGACCACCGGATAGGGCTCCAGCTTGGCACCATGCAGCAGTCGGCCCATCTCCAGCAGGCTGCGCGGCATGTGATAGTTGTTGGTGACGAGGATCACCGTGCCATAGGCATGGTTTTCCACCCATTTGGCGCTTTCCTCGGCATTGCCGATCGTGTCGAGCGCGGCGCGATCGATGTCGACGCAGCAGGAAAACAGCTTCTTGTCGCCGCCGGTCGCCGCCTGAAGCTGGCGGCGGCTGGCGGAAGGATGCACACCACTGATCAAGAGCCGCGCGCCCTTGCCGGACGCCAGCAGCTCCATCGCGGCGTCGAGGCGCGATTGCCCGCCGGTGAGCACGATGATGGCATCGGCCTTGGCCGGATTGGTGGGCGTGGCCAGATGGCTGACCTTGTTGGCGAACCAGCCAAAGCCACCGGCAAACAAGGTCGCGAGGATGAGGAGTGATAGAGCGGATATCCGCAGAACGGTCTTTAGACGGCTAATCCGGGGATGGCCGCGCCAACGGGCAACCACCACTGGCATCTGTCCAGCCGTTCCGGTCGAATCCCGCACGTCCATGACCATATGGTTAATCCCGAAATACGGCCTTTGATAGGTGAAAGATGCACTTTGCGTTACGCGAATTCTCCATCCGTGATCGCTCCCTTTTCATCGACGCCGTCTAATGAAGAACGGGCCTCTTTTCATGCGTCGGGCTGGCGAACGTCAATGTCGCTGAGATAGGCGACGACCGTGGCGTGCGAGGTCGCCGCCGTCAGCGCGCCGATTACCAGCACCATCAGGACGACACCCGCGTAACCCGCCGAGCCGATGGCGAAATTGCCGAACAAAGCCGTTGCCTGATCGGCCTGCGGCGTTGCCATGTTGCGCGACGACCACCAGGAAAACACGATGAAGACGAGCACCGCCGCAGCGCCGCCGGCGGCCGCGCCCTTCATGCCGGTGACCAGGAAATGGCGGCGGAATTCGCGCGCGATGAAGGCCGCCTCGGCGCCGACGAAATGCAGCACCTCGATGATATGGCCATTGCCGGCCATGGCGCCACGGGTCGCGAAAACCACCGTCAGCACGGTCGCCGACAGCATCAGGGCCAGAACGGCGATACCGATGGTCACCGTGGTGCGGGCCATGGCCACCAGCCGGTCGACCCAGGTGCGGTGGTCGTCGAGCGATGCGCTCGGCAGTTTCGGCGTGATCGCGGCGCGCATGGCGGCGAAGTCCGGCGGACTGTTCTCGTCGATGGTGACGATGATCAGGCGTGGTACCGGCAGGTCGTCGATGTTGAGGCCCGAGCCCAGCCACGGCTCCAGCAACCTTGCGGTCGCTTCGCGGTCGATGATCCGGGTCGACTTCACGCCGGGAAATTCGCCTGCGATCTGCGAGGCCTGGGTAAGCGTTGCCTCCATGTCGAGGCCGTCGGCCGGCTTGATCTGGATCGTCGCCTCGCGCGAGATCTGGTTCTCCCACACCGAGGCGGTGTCGCGCACCAGCGTCACCGCGCCGAAGGTCAGGCAGGACAGGAAGGTCATGATGGCGATGACCAGCACCAAAGCGCGACCGGCAATGTTCTGCGCCGGCACGATCGGCGCCATGCGGCGTTGTGCGCGCGGCCTTGCCTCCACCGCCTCGGCGTCCTGCTCTTCGAAATGGTCGGCGGACAGGTCAGTCATAGATATCCAGCCTTCCGCCGGCCAGGATCATGCGGCGCGCGTCGACCTGTTCCATCAGGCCAAGATCGTGGGTCGCGATCACCACAGCGGTGCCGAGGCGATTGAGCTCGATGAACAGCCTGAGCAGGCGCCGCGCCAGCGGTGGGTCGACATTGCCGGTCGGCTCGTCGGCGAGCAGGATCTCGGGCTGCTCGATGAGCGCGCGTGCGATCGCGGCGCGCTGCTTCTCGCCGCCCGACAGCACCGGCGGCAGCACATGCATGCGCTCGCCCAGCCCCACCCATTTCAACAGCTCGGTGACGTCGGTGCGGTAGCTCGTTTCCTCGCGCCCGCGCACGCGCAGCGGCAGCGCGACGTTTTCGTAGGTGGTCATGTGGTCGAGCAGGCGAAAATCCTGGAACACCACGCCGATGCGGCGGCGCAGGTGCGGCAGTTCGGTGCGTGAGATGCGCGAGCGGTCCTTGCCGAAGATGGTGATCAGTCCGCGCGTCGGCTTCAGCGACATGAACAAAAGGCGCAGCAACGTCGTCTTGCCGGCGCCGGAAGGCCCGCTCAGGAACTGGAAGGAGCGCTCCGGTATGTGCAGGGAGATGTCGCGGAGGATTTCCGGACCCATGCCATAGCGGAGGCCGACATTTTCAAAGCGAATCAATTTCGACGACCTGAGATTCCGGGTGGCGGCGAGCCAGCCTGTTCTGGAAAAAGACCATCGGCCCGCATGGTTAACCGGCGGTTAATTCCTGGGTTGTTTCGGCTCTTCACGAGGGCTCCGGTGGGGAAGCGTTAACCATTTGTGTTTACGCAAAAGAAACGAAAAGCGAACGTGCTGCAATGCTGGGGCCATCATGGCTGAGGGACGAACCGCGCGCCCGGTTTCCGGCGAAATCATGACCGAACCGTCGGCAATTGCCATGGCGGAGCGGATCGTGCGCGGTCCGGCGGTCGATGTCATCGACGCGGACTATGTCGTGATGTCGCGGCCCGTCCCGCCGGTGGAAAACGCTTCGCCACCGCCGCGCCAGATTGTCACTCCTCCCATCGAGGGCATGGACATGCTGCGCAAGCCGGAAGCGCCGGCGGAGAGGCCGCCGGCCTCGCGCGGCGGTCCGATCTTCTGGATCGCCGGCGTCGGTGCCGCCCTTGCCGCCTTCTGGGTCTCGGGCGGCCATGCGCTGGTGCGCCAGGCACCGTTCCTGGGCGGCGCGCAAGCGTCGGCGCTGACCATTTCAGGCGTCACCTCCCGCGTCGACGCCTCGGGCCCTAAGCCGGTGCTGTTCGTCGATGGCGAGGCCGCCAATGACGGAACCGGCCTCGCGACCATGCCGCCGCTCGAAATCCGGGTGACGGGCAATGACGGGCAAACAATCCGCTATACGTTGGGGACATCCGGCCGTTCGCTGGCATCGGGCGAAAGATTCGGCTTTGCCAGCCGGCTCGACGTGCCTAAGAACGGGGTCAAGACCGTTTTGGTCACTTTCGCCGAGTAGGCGACCACTGGGGAAGACCAGCAATGCCCATCGTACGCGACAAGGACATCGAAGTCCTGTTTTCCGCGTCGGCGATCGCGCGCCGCAATCTCGAACTCGCCAAGGAGATCGCCGAACACGATTACCATGATCTGCTGGTGATTTCGGTGCTGAAAGGCTCGTTCATCTTCGCCGCCGATCTGATCCGCGCCATGCACGATGTCGGCCTGTCGCCGGAAGTCGAGTTCATCTTCATCTCCAGCTATGGCGCCGGCACCACCAGCGGCGAGGTGAGGGTGCTGCGCGACATCGACAACGAGGTTGCCGGCCGTGATGTGCTGTTGATCGACGACATCCTCGAATCGGGCAAGACGCTGAGCTTCACCCGCGACCTGATGCTGTCGCGCGGCGCGAAAAGCTGCTCCATCGCCGTGCTGCTCGACAAGCGCATGCGCCGCCAGACCGCGCTCAACGCCGACTATGTCGGCTTCGACTGCCCCGACTATTTCGTCGTCGGCTACGGCATGGACGTCGCGCACGCCTTCCGGGAATTGCCGTTCGTGGGTGTCGTGAAAGGCGATGTGTGAGGCCAGCACTCCGCACCGGTGAATGCTGAAAAAGGCCTTAACGGTTTCAGGAAAATTAGCCTGGCCTAGCGCCGCGGTTTTCAGGAAAAGTCAACTTTTGGCCGCCAAGAATGCCGGCCATGGCAAAGCTTCTGATCGTCGAGGACGATGAGTCCGTCCGTACCCTCGCAGCCCGCGCGCTCGAACGCGCCGGCCACGCAATCGATATCGCCGCCGACGGCGCCCAGGGGCTTTCGCTGATCCGGGCCGCGAACGGCGGATACGATCTCGTCGTCTCCGATATCCGCATGCCCGAGATGGACGGCATCGAGATGGCGATTGCGGCCGCAGCACTTTTCCCGGCGATGAAGATCATGCTGATGACCGGCTATGCCGACCAGCGCGAGCGCGCCGAGGAGTTGAACGGAATCATCCTCGATGTCGTGCAAAAACCCTTCACGCTGGCCGAGATCCGTTCGCGTGTCGAGCAGGCGCTGATCTGCTTCGCCTGATCAGGCCGGATCCCTGGCGACAAGCACGGGTGCCGCGCTCCCGCGCCGCCCAGTGTTGAGCGCCAGCAGACCGGCGCCTATGATGAGGGCCGCACCGATCACCGTCGTCGACCTGGGCACCTCGGCAAAGAACAGGAAGCCCCACAACGGCGACCACAGGATGCCAGTATATTCGAAAGTGGCGACGCGGTTGGCCGGCGCCAGCCGGTAGCCCTGCGAGAGCAGGATCATGCCCGCGGAGGCGACGAAACCGCACGCCGCCATCTTCAGGAAATCCGGCGGTGTCGGCCAGATCCACGGCCTCACCAGGAATTCGAGGCTGGGGTGGACGGCGTGAGTTATGCCGGCAAGATGGAACGAGCCGGCGACCACGGCGGCGCCGACCAGATAGGCGCCGTTCTGATAGAAGGCCATGACGGTGGACGATTCGGTGTCGCCGATCTTGCGGGCCATCACTTGCGAGAAGCCGTAAAGCGCCGCCGCGCCCAGCGACAGCAAGGCCGCCCAATCGAACAGCCCGGCGCCTGGACGCACCATCACGACCACGCCGAGCAGTCCAATCAGCACGGTCGCCAGCGTCCGCCAGGAGACGCGTTCGCCAAGATACGGCCCGGCAAGTGCCATGATGAACAACGGCGCCATGAAATAGAGCGCCACGGCGTCGGCCAGCGGCAGGGCGGCGATGGCCAGATAATACACCGTGTAGGAGGTGAACTGGATGAAGGCGCGTATCGTCAGCAGGCCGAAGCGCCGCGACAGGATGGCCGGCAGCCCGACGTCGGCGTGGACGAGAAGGATCAGGATCGGCAAGGCGACGATCGAACGGATCGCCATCACCTCGGTCACCGGATAGCCGCTCGACACGGCTTTGACGAGCGGATCCTGCAACGAGAACACCAGCACGCCCAGGCACAGGCTCAGGACGCCGCGCACCATCCTATCCTGCATGCGTTCAGGCTCCCGTGCGTACGATCCGGCGAACGTCTCCAGATCAAAAAGAACCCGCCACCGTTTCGGGTAGCGGGCACGAGTGAGGACTCTTTGATTGGTCCGCGGCCGATTTCGCGGTCGCATATCCAATGGGTGCGGCAACTATCCACTGGCGTTTGACATGTTGCAAACGAATTGGAATGATGCCAGCAATCAGATTTTCTTATGGCGGACTCCATGCGCCCAACCCTCGACAGCGATCTCCTGCGCACCTTCGTGGCCATCGCCGAAGCCGGCAATTTCACCAGGGCGGCCGAGCAGGCCGGCCGCACCCAATCGGCCGTGTCGATGCAGATGAAGAAGCTCGAAGAGTTGGTCGGCGACAGCCTGTTCGAGCGCGGCTCGCGCGGCGTGGCACTGACGCGGCGCGGCGGCGAACTGATCGTCAATGCCCGCCGCATCGTCGCGCTGCTCGACGAGACGGCTGCATCGATGGCGGCGGCGCCGCTGGGCGGGCCGGTGCGCATCGGTATTCCCGAGGAATACGGCCACGCCATCCTGTCGCGCGCGCTCGGCGCATTCGCCAAGCGCCACACCAAGGTCGAGGTCACCGTGCGGTACGCGCATTCGGAGGCGCAGATCGCCGCGCTCGCCGCCGGCGAACTCGATCTCTGCGTGGTGTTCGAATGGCAGGATCCTTTGGGCGGCGAAGTGCTGATGCACGACCCGACCGTCTGGGTGACGTCGGCACTGCACCGTATGCACGAGGAGCGTCCCGTGCCCATCGCGCTCTACAACCGGGTCAGTTGGTGCAAGGACTTCGCCATCAGGTCCCTGGAACAACGCGGGCTTGCCTATCGTGTCGCTTATTCCAGCGACACCACCGGCGGCCTGAAGCTTGCCGTCACCTCGGGACTGGCGATCGCGCCGATCTCGCGCAGCAACATTCCGGACGGTTACCGGGAGCTCACCCCCGCCGACGGGTTCGGCGATATCGATTCCTCGAATGTGGTGATGCACCGCAACCCGAATGCGTCAGGGGAAGCGATCGATGGCATGCAGGAAGCGATCCGCGAGGCATTTGTCAACCGGTAGGGTCAGTCCCCCGCATCCTCATAGAAAGTCAGGCTATTGCCGAACGGATCGCCGACCGTGACCTCCCTGGTCTTCCAGGGTGTCTGCTCCAAACCCGGCCTGGCAAAGCGGTATTTCCTGGCGGTCAACTCGTGGTGCAGCCCAGCAATGTCGGCCGTCTCGATCCGGATGTGAGAGCCCGGCGTGCCGTCGCCATGATGTTCGCTCAGATGCAGGACACAGCCGTCGCGGGCGACGGCTGTGTAAAGCGGTGCGCCGTCGTCGAAGCGATGTTCCCACTGCACCTCGAATCCCAGAAATCCGACGTAGAATTCATGCGCCTTGGCAATATCGAAGATGCGCAGGATGGGCGTGACAGGACCAAGTTTCGGCATGGTGTTGCAACCGTTCGGGAGTAGCGGATGGGGGACGGCGATCGCTACTTCAGCTCCAGCAGCCGTTCCAGATAGCTGCGCTCGATATCGGGGCTGAGCGCGTTGCCCAGCCGCTTGCGGATCGCTTCCAGGATCTGGCGCGCGCGCTGGACGTCGATCTCGTCGGGCACTTTCACCGAGTCGCCGAAATCAGGACCCTGGCTGGCGCGCGGCCGGCCGAGCGGGTCGCGATCGGCGTCCTGCTGGCGGCCGCCTTGCTGGCTGCCGCCCTGGTCGCCCTGCATGGCCTGCATCTGCTTCATCATGTCCTTGGCGCCCTTGCGCAGCGCCTCGAGCGCCCGGCCCTGGTGGCCGACGGCTTCGTCGCCCTGGCCCTCGCCAAGCGCCTGTTCGGCGCTGCCCATGGATTTGCCGGCCTCGCCAAATCCTTCATTGGGTTCCATGCCCATGCCTTCGAGGCCTTTCTTCAGCTGCTCGAGATCGCCTTTCAGCTGGCCCTGGCCTTCCTGCAGCTGCTTCAGCGCATCGGCGAATTCCTGCGGCGTCATCGGCTTTGGTTCGCCATTCTCGCCAGGCTTGCCGTTTTCGCCCGATTGGCCTTGCTCACCGTTCTGGCCAAGTTGCTCGTCGCGATTCTGGCCACGCTGGCGCTCGCCGCGCTGCATCTGGTCCATGCGGAAGGTGTCGTTCATCATTTCCTGCTGGCGCCGCAGGATCTCGCCGAGCTTGTCCATCTGCTGGCGCATCTGGCTGTCCTGCTCACCGCCCTGCTGCTGGCGGCCGGCCTGGAGGTTATTCATCATGTCTTGCAGTTGCGACAGCAATTGCTGGGCCTTGTCGCGATCGCCCGATTTCGCCAGGTTCTCGATCTGGTCCATCATGCGGTCGATGTCGCTCTGGCGCAGTTCCTGGCCATTCTGCTGCATCTGTGGTGCATTCGGGTTCTGCTTGGCGCGTTCGGCGAATTCCTGCAGGAACTGGTTCATCGCCTCGCGCAGTTCCTTCATCGCCTTCTCGATCTCGGCGTCGCTGGCGCCGTTCTTGATGGCATCCTGCAGCGCCTGCTGCGCCTGGCGCAGCCGCTTTTCGGCCGCCGACAGGTTGCCCTCCTCGATGCCGAGCGCGATTTCCCAGAGATAGGCAACCTCGCCGCGCAACTGATCGTCATTCCCGGCCAGTTTCAGCCGGCTCATCGCGCTCATGATGGCGAGATAATGGGACATATTGTCGAACGTATCTTCCGGCCGCAGCGTGATGGCATCCATCAGGTCGAGCACGCGCGGCTTGGCGTTGGCGTCGAGCGCCAGCAGGCGGCGCTGTTCGATCACCGCGCGCGCCAGCGGGTTGGCGAACGGGCGCTCGGGCATTACGAGCGTCTTGGTCTCGCTGGACGCGGTGTGTCCGGCGTCGTCGGTGGCGACGAGCGTCAGCTTGATGCTGCTGCCGGCCCAGACATGCTCGGTCAGGTCCTTGGTGGTCTTGGCGGCGTTCGACTTGCCGCCACGGCGCGGCAGCGACAGCGGCATCTCGGGCGGGCCATAGAGCGGATGAGCACCTGGCGCCTGCGGATCGGCCAGCGCGAAGACCGCCTTGGCGGTGGCGGCGCCGTAGTCGTCGTCGATCTGGTAGTTGAGCTCGAAGGCGCCGTTGGCGGCGCGCTTGGGCTCGCCGACGAAGCGGATTTGCGGGGGCTTGTCCGGCAGCACGGCGAAGGCCCAGCGGCCAAGCTGATCGTCGCCCGATTTCAGCGTCAGCGTGCCGTCGCCAGTCAGCTTGCCGGTGAATTGGCGCACATTGGACGGTGTCGGGCTTGCGGCCGGCTTGGCCGTGGCGGCGGCTTGCGGGACGGACGGGTCGATGGCGCGTGCGTTGCCGTCCTTGTCTGCATAGGAAAGCGTTTCTTCCCCCGATCCACCGGTCACGCGTAGCGACACATCGCTGCCTTCCGGAATGGTGAAGGTCGGCGTCGCCTGGTTGGCATCGGCGGTCAGGAAAACCGGCGGCTTGCCGGTATAGGCCGGCGGCGTCACCCAGGCGTCGATGCGCGGCGGCAGGATGTCGAGCCTGCCGTGCGCGCTGAACCCATCGCTCAGCCGGCCACCGGTCGGCCCGAAGGAGAAGGCGAAGGCGGTGACGAGCAGCAGCGCCGCCACGGCGCGCAGTCCCCAGGGGTCGCGCTCGGGCACGCGCGTGCGCGGCAGGTCGGCGCCGAGACTGTCGAGTTTTCCAGCCATGCGCTTCTGATGCTCGCGCCAGAGCGCCTGCGAGAAACTGCTTTCCTGGCCGCTGGGCCGGTCGCCCTGCACCTGTACGGGGCTGTGCAGCAGTTTGTTGGCGGCCTCGATGCGGCGATCGATCTCGGCCGCGGCAGGCACGCGGAAAAAGCGCAGCGGATAGAGCGTGGCCAGCCCTGCGAGGCCGAACAGGGCGACGAGGCCGATGCGCACGACATCCGGCAGCCGGGGGAAAATGCCGAACCAGGAGGCGCTGAGGAAGAGAGCGACGACAATGATGAGCGGGAGCAGCAGCGGCCAGCCACGCTCGACCGTCATCGAGACCCGCGTCGCCAGCCGGCTCAAGGCAAGGCGTCCGGCCAGGCCGCGGTCGTTGCTGAAGATGGGTCGTTGCGTCATCGGCCCTTCCCAGAGCCGGTTCCATCCCGAAACCCTGGGATGGGGCTCTATCTTTTCTGGGCATGATCCGTTCCCGTAAACGGGATACCATTTTTCGGGATCATGCCGTAGGGCGGGCAGGATAGCCCAAACCCCGCGACTCGAAGAATACCAGCAAACACGGCAAAGGCGAGGCGGTTTGAAAAAACGTGAAGCCGGCCGCAATGGTTGCGATCAGAAATTGGCGGGGTTTGCGTTGGCGCCGCAGACCAGCACGGCCACCCGTTCGCCCGGCGCCGGCGCGTAGCGGCCGGACAGGATCGCGGCGAAGGCCGCGGCACCACCCGGCTCCGAGATGATGCGCACGCGGTTCCAGAGCGCCTTCTGGGCGGCGATGATGTCGTCGTCGCTGACCAGGATGGAGCGTTCCACGAAGGCCTCGGCGATCGGGAACATCATTTCGCCGACGCGCTTTGGCGCCAGCGAATCGGCGGCGATGCCTTCGGCCGGCGCGTCGACAGGATGGCCGGCCTCGAAGGCGCGATGAAGCGTCGGCGCGCCCTCGGGTTCGATGGCGACGATGCGGATGCGGCCGGCATACCAGGCGGCGATGCCGCCGATCAGGCCGCCACCGCCGACGGCGACCAGCAGCGTGTCGATCTCAGGCAGGTCGTTCTCGATCTCGAGCCCAAGCGTGCCCTGGCCGACCAGCGTTTCCTGCTGGTTGAAGGCGTGGATCTGCAAAGCTCCGGTTTCCTCGGCGAAACGCTCGCTGGCGGCCAGCGCCTCGGCATAGCGGGCGCCGCCGACGACGAGGTCGGCGCCATAGCCGCGAATGCGGTCCAGCTTGGCCTGCGGGCTCACTTCAGGAACGAAGATGGTCGCCTTATGGCCAAGCCGCATGGCGGCATAGGCGACGGCGGCGCCATGGTTGCCGCCAGACGCGGCGACGACGCCGGCCTCGGGAACCGGCCGCTCCAGGAGATTGGTGAAGGCGCCGCGCGCCTTGAACGAGCCGGAATGCTGCAGGCATTCGAGCTTGAGATCGACCGCCAGAGGCGGGCAATCGAAATCGGCCATGTCGACGCGCAGCACCGGCGTGTGCCTGATATAGGGGCGGATGCGCGGTTCCATCGCGGCAATGCGCTCGCGTGTGACGGGACTGCCGTGCGGCATGACTTTCTCCTCGTGTAGAGATACCGGCTTATGCCAGCCAGTCTGGCATCGAATCCAGCCCGATCAAATCGTCATAGGTCAGCCGCGGACGCACGATATGGAAACGGTCGCCGTCGACCAGCACCTCGGGTACCAGCAGGCGGGTGTTGTAGGTGCCGGCCTGGACCGCGCCATAGGCACCGGCGGTGGAAACGGCGACGAGATCGCCGGCCTTCAGTCTCGGCAGGTCGCGGTCGAGGCCGAGATAGTCGCCGGTCTCGCAGACTTGGCCGACCACATCGACCATCATGCGCGGCGTGTCGGCCGGTGGCTGCACGACCGGCCTGATCTCGTGGAAGGCATCGTAGAGCGTCGGCCGAATCAGGTCGTTCATGGCGGCGTCGACGACGAGGAAGTTCTTGGCGTCGCCTTCCTTCACGAAAATGACTTCCGAGACCAGGATGCCGGCATTGCCAACGATCAGCCGGCCCGGCTCGAACATCACCTTCATACCCAGCTTGGTGACATGCTTGCGCACGATCTGCGCATAGGCGTCGGGCAAGGGGGGCGGGTTGTTGTCGACGCGGTAGGGGATACCGAGGCCGCCGCCGAGATCGACATGGTCGATGGCATGGCCGTCGGCGCGCAACGCACCGACCAGGTCGACCAGCAAGGCGAAAGCGTCGTCGAAAGGCTGCAGTTCCGTGATCTGGCTGCCGATATGGGTGTCGATGCCGGTGATCTTGATACCCGGGAGCGTTGCCGCACGGGCATAGACCTGGCGCGCCCGCTGCCACGGAATGCCGAACTTGTTCTCGGCCTTGCCGGTTGAGATCTTCTTGTGGGTCCTGGCGTCGACATCGGGATTGATGCGCAGCGACACCGGCGCCACCTTGCCGAGCGTCGAGGCGCGGGCCGAGAGCAACTCGAGCTCCGGCTCGGATTCGACGTTGAAGCAGAGGATGCCGGCCTCGAGCGCGAAGTCCATTTCGCGCGCCGTCTTGCCGACACCCGAGAACAGGATCTTGCCGGCCGGGACGCCGGCGGCCAGTGCCCGGCGCAATTCGCCTTCCGAGACCACGTCGGCGCCGGCGCCAAGCTTGGCCAGGGTGCGCAGCACCGCCTGGTTGGAATTGGCCTTCATGGCGTAGCAGACCAGCGTGTCGAGACCGGCAAAGGCCTTGGTGAAGACACGGTAGTGTCTGGTCAGGGTCGCCGTCGAATAGCAGTAGAACGGCGTGCCGACCCGCGCGGCGATATCAGGGATTGCCACGTCCTCGGCATGCAGCACGCCGTCGCGGTAGTCGAAATGGTTCACGAGAGTGGTTCCGGAAGTTGGCGGGCGCTAGATCAGCGGGTCGAGGATGAACTTCTTGTCCACGACCGGTTTTTCCGGTTCCGGCGGCACCGGCTGGTGGGCCTTTTCGGCGTCCTTGCGCGCCTGGACGGCAGCCTCGTAGGGGGTGTCGAGACCAGCCTTGCGGCCGCAGGCGGTCACAGCGGCCATCGCAGCCAGAAGCGTCAGCGTCACCAAAATCCTGCTTCCGGTCATCGATCCATCCGTCCGAAACTTTTGCCAGCCGCCGCTTTTAGCCGAGTTCTCGGCGTATTGCACCCCGGATATTGCCGATCGCAATATCGGGCATTAGGCCTTGGCGATACGCTTTTTCCAGGCGCGGATCTGCTTCCTCACTTCCGACGGCGCGGTGCCGCCGAAGCTGGTGCGGCTCTTGACCGAATTCTGCACGGCCAGCACCGAGAAAATGTCTGGCGTGATGCCTGGGTTGATCGATTGCAGATCCTCCAGCGAAAGCTTCTCCAGGCTCACCCTCTTGTCTTCGGCCAGCGCCACCGCGCGGCCGGTGACATGATGCGCCTCGCGGAATGGCAGGCCGAGCGTGCGCACCAGCCAGTCGGCGAGGTCGGTGGCGGTGGCGTGGCCGGAGCCGGCGGCCTTCTTCATCGCCGCCGCATTGACCGTCATGTCCGAGACCATGCCGGTCGTCGCGGCCAGCATCAGGTCGAGCGTCTCGGCGGCGTCGAAGACCGATTCCTTGTCTTCCTGCATATCCTTGCCATAGGTCAAAGGCATGCCCTTCATCACCGTCAGCAGGCCGACCAGATGGCCGTTGACGCGGCCAGTCTTGCCGCGCACCAGTTCGGCGGCGTCCGGGTTCTTCTTCTGCGGCATGATCGAGGAGCCGGTGGAAAAACTATCCGACAGCCTGATGAAGCCGAATTGCGGCGTCGACCAGATGATGATTTCCTCGGCCAGCCGCGACAGGTGCGTGGCGCAGATCGCGGCCATGGCGAGGAATTCCAGCGCGAAATCGCGGTCGGAGACGCTGTCCAGCGAATTGCGCATCGGCTCGCGGAAGCCAAGCGCCTTGGCGGTCGCATGACGGTCGATCGGGAAGCTGGTGCCGGCGAGGGCGGCAGCACCCAGCGGGCTCTCGTCCATCCGTTCGATGGCGTCCCGGACGCGCGAGAGGTCGCGCGAGAACATTTCGACATAGGCCATGCAATGGTGGCCGAAAGTCACCGGCTGGGCCGCCTGCATATGGGTGAAGCCCGGCATCACGGTTGCCGCATGTTCCTCGGCCCGTTCCAGCAGGGCCTGGATCAGCCCTTTCAGGGCTTCGGCGACGCGAAAGCACTCGTCCTTGACCCAGAGCCTCAGATCGACAGCCACCTGGTCGTTGCGCGAGCGGGCGGTGTGAAGCCGGCCGGCAGAAGGACCGATCAGGTCGGCGAGGCGGGCCTCGACATTCATGTGGATGTCTTCCAGCTTCGTCGAAAACTCGAAGCTGCCGGCTTCGATCTCTTTCAGGATCGTGTTCAGCCCGTGCGCGATTTTTTCTTGATCGGCCGCCGAAATAATGCCCGTTTGCGCCAGCATCTCGCTATGGGCGATCGAGCCTCTTATGTCCTGGGCATAGAGTTTGCGGTCGAACGAGATCGACGCGTTGATCGCTTCCATGATCGCGGCCGGACCCGAGGCAAATCGTCCGCCCCACATCTGGTTGCTGGTCTTCTTGTCGCTCATGGCTATAACCCGTGCTTCGGAGCAGTTTTGAGAAAATGGCAGACGGAAACAGATTTTTCCCGGCCCCGCGCCTGATCCTCGCCGCTTTGGTGGCGGGAGCGCTGGCCGGCGCGGTCGCGGTATATGTCAGCGAGAGCCGGTCTGGCAACAACGCACCGGCCCAGGCGGCCGCCGGCGAGAGCAAGGACGATGTCGCCTGCACCGCCAAGAGCGAGCGCGCCAAGAAGGTCGCGGCCGCGGCCACCGGTGAGGTCGCGGCGCTTTTGCCGGCCGACCCGCCGCAGTCGATGCGAAGCCTTGCCTTCAACGGTCCGGACGGCAAGCCGATGACGATCGCCGATCATGCCGGCAAGACGGTGCTGCTCAATCTCTGGGCGACATGGTGCGCGCCATGCCGTGCCGAAATGCCGGCGCTCGATGCGCTGCAGAAGGAGAAAGGCAGCGACGCCTTTCAGGTCGTCGCCGTCAATGTCGATGCCGGCGACGACGTGAAGCCGAAGAAGTTTCTCGCCGATACCGGTGTGCACACGCTCGGCTACTACCGGGATTCGACGATGACGCTGTTCAACGAGCTCAAGACGCGCGGGCTGGCGCTCGGCCTGCCCGTCACCATGCTCATCGACGGCGAGGGCTGCCTGATCGCCCATATGAACGGCCCGGCCGAATGGTCGGGGCCGGACGCCAAGCGGCTGGTCGAGACGGCGCTCGGATCGTAAACCCAAGCAAAGGCAGGACACGCAAATGCAGGAAAAGCGCGTAGCGCTTTCCCCAGGCTAGGCCGAGCGCACCTTTGGCTTGAGCAGCACGAGACCGCCATCCTGGCGGCCGGCACGCACCGGAGTGGGCTTGCCGTGGCCGGTCAGGTCGTCGAACGCTTCGATCGGCGCAGGCTTGCCGAGGTAGTAGCCCTGGCCGATCTCGCAAGCCTCGGCGTCCAGGAACTTCAACTCGCCAAGCGTCTCGACGCCTTCGGCCAGAACCGGCAGGCCAAGGCCGCGCCCCAGCCCAAGCACCGCGCGCACGATCGCCGCGACCTGGCCGTTCGTGTCGACCGCCTTGATGAAGGAGGCGTCGATCTTGATCTTGTCGAAGGGAAAGGCGCGCAGGTTGGAGAGGGAGGAATAGCCGGTCCCGAAATCATCCATGGCCACGCGCACGCCGAGCGACTTGACCTGCCGCAAGGTTGCCAGCGCACGCGGCATGTCCTTCACCAGCGCGGTCTCCGTGATCTCGAGTTCCAGCCTGGTCGGAGCAAGGCCTGTCTTCATCAAGGTCTCGTGGACCTTGCGGCTGAAATTGGGATTGTGGAGCTGGACCGCGGAGACGTTGACGGCGACCGTCAGCGGGTTTTCCCAGCGCGCGGCTTCCTCGCAGGCCGCTTCGAGCACCCAATCGCCGATCTGGCCGATCGCGCCGCTGTCCTCGGCCACCGGGATGAAGATGGCCGGGGAAACCTCGCCACGCTCAGGATGACGCCAGCGGATCAGGGCCTCGAAGCCAACCATCCTGCCGCTGCTGATCTCCTTCTGTGGCTGGTAGACGAGGTAGAATTCACCGCGCACGACGGCCTGGCGCAATTCATGTTCCATCACGCGCTTGTCGCGGGCCTCGGCGCCCATCGAGGCCTCGAAATAGCGATAGGTGTCCCTGCCTTCGGTCTTGGCCCGGTAGAGTGCCGTATCGGCATGGCTGATCAGGCTCGTCTGGTCTTCGGCATCGAGCGGATAGACCGCGATGCCGATGCTGGCCGAGACCAGACCGCCGCCGACAGCTGCCCGGTTTTCCTCGCGCATGGCGGCAAGCACCGCATTGGCGATGCGGCCCGCCGCCTGCGGGTCCGGGAGGTTGGGGGCGATGATGGCGAATTCGTCGCCGCCCAGGCGTGCAAGCATCTGACCGTGGCGCAAAACACCGGACGCGCAGCTTGCCACCTTCTGCAACATGGCATCGCCCGCGCCGTGGCCGTAGAGGTCGTTCACCTCCTTGAAGCGGTCGAGGTCGAGCAGCAGAAGCGCAAGATGCCGGCCTTTGGCGCCTGCGTCGGCTTTTGCGACCCGGTTCATGGACGCGATTTCCGCGTCGAGACGGCTGGAGAAGGAGCGGCGATTGGCAAGGCCCGTCAGCGGATCGAAATGGGCAAGGCGAAGGATTTCCTCTTCGGCCTTCCTGCGTTCGCGTATGTCGCGCACGGCGATGACGTTGTGCGGCTTGCCGCAATAGTCGATGCTCCTGGCGATCAATTCGACGGGGATTCTGGTCCCATCGCGGCCCCTCAGCTCCACTTCCCGCGGCTGGCCCTCCAGACTGGTCGCGTCGAATGCGGCGCGTTCGTCGAAAAGTTCGCCCAGTTCCATACCGTTCAGCGTCGTTGCCGGCGTGCCGGTCAGCTTGCCCATGCTGTCATTGGCGCTGACGATGCGGCTGCCGTCGCAGACGATCAGGCCTTCCACGGCCGCATTGGCCAGGCCGTGCATGCGGTCGACCTCGAGTTTCTGGCGCCGGAAGCGCAGATCGATCCACAGCGCCGATGCCGACAGCACCAGGATCACCAGCGTGGCGGCCGCGGCCGCGAAAGCCTGCGACATCGGCTCGATCGTGTATTCGGATATGACGATAGAGGAATCGGGAAAGATCGAGACGGCGCCCATGCCGATGAAATGCAAGGTGCAGATCGCCAGTGTCAGCAGTACGGCGCCGGCCGATGTGGCCGACAGGGAAGGGCGGCGCAGAACGACGTGCAGCGCCATTGCCGCAAGCGTCGCACCGGCCAGCAAGGACACGGCGACAAGCAGCAGGTTCCATTCGATCCGGCCCTGGACCTCGAACGCCGCCATGCCGACATAGTGCATGGCTGCGATGCCGCCACCCAGAACGGCGCCGCCGACGAGATGGTAATCGATCTCGTCCCGCAAGGTGGCGATCCACATGCCAGCCGCCGTCAGTGCGACCGAGGCGGCCAGCGAGAGCACGGAAAGCCCCGGATCGTAGGCGCTGGGGATGCCCGGCGTGAAGGCAAGCATGGCGATGAAATGCGTGGCCCAGATTCCGAACCCGGTCGACGTCGCCGATATCATCAGCCAGACCAACCGGTGGCGGTCCGTCGAGCGGCTGATGTGGTGAAGCAGGTTCACAGCAGAAAAACAGGAAATCCCGCAAATAAGCGCGGCGAGTACGACCAGTCTCAAGTCGTGCTGGTTCACGATGCAATTATAGACAGTCAACACCTTATTTCCCCCTAGCCCATAGGAAATAAAAAAGGAAATATGACTGATTAAGGCTTGGCCGTTGAAGGATCGATAAAGCCGCCTGCAACCATAGCGTGCCTTCCTGGGGCAGAATGGCCGCTGGCTTTGAGTGCCGGGAGGGGCTGGCCGCGAGGCGGCGCGTGAGACCCGTGCCGCGGATATATGGCGCAGTCGCGAGGGCCGCCGCGCATCGCCTGCCTGTCGGCGATGGGCATGTGCGTCAGCTGCCGCATCAGCGTTTCATCGTCCTTTAGCCGGCTAACCATGACGACCTTTACGTCCATGACAGCCGCCCTAGCTACCTAAGGCGCCGGCGTGACGTTTTCATGCCGGGGCCACCGCCGAGGGGGAGGAAAGACCAACTGGCAGAAGGCCCGGGAGGCCACAACAGAACTGTCACATACCTTCTCTAAGAGAGCGGGCAAGGACTTGCGCAAGACCCTTGTCAACAGTCATTCAAGAGGGAAGAAACCATGACGATCATCAAGCGGGGCCTCGCTGCCCTTGCCGCAGGCGCGCTCAGCACCGCGCTGGCGATTCCTGCCTTCGCGGAGCCGGTAAAATTCGATTTCTGGTTCGGCCTTTCGGGCGACCTCGCCCGCGTCGTCGACACGCTGTGCAAGAACTTCAACGCCTCGCAGAAGGACTATGAAGTCGTTTGCACCAGCCAGGGCAATTACGACGCCACGCTGCAGAACACCATCGCCGCCTTCCGCGCCGGCAAGCAGCCCGCCGTCGTCCAGGTCTATGACGTCGGCACCGCCACGATGATGCTGTCGGGCGCCTACAAGCCCGCCGACAAGCTGATGGAAGAAAACGGCTACAAGATCGACTACGCCGACTATTTCCCCGGCATTGCCCGTTACTACGCGACCTCGAAGGGCGAGATGCTGTCCTTCCCGTTCAATTCCTCGACCCCGCTGATGTACTGGAACAAGGACGCCTTCGCCAAGATCGGCAAGACCGAGGCGCCGAAGACCTGGGAAGATGTCGGCGCCGACCTCAAGGCGTTGAAGGACGCCGGCTACGAGTGCCCGATGGCGATCAACATCTCCGCCAACGAAAGCTGGCAGATCATGGAGCAGTTCTCGGCCATCCACAACCAGCCGATCGCGACCAAGAACAACGGCTATGACGGCCTCGACGCGCGTCTGGAAGTCAACAAGACCAAATTCGTCCAGTACGTCACCGATCTCAAGAAGTGGTATGATTCCGGCCTGATCAAGATCAAGTCCAAGGATCTCGGCCAGGACATGGTCCAGGCCTTCGCGACCGGCACCTGCCAGGTGATCATGACCTCGGTCGGCGATCACGGCACGGTCGGCAAGACGCAGAAGGAAGGCATGAACTGGGATGTCGCCGAACTTCCGGTCTATGCCGGAACCGAGCGCAAGAACTCGCTCGTCGGTGGCGCTTCCCTGTGGGTGCTCTCGGGCAAGTCGGACGCCGAATACAAGGGCGCGGCCGCGTTCCTCAACTTCATCCACGACCCCAAGACGGCTTTGTTCTGGTCGACCAACACCGGTTACATCCCGGTCACCAAGTCGGGCTTCGAATACCTGAAGTCCCAGGGTTTCTACGACAAGGCTCCCTATAAGGGCCGCGAAACCGCGATCGCCAGCCTGACCGCGTCCGAGCCGACCGAAATCACTCGCGGCGTGCGCCTGGGCAACTTCACCCAGATCCGCGCCGAGTTCGGCACGCAGATGCAGGCGATCTTCGCCAACAAGGTCAGCGTCCAGGAAGGCCTCGACACGCTGGTCAAGAATGGCGACGCCATCCTGGACCGCTTCCAGCAGACCTATCCGGGCAAGACGCTGCCCTGATCGCGAAGCTTATACCGAGGCCGCCCGGCGAGATTCGACGGGCGGCCGTTTCATGTATTAATCTCATCTTGCTCTAGGCTGGCCGTTCCGCGGCCTCGGCGGACCGATGGAAAAACGCGTTACCTTCAGCAGATCGACGATCGGTATCCTGTTCGCGGTGCCGCAGTTGCTCCTGATCTTCACCTTCTTCTACTGGCCGGCCGGCCAGGCGGTGTACTGGTCGCTGACGCTGCAGCAGCCCTGGGGCGGCGGCAACATCTGGGTCGGTCTCGACAATTTCCGCTCGATCCTGTCCAACGCCGACTACTGGAACTCGATCACCGCCAGCCTGATTTTCGCGGCCATCAGCACCGGCCTGGCGATGGTCATCGCTCTGGTGCTAGCCGCCCTGACCGATCGGCAGCTTGCCGGCTCGTGGCTGTATCGCGTGGTGCTTATCTGGCCTTATGGCATCGCCGCTCCGGCGCTGGCGCTGGCGTTTCGTTTCATCCTGGCGCCGGAAGCCGGCTTCATGGCCGTCGTCAACCGGGTCTGGCCCGGCTTCTGGGATCCAGGCCTCGACGGCGCCGACGCCATGGCCTCGATCATCGTTGCCTTCTCCTGGAAATATGTCGGCTACAACTTCATCTTCTTCCTCGCCGCCTTCCAGGCCATCCCGCGCTCATTGATGGAGGCGGCGGCGATGGACGGCTCCGGTGTCCTCAGGCGCTTCTGGGATATCCAGTTCCCGCTGATCACGCCGACGATCTTCTTCCTGCTCGTCATCAACATCACCGAGAGCTTCCAGGACTCCTTCGGCATCGTCGACATCATGACATCAGGCGGACCCGCGAATGCGACCAATCTGATGGTGTATAAGATCTACTCCGACGGGTTCAAAGGCCTCGACTATTCGGGCGCGGCCGCTCAGAGCATCATCCTGATGGTACTCATCGTCGCCCTCACCATCGTCCAGTTCCGCTTCATCGAGCGGCGCGTGCATTACAGGTGAGATTGACATGGTCGAGCGCACCCCGTTCCTCAACTTCTTCACCCATCTGATCCTGTTCGCCGGCTTCGTTTTCTGTGTCGCGCCGTTCGCCATCGTGGCGATCGCCGCGTCGCACAATCTCAAGGACGTCAACGATGTGCCGATGTCGCTGTTGCCGGGCAGTGACTTCTGGGTCAACATCAAGACGGCCTGGGTGACCGCCGATCTCGGTCCCAAGCTGCTCAACAGCTTCATCATGGCGTTCGGCGTCGCGGCGGGCAAAGTGATCATCTCGGCGCTCACCGCCTTCTCGCTCGTGTACTTCCGCTATCCTGGCCGCATGCTGATCTTCTGGCTGATCTTCATCACGCTGATGCTGCCGCTCGAAGTGCGCATCGTGCCGACCTACGCGGTGGTTGCCAACGTGCTCGAGCCCTATCAGACGATTCTGGACCTGACCGGGCTTTCCTGGCTGATCGAGAAAGTATCGGGGGTGCGGGTCTCGATGAGCCTTGGGCTGCTCAATTCCTATAGCGGCCTGATCCTGCCGCTTGTCGCCACCGCCACCGGAACCTTCCTCTATCGCCAGTTCTTCCTGACCGTGCCGGACGAATTGACCGAGGCCGCGCGCATGGACGGTGCTGGCCCGCTGCGGTTCTTCATCGACGTCCTGCTGCCGCTGTCGCGCAACAACATGGCCGCGCTCGGAACCATCATGTTCCTGTGGGCCTGGAATCAATATCTGTGGCCGCTGCTGATCACCACCGACCAGTCGCATGCGATGGCGGTGACCGAGCTCAAGCAACTGATCCCCAACGTCGGTGGCGCCCCGGAATGGCACATTGCCATGGCCGGAACGCTCATCATCATGGTGCCGCCGATGATTGTCGTGGTCTTGATGCAGCGCTGGTTCGTGCGCGGCCTGATCGCCACCGAGAAATAGCAGGGAGACAGAAAAATGGCCTCCATCACAATACGCGGCGTCAAGAAGAACTACGCCAAGACGCAGGTCGTGCATGGCGTCGATCTCGACTTCGCCTCTGGCGAATTCGTCGTCATCCTGGGGCCGTCCGGCTGCGGCAAGTCCACCTTGCTGCGCATGATCGCCGGGCTGGAGGAGATTTCCGACGGCACGATCGCCATCGACGGCACCGTCGTCAACAAGCTCGAGCCGCGCGAGCGCGGCTGCGCCATGGTGTTCCAGAACTACGCGCTCTATCCGCATATGAGCGTGGCGCAGAACATCGGCTATTCACTGAAGGTATCAGGCGTTCCCTCGGCGGAGCGCAACCAGCGCATCCAGGCGGTGGCCCGCACGCTAGAGCTCGAGCATCTGCTCGACCGCAAGCCGATGGCGCTTTCCGGTGGCCAGCGGCAGCGCGTCGCCATGGGCCGCGCCATGATCCGCGAGCCGAAAGTCTTCCTGTTCGACGAGCCGCTTTCCAATCTCGACGCCAAGCTGCGCGTGCAGATGCGCTCGGAGATCCGCAAGCTGCACCGCCGGCTGAACGCCACCTCCGTCTTCGTCACCCACGACCAGGTCGAGGCGATGACGCTCGCCGACCGGCTGGTGGTGATGAATGGCGGACGCGTCGAGCAAGTCGGCACGCCAGGTGAGATCTACACCCGCCCCGCCAGCCGCTTCGTCGCCACCTTCGTCGGCGCGCCGGCGATGAACATCCTTGAAGGCACTGTCGAACTCGACGGGCTGTCGCTGCTCGGCGGCAGCCGGCGCCTGGCGATGGTTCGCGCCGGCCTGCCGGTCGGCACCAAGGTTGCGATGGGCATCAGGCCGGAAGCCGTCCGGCTGGTGGCACCGGGAACGCCGGGCGCGCTCGATGCCTCTGTCGATCTGGTCGAGGAACTGGGCGCGGGGCGGGTGATCTATGTCGACCTCGACGGCGCGCCGTTCTCGGTGATGACCTCGGAGGCCGTGCACCCCGAGCCGGGCAGCACCGTCGGCCTGAAGATCTCGCCAGACGACATGCACTTCTTCTCGTCGGAGACGGGTACCCGTCTCGATGTGTTCAAGGCTTCAATGCCCGAGCCGGCGCTTTGATTTTCTAGCTAGCCTCGTTGAGCAGTGGCCGCTCTACGCGGCCGAATCCGAAAAACGCGTCTCGCCATCGCAGCCCGGGTGCGGCACCGTCAGATCTTCAGGCGAAGACGTGCGCCTTGCCCGACACGGTCAGCCGCACGATTTCGCCGACAGCCGGCGCGTCCATGCCGGATTTGCGCAGGATCAGCGGCGTGCCGCCGATCGCGGCGGCGTCCGGCGGATCGGCATTGTTCAGAAGCCGCACCGCGACCGTGCATGTCGAGCCGGCGAATTCGCATTCCGTCACCTCGCCGAACAACATGTCAGGGGTACCCGACATGCCCTCGCGCGAAGTGCGTTTGAGCCCGATCTGCTCCGGCCGCAGCATGATGCGGGCGATATCGCGGCTGTCGGCCGTGTCGACGGCGATGCGGCCGAGCGGCGAGTTGGCGAAGCCGCCCGAAATGCTCGCCGGCAGGATGATGGCATCGCCGAGGAATTCGGCGATCATCCTGTCCTTTGGCTTGAGATAAAGTTCGCGCGGCGTGCCGACCTGGGAAAATCTTCCATCGCGCATCACCGCCACCTGGCTGGCGAAAGACAATGCCTCGGCCTGGTCGTGAGTCACCAGGATGGTGGTGATGCCGGCCGCCTCCAGAAGTTCGGCCACCGCCTTGCGCATCGAGGCGCGCAGGCCGGTGTCGAGGGCCGAGAACGGTTCGTCGAGCAGCATCAGCCTGGGCTTCATCGCCATGGCACGGGCCAGTGCCACGCGCTGCTGCTGGCCGCCGGACAGTTCGTGCGGACGACGTTTCAGGATCGCCTTGTCCAGGCCCACGATATAGGCGAGTTCGACGATGCGCTCGGCGCGCTTGTCGTCGTTCCGTCCCATGCCGAAGCCGATATTGTCCGAGATCGTCAAATGCGGGAACAGAGCGCCGTCCTGCGCCACCACGCCGATGCCGCGGCGATGCGCAGGGACAGCGGCGCCGCCATTGGCCAGCACCTGCCCGTCAAGCACGATGCGGCCCTGGTCCGGCGCCTCGAAGCCGGCGATCAGCCGCAGCAAGGTCGTCTTGCCGCAGCCGGAAGGTCCAACGATGGCCGTGCGGCTGCCGCTGGCGACGTTCAGGTCAACGCCGGCAAGGGCCGCGACCGGGCCATAATGCTTGTGCAGATTGCCGAATTCCAGAAAGCTCATCGTCCGGCCATCCGCTTCGACTGGACATAGAGCAGCCAGGTCAGGGGCAGCGACATCGCCACCATGATGAAGGCGTAAGGGGCCGCCGAGGCATAATCGATCTCGCCGCTGTAGGACCAGAATGCCATGGCCAGCGTGCGGGTGCCGTTCGGCGCCAGCATCTGGGTCGCGGTCAATTCGTTCATGATGCCGAGCGCCACCAGCGCCATGCCGGCCGCGGCTCCGGGCGCCGACAGGCGGATTGTCGTCGACCACAGCGCGTTGAGCGGATGCCGGCCGAGGCTCGACGCAGCGCGTTCGAGTTCCACCGGCGCCTGGGCGATGGACGCGCGCAGGCTGACCAGGGCACGCGGCAGGAACATCAGCGCATAAGCGACAAGGATGGTGAACAGGGTCTGGTAGAGCGGCAGCGCGATGCGCACGGTGATGGTGACCAGTGCCAGCGCGATGACGACACCCGGCAGCGAGCCGACGATATAGTTGCAGCCCTCGAGCAGGCGCTGCAACGGTCCGGGCGCGCGTATCGAGATCCAGGCCATCGGCATCGCCGCGACGGTGGCAAGCAGCGCACCGGCGAGCGACAGGAACAGCGTCTGGCCTAGCGCCAGGCCGATTTCATCGAAGCGCCAGACGTCGGCGCCGCCGGCGGCGAGCCAGCGTCCGATGGTCACGAACGGAACGCCAAGCGCCAGCACCGTGGTGACGACAAGCAACAGCAGGCTGGGCAGGGTGGCGCGGCCGAGGCTGATCCGCCGCTGGTACCGCGCGGCGCCGGAGCCGACGCGGGCATAACGCTCCTCGCCGCGCACCAGCACTTCGAGGCCGAGAAGAATGAAGCAGCATGTCACCAGCACGCCGGCCAGCATGTTGGCGGCCGGGCCGTTGAAGGTCGACTGGAACTGGTCGACGATCGCGGTCGTGAAGGTGTCGAAGCGGATGAAGACGTAGAGACCGTATTCGGCCAGCAGGTGCAGTCCGACCAGCAACGAGCCGCCGCATATCGCTAACCTGAGCTGCGGCAACACGACACGCCAGAACACGCGCCAGGGTCCGAGACCAAGGGCCGCCGCGGCGTCCTCCAAGGCAGGATCGAGGCGGCGAAGTGCCGCCGAAACCGGCAGATAGAGAAAAGGAAAATAGGCAATGACGGAGACCAGTACGCCGGCCCAGAGGCCGTGCAGCCCCGGCACCAGGGTGATCCAGGCATAGGAATGCACGAAAGCCGGAATGGCGAGCGGCGCCACGCAGAGCCAGGACCAGAACCGGGCACCGGGCAGGTCGCTGCGCTCGGTCAGCCAGGCCAGCGTCACCGACAGGAGGATGGCGATGGGCACGGAAAGCAGCACCAGCAGTCCGGTGTTGACCAGGAGTTCGCCGACGCGCGGCCGGAAGACAAGGGCCGAGACGGTCTCCCAGCCGGTCTGCACCGCGATCCAGATGATGAAGGCGAGCGGCACCAGGGCGAGCAGCGAGACTGACATGGCCGCGATGACAATCCACGGCGCGACCCGACGATGCGCCCGGCGGCGTATTTTCGGCGACAGGTCCGTGCGCGCAAAGTCTACCGCGGACTGCATCACGCGAGACGCCAGGCCGTTGCTGCCGCTGCGGCGGCAATCGAGCGGCCGCGATCGCGGCCGGACAGGGAGCATGTCGTCATCGACAGGTCTCAAAAACAAAACGCTCCCGCGGGATTACCGCGGGAGCACGGTCGGTGTCCTTATTAGGACGAAAGCCAACTAAAGCAAGCCATTAGGACGAAAGCCAACTAAAGCAAGCCGGCTGCGGTCATCAGGTCGGTGACCTTCTTGGAGTTCAGCGTCGCGGCGTCAACCTTCGGCGCCTGCAGATCGGCCAGCGGCACCAGCTTGGGATTGGACTGCGCGTCCTTGCCGACCGCGTATTCGAAGGAGGTTCCGTCCTTCAGCACGTCCTGGCCACCCTTGGCGGTCACCCATTTCAGGAAAGCCTGGGCCTCCTTCTGGTGCTTGCTCGCGGCGAGCACGCCACCGCCGGAGACCGATACGAAGGCGCCCGGATCCTGGTTCTTGAAATAATGCAGCGCCACGTTCTTGGAGTTCTCGCCGGTCTTGGCCTGATCGCCGAAATAGTAATAGTGGTAGATCACGCCGCCCTCGATCTCGCCGGCATTGACCGCCTTCATGACGGTGCTGTTGCCCTTATAGGCGGTGAAGTTCTCCTTCATCGCCTTCAACCAGTCGGCCGTGGCGGCCTCGCCCTTGAGCTGCAGCAGGGCGCTGACGATCGCCTGGAAATCGGCGCCCGAAGGCGAGGCGGCCCAGCGGCCCTTCCAGCTCGGATCGGCAAGGTCGAGCAGCGACTTGGGCAACTGGTCTTCCTTCAACTTGTCCTTGTTGTAGGCAAAGACGGTGCTGCGCGCGGCCACGCCCACCCACTTGCCGCTCGACGGCTGGTAGTCCTGCGGAACCTGGGCCAGCGTCCCGGCATCGACCGGCGCGAACAGGCCCGCGGCCTCGACCAGCGCCATGGCGGGCGAATTCTCGGTCAGGAAGACGTCGGCGGGCGAGGAGCCGCCTTCCGCGACGATCTGGTTGGAGAAGTCGCTGTCGCCGCCATTGCGCAAGGTGACCTTGATGCCGGTTTCCTTGGTGAACCCCTCGGCCCATTCCTTGGCCAGGCTTTCATGCTGGGCGTTATAGACGATAATGCCGGCATCTTCGGCCGTCGCCGGACCGGCGGCGAGGCTGATTGCAAGCGCCGCTACGCTGGCCAGGGCAAGAAAAGGGGATTTCATAAGGGACTCCTCGGGTTGCCCGCACTGCGGGTGCGTCCGAGTAGCAATTCATGAATGGGTTAGTCAAGATTGAAAGGTGCTCGACTCCATCACGGTTTCGCGTGTCGGACGCCGATGGCATCGCCCGATATGGGGACCAGAGGATCCGTCAGGGAATTTCGTGGCCCATCCCGCAAACTTTCGTGATTTGCCCGTAGATTGGCTTGGACATTATTTCGCCGGCCACGTAACAAATCAGTGCCGAGGCGCGAAGATCGGGGGAGTGAACTCTTGTGAGCGGCAAGGACGAGGCCGAGCTTTCCCGGCTGATGCGGGCCGCGATCGCGGGAGATGAAAAGGCCTATGCCGACTTTCTCCACCGGATTGCCGCGCTGATCCGCGGCTTTGTCCGGCGCAAGATCGTGCAGGGCGGAGTCGATCCCGAGGATGTCGTGCAGGAAACCTTGCTGGCCATTCATGTGAAACGACATACCTGGCGCCAGGACGCGCCGGTGTTGCCCTGGGTCTATGCGATTGCCCGTTTCAAGCTGATCGACGCATTCCGGCGGCGCGGACGGCGCATCGAGATCGATGTCGACGACATCGCCGAGACTTTCGCCGAGCCGGAGAGCGAGACGGTCAGCGAGCGCGACGTCAACCGGGCGCTCGACACCTTGCCGCCGGCGCAGCGTTCGGTGGTCTCGGCCATATCGGTCGAGGGCCACTCGATCGGGGAGACGGCGGCCAAGTTCGGCATCAGCGAAACAGCGGTGCGGGTGTCGCTGCACCGCGGGCTTGCCGCGATAGCCAAGCGGTTTGGACGGCAGTGACATGAGAACCGAAGATCTCATCAAGGCACTCGACGCCGATATCAGCAGCAAGGCAATGCCGCTGCGTTCGGCCTGGTGGCTGGCGGCTTGTATGGCCGTTGTGGTCGCGGCCGCGGTCTTCTGGATGACCATCGGTCCGCGCCCCGATTTCATGGCGGCCGTGCATACGATGCGCTTCCTGGCAAAATTCGTTTTCACCATGGAGCTCGCCGCCAGCGCCTTCGCTCTTATACGCGTCCTGTCGACGCCTGGCGCCTCGACGGCGCGGGCCTTGGCCTGGATGGCCGCGGCGCCCCTGCTGGTGGCTGTTGCGGTGGCTCTTGAGCTGTTCATGGTGCCGCAGGCGCTGTGGGGCACGCGCATGGTCGGCTCCAACATGATGATCTGCATGGGGTTCATCCCGCTGATCGGCATCGGCCCGCTGGCCATCTTCCTGTGGATGCTGCGTTATGGCGCGCCGACACGGCCGGTGCTTGCCGGCACGGTCGCCGGGCTGCTTGCCGGCGGGCTGGCGGCGACTTTCTATGCCGCGCACTGCTTCGACGACTCGCCGCTTTTCGTTGCCACCTGGTACACGATCGCCATCGCGGCACTCGCTTTGCTAGGCGCGCTCGGCGGGCGGTTTTTCGTGCGCTGGTAGCGCCAGCCCGGGATCATACGCCGTGCACACCGATCCTTAATCATGCCGGCAATTGTTTGCCGGTTTCCCATATCGCCGGTACCTCGGGCGCAACCTTTCCTTAAAATCGATCCTTCAGGGTTTTGACGGGAAAAAGCGATTGCCCACGGGGGTGGCATAAATCGTGAGATTACGAGCACTCATCAGGCCTCACAGACATGCGGCGCTGTCCTTGGCCGTGGCCGGTCTTGCCGTGGCGGCGGCCTCGGTCATGTTGCCGAAGCTGGACTTTGGCGCACAGGCGCTCGAGCTCTGCCTTCAGGTGTCGTTCGCATTGACGGCCGGCGCGCTCATGCTCGCGGCCCTGTTCATCGCGCGCATCCCCGGCGACCGCCGGCAGGTTGCCGAGAACGAACAGCGGTTCCGCCGGGTCATGGAGGACTCGGCCATCGGCATCGCCATTGTCAGCCTCGACGGGCGTATACTGCAGACAAACCCCGCGTTCGCCACCATGCTCGGCTACAGCCGCGAGGAAATAGAGGCGCTGACCTTCTTCCAGATCACGTATCCCGACGATCTGGAGATCGGACGCGAAACGATGGCCGGCCTGAAGGCCGGCACCGTCGATGCTTTCCATTTCGAGAAGCGTTATCTCAAAAAGGACGGTACACCCGTCTGGGCCCAACTTGCCGGCTCCGTCATTCGCGATGAGAAGAACGGACGCCCGCTCTATCTCGTCTCGCAGATCGAGGATATCGACGCGCGCAAGCAGGCCGAGGCACGCATCGCCGAGGCCGAAACGCGCTGGAACTTCGCGCTGGCCGGCGCCGGTCAGGGTGTCTGGGACCTCGACATACGCAAGGGAGGCACCACCTATTCCTCCACCTGGGTCAAGATGCTCGGTTTTGAGGACGGCGAGCTGGATGGCGACCCCGACCGCTGGCTGACCATGATCCATCCGGACGACCGCGCCGCCGTCGCGGAGGCCGATCGCGCCCATCTCGAGGGCGAGACGGAATTCTTCGAGGCCGAGTTCAGGATGCGCCACAAGGATGGCCGCTGGATCTGGATCCTCGACCGCGGCAAGGCCATCGAGCGTGACTCGGATGGGCAGCTGATCAGAGCGATCGGCAGCTTGACCGACATCACCCGACGCAAGCAGGCCGAAGAACGGCTCACCGTCTCGGCGGCGCTGCTGGCCGACGAGAAGGAGCGGCTGAAGGTGACGCTGCAATCGATCGGCGACGCCGTCATCTGCACCGATGCCGCGAACCGCGTCACCTTCATGAATCCGGTGGCCGAGAAGCTGACCGGCGTTTGTGGCGACGAGGCACTCGGCAAGACGCTCGGTCATGTCTATTGGGCTGTCGACGAGGAGACGGGGCAGCGCATAGGCGTGGCGCGCACATCGATCGGCGCCGGGGTGCCCTCCGACCAGAACAGCCGTGCGGTGCTGATCCGGCGCGACGACACGCGCTGCAGCATCCGCCAGGTGGTGTCGCCGATCGTGAACGAGCGCGGCGAATTCTGCGGCCTGGTCATCGTGTTCCAGGACTTCACCGATGCGCGCGCCCTGCAGCGGCAGCTCGCCCATGCCGCCGCGCATGACGCGCTGACCGGGCTGGCCAATCGTTCGAGCTTCATCCGCATCATGGAGGACCTTGTCGGCCAGGCGCGCAAGGACGGCATGACGGCAGGCGGCGGCCATCAGTTCATGTTCATCGACCTCGACCATTTCAAGCTGGTCAACGACACGGGCGGCCACGCCGCCGGAGATGCCTTGCTGAAGCGGGTCGCCGAGGCCGTGCGCGGCGTACTTGGTCCCGAAGACATCGTCGCGCGTCTGGGCGGCGACGAATTCGCGGTCATCCTGAAATCCGGCTCGACGGCCGGCGCCCGGATCGCGGCACGCTCCATCATCGATGCGATAGCCGGCCTGAACTTCACCTGGGATGGCCGGCCGCACGTGATCGGCGCCAGTATCGGACTGGCGGCGATCAATGCCGATTGCGGCGAAGCCGACGAGATCATCGCAAGGGCCGACACCGCCTGCTATGCGGCCAAGGCCGCCGGCCGCGGATGCGTTTGCGTGGCGCCGGACGGCAGGATCACCGACGACCGGTCAGAACCGCCTGAGCCGCTCGCCGCGGCCTCGTGAGGGGCAATCACGTCAGCACGGTTCATCGGCTGACGGAAACGCCGAACCCTGTGCTGAGACCCCGTCAGCGCGTCGGAACGGGATGCTCGCCGCGATAATCGTAGAAGCCGCGCCCGGTCTTGCGGCCGAGCCAGCCGGCCTCGACATATTTGACCAGCAGCGGACAAGGGCGGTACTTCGAATCCGACAGGCCGTCATGCAGCACCTGCATGATCGACAGGCAGGTGTCGAGGCCGATGAAATCGGCAAGCTGCAGCGGCCCCATCGGATGGTTGGCGCCAAGCCGCATGGCGGTGTCGATCGCATCCACCGAGCCGACCCCCTCATAGAGGGTGTAGATCGCCTCGTTGATCATCGGCAGCAGGATGCGGTTGACGATGAAGGCCGGGAAATCCTCCGAGACCGTGATCGTCTTGTCGAGCTGCTTCACATAGGTCTTGGCGGCTTCGAAGGTCTGATCCTCGGTGGCGATGCCACGTACCAGCTCGACCAGCTTCATCACCGGCACCGGGTTCATGAAATGTATGCCGATGAAACGCTCCGGCCGGTCGGTCTGCGCGGCGAGCCGCGTGATCGAGATCGACGAGGTGTTGGTTGCCAGTATGGCTTCGGGATTGAGCTGCGGACAGAGCTGCGCGTAGATCTTGCGCTTGACGGTCTCGTCCTCGGTCGCCGCCTCGATCACCAGATCGGCGCCTGCCAGATCGGCCATCGTGGGCGCGGAGGCAATGCGTGCCATCGCCTGGTTGCGCAGCTTCTCGTCGAGCTTGCCGGACCCCACCTGACGGGCCATGTTGCCGCTGATGGTGGCAATGCCCTTCTCGATGCGGTCGGGCGATATATCGTAGATCAGGACCTTGTAGCCCGAAAGCGCGGAGACGTGGGCAATGCCGCCGCCCATCTGGCCCGCACCAATGATGCCGATCGTCTCGATCTTGCTCATTACCCGATCCCGTCCGGAGCGTTTTTCGCTGGAAAAGCGAACCGCCCCATCTCTTTTGTTTTCCTGCAATTCCCGGCGCAAAAACCCCTGCGCACTGCTGCTGGAATTGCTTTAAGCCTTTTGTGGCCTGCTTATTGTGCGGTGCAAACTAAAAGGGCGGGGCGACTTCGTCTACCCCACCCCTCGCAATTTAATACAGTTTGCTCGGAAGCGTCAAAGCGCCTTCTGCAACTCCGGCAGGATGACGAAGAGATCGCCGACGAGACCGTAGTCGGCGACCTGGAAGATTGGTGCCTCCTCGTCCTTGTTAATGGCAACGATGACCTTGGAATCCTTCATGCCGGCAAGGTGCTGGATGGCGCCGGAAATGCCGACCGCGATGTAGAGATCGGGAGCGACGACCTTGCCGGTCTGGCCGACCTGCCAGTCGTTCGGCGCATAGCCGGCATCGACGGCGGCGCGCGAGGCGCCGACCGCGGCACCGAGCTTGTCGGCGACCGGCAGGATGACCTCCTGGAACTTTTCGGAAGAGCCAAGTGCACGGCCACCCGAAATGATGATCTTGGCCGAGGTCAGTTCGGGACGATCGGTCTCCGAGAGCTTGTTCTCGACGAAGGTGGACAGGCCAGGATTGGCCGCCACCTGGACGGTCTCGACCGAGGCCGAGCCGCCCTCGGGCGCCGCCTGGAAGGAAGCCGTGCGCACGGTGATCACCTTCTTGGTGTCGGTCGACTGGACGGTCTGGATGGCATTGCCGGCATAGATCGGGCGCTTGAAGGTGTCAGGCGACACCACTTCGATGATCTCGGAGACCTGCGCGACATCGAGCAGAGCCGCGACGCGCGGCGCGACGTTCTTGCCGGCTGATGTCGCCGGGGCGATGATGGTGTCGTAGGCGCCGGCCAGCGAGACGACCAGTGCCGCCGTCGGCTCGGCGAGACGCTCGGCCAGTTCGTCAGCGTCGGCGAGCAGCACCTTGCCGACGCCCTTCAGCTTGGCGGCGGCGTCGGCGGCGGCCTTGGCGCCCTTGCCTGCCACCAGCACATGAACGTCCGAGCCGATCTGCAGCGCCGCCGACAGCGCCTTGGCGGTCTGGTCGGAAAGGGTGGCGTTGTCGTGTTCGGCGATGAGGAGAATTGCCATATGTCTGTTCCTTTCCCGATCGCTTACAAAACGCCGGCTTCGTTCTTCAGCTTGTCGACCAGTTCGGCGACGCTCTTGACCTTGACTCCCGCCTTGCGGCCGCTCGGCTCCTCGGTCTTGATGACCTTCAGGCGCGGCTTGACGTCGGCGCCGTAGTCGGCGGGCGTCTTCTCGTCGAGCGGCTTCTTCTTGGCCTTCATGATGTTGGGCAGCGAGGCATAGCGCGGCTGGTTGAGGCGAAGGTCGGCGGTGACGATCACCGGCATCTTCAGGTCCACCGTCTGCAAGCCGCCGTCGACTTCGCGCGTCACCTTGGCATGGTCACCCTCGAGCACGACCTTGGACGCGAAGGTGCCCTGCGCCCAGCCAAGCAGCGCGGCCAGCATCTGGCCGGTCTGGTTCGAGTCGTCGTCGATCGCCTGCTTGCCGAGGATTACGAGGCCAGGCTGTTCGGCGTCGACGACGCCCTTCAGCACCTTGGCGACGCCCAGCGGCTCGGTCTGTTCATCGGTCTTGACCAGGATGGCCCGGTCGGCGCCCATGGCAAGCGCGGTGCGCAGGGTTTCCTGTGCCTGCTGCGGACCGATCGACACGACGATGATCTCTTCGGCCTTGCCGGCTTCCTTGATCCGGATCGCTTCCTCGACCGCGATCTCGTCGAACGGGTTCATCGCCATCTTGACGTTGGCCAACTCCACCGCCGAACCATCGGCCTTCACGCGCACTTTGACGTTCGCGTCGACAACCCGCTTCACGGGCACAAGGATCTTCATTTGCCTGTCACCTCTTCACGCTAGTTGGGCGCGCTATAGCAGCCTGCGCCCTTGCTGAGTTGTCGAAAGCCGACATTCCTGACTGAATTCCGGCCAGACGGAATTCTGGCAGGATGGAAATTCTGGCCTTTGCCCATCGTGGACCGCTCCTTAACAGCCTCGGGCTCGGACGGAGACGTTTCCGTAGTTGGGGCAACCCTTGACGTCAATACGCAGAAAGCGGCTCAAATCGGTTCAGTTTGGGCCAGAAGGGTTTCCTCGGCCCCAGCGCGTCGTGGTGGCCGACGGTTCGGACGCGGCTGGTTCAGCGGCAACCGGCGGCTGGTCCGGCGTGGGAACCACGGGGTCCTCTTCGGCAGGGGCAAACAGCGGCACGCCGCGGCTGCGTAGGACCAGCACCAGAACCGCGCCGGCGATGATGCCGCCGATATGGCAGGCCCAGGAGATCTGATCCTCGCCGCCGGCCGCGAACATGACGACCTGGAACGCCACCCACAGGATGAGCGGGATGAAGGCCGGAATGCGCAAGGGGATGCGGGCAAAGGCCAGCACCCACACCTTCACCCTGGGATAGAGAATGAGGTAGGCGACGACCACGCCGGCAATGGCGCCTGAGGCGCCGATCAGCGGAACTTGCGAATCCCAGGCGACGAGCCCCTGGAAGGCGGCTCCGGCGACGGCGCACAGAAGATAGAAGATCAGGTAGCGGATATGGCCGAGCGCGTCCTCGACATTGTCGCCGAACACCCAGAGGAACAGCATGTTGCCGCCGAGATGGAAAATATCGGCATGCAGGAACGAGTAGGTTAGGTAGCTCAGGCTCTCGGGGATGATGACAAAGCGAGGGTCGAGTTCGGCCGTGTCGTGAACGACGGAGGGGATGAAGCCGAGGCCGAGCACGGCGGCGTTGGTAAAATTCTCGCCGCCGAGCGCTGTTGCGCAATAGACCACAGCGTTGGCGACGATCAGGCCGATCGTCACATATTGCAGCCTGATGTGGCGCAGCCTGTTGGTGTCGTAAAGCGGGATGAACATCGGTCGCTGGTCCCCTCCGCTTTCCGGTTCGTTCAGCGGTTCTTGCCGGGCACCCATAGCACGTCGGCATTTCCATTGTCATTGACCGCCCGGGCGGCGACAAACAGGAAATCCGAGACGCGGTTGATGTATTTCAGCCCGTCGCGGTTGACGTGTTCGGTAGGGTCCTGGGCCAGGGCGACCATCAGCCGCTCGGCGCGCCGCGCCACCGTACGGGCGAGATGCAGGGCGGCGGCGGCCGGTGTGCCGCCGTTCAGCACGAAGGATTTGAGCGGCCGCAGATCCTTGTTGAGGAGGTCGATGTCCTTCTCGACGCGGTCGGTCTGCGCCGGCGTGATCCGCAGCGGCTCGTAACCGAGCGGCTTGCCGTCATCGGGCACGGCGAGATCGGCGCCGAGGTCGAAGAGATCGTTCTGGATGCGCGACAGCATGGCGTCGATCGCCGGATGGCCGTCCGCCGTGTGGATCCGGGCCAGGCCGATACAGGCATTGGCTTCGTCGACCGTGCCGTAGGCGTCCACCCTGAGGTCGGATTTCAGCCGCCGCTCGCCCGTACCGAGGCCCGTGGTGCCGTCATCGCCGGTGCGGGTGTAGATCTTGTTGAGCTTGACCACGTCGTCTCCCCGCTGCCGACATCCTCACTTGCGGGTGAAATACACGGCCAGCAGGATCAGCACCAGCGCCACGGCCTGCAGCATGACGCGTGCCTGCATCAGCTTGTTGGAGGTGACGCCGGAACCGCCGCGCATCATGTTGATGAGGCCCCGGACCAGCACGATCACCACGGCGGCCATGACCAGAATGGCGAGGATGTTGAAGACGGTTGCCATTGTTGCGTTTCCAGTTGTTTTCGCGTTCAGGCGCGTTTGGCCATCAGGCGGTAAAGTATCGATGCCGGCAGGATGCGTTTGAGCGCAGCGCCGATCCTGGCCGGCACTGTTACCACATAGTGCGGACGCGGGCGCCGCGACAGAAGTGCATGGCGCAGAACCTTGTAGACCACCTCAGGCCCGGGTTTCAGCGCCGACTGGCTGCCGCCGGCGCGCAACCGCTCCAGTTGCGCGGCATAGTCGGCGCTGTGCACGGAATTCTCGATGTCGATGTTTTTCAGGAACCAGGGCAGGCCGTTGCTGGCGATCCTGGATTTTACCGGCCCCGGCTCGATCAGTGAAACATGGACGCCGCTGCCGGCCAGTTCCTGGCGCTGGCAGAGCATCAGAGCTTCGAGCGCATGCTTGGACGCCGAATAGGCGCCGCGAAAGCGCACCGGCACCAGACCAAGGATCGAGGAGCAATGGACGAGGCGGCCATGACCCTGGCGGCGCATCACCGGAACCAGCCGGCGGGTCAGGTCGTGCCAGCCGAAGAAATTGGCCTCGAACTGCTCCTTGAGCGCCGCAACGGACAGATCCTCGACGGCGCCGGCCTGCGCATAGGCACCGTTGTTGAACAGCGCGTCGAGCCTGCCGCCGGTGCGGTCGAGCACCGCCGCCACCAGGGCGGCGATGGAATCCGGTTCGCTATAGTCGAGGTAAAAAGCCTCGATGCCGTCCGCTTCGAGCGCGGCAATGTCTTGCGGCTTGCGCGCCGTCGCGAACACCCGCCAGCCTTCGGCCTTCAAAGCACGGGCGCAATAGGCGCCGATGCCGGAAGAAGCACCGGTGACGATGATGGCGCGCAACTCTGCTGCTTGCGAATTCGTGGTTTGACGAAGGGTTGCCATTTGCCGCATTCCCTTCCCATATTCGCGGCGTCGAGACAATCGAAGGGGAGCGCGCGTTCTTGCTGCGGAATATTGTCGCCCTGCGCCGCGTGCTCTACGACGCGCTCGGCCATTTCAACACCGATGACGGCTGGGCGATGGCCAGCCATCTGGCGATCACCTCGCTGATGGCGCTGTTTCCGTTCTTGATCTTCGCCACGACGCTGGGCAGCTTCCTCGGCGCCCAGGCCTTCGCCGACACGGCCGTGCATCTGGTCTTCGACACCTGGCCGGACCAGATCGCCAAGCCGATCGCGCATGAGGTGCTCAACGTGCTGACCGTCAGGCGCACCGACCTGTTGACCTACGGCGTGCTGCTTGCCGCCTACTTTGCCTCGAACGGCATCGAGGCGCTGCGCACATCGCTCAACCGTGCCTATCGGGTCACGGAGACGCGCGGCATCATTTATCGCCGGGTGCAGAGCATCTTTTTCGTGCTGATCGCGACCGCGGGGTTCCTGGCGATCAGCGTGCTCCTGGTGTTCGCGCCGTTGCTGGCGCGGCTGGCGGAAGCCCATTTCGAGTGGATCAAACCCTATACCGGCACGATCACTTTGTGGCGCTACGTCATTGCCTCGACCGTCATCATCGGCGGCCTGTTTGCCGTCCATTACTGGCTGCCGGCCGGCAAGCGCCGTTTCGTCTCGCTGGTGCCGGGCATCATCTTCACGCTGGCGGCATGGCTGATCGGCTCGACGATGTTTGCCACCTATCTCGACCATTTCTCGTCCTATGTGACGACCTATGCCGGCCTCGCCTCGATCATGATCGCGGTGGTCTTCCTCTACATCGTCTCGGCGATCTTCATCCTCGGCGGCGAGCTCAATGCCGCGATCAGCCGGTATCTGGAGGCGCGTGCGCGGGTTGGATGACCGGCCGAATTGAGGAATTGGAGAATTGAAGAACTGGAGAAATTAGGAATTGCACGCCGGCACCAGATGGCTGCAATTCCTCAATTCCTCAATTCCTCAATTCCTCAATTCCTCAATTCCTCAGTTCTCCCCTTGGCCTGTCGCGCTGTCGCCAGCCCGACGCCGAAGGTGGTGATCGCCATGCCGACGATCTGCAAGGCGTTGAGCTGTTCGTTGAACAGGGCCCAGGCGATGAGGGCGGTGACGGCGGGCACCAGATAGAACAGCGAGGCCACTTTCGACATCTCGCCGTCGCGGATCATCACCATCAACAGGAAGATGGCGCCGAGCGACAGCACCAGCACCAGCCAGGCCATGGCGAAGATCAGTTCGCCATTGATGACGACGGTGTGCGTTTCAAAGGCAAGCGCGGCCAGGATCATCAGCGAGGCGCCGCCGACATATTGCCACATGGTCGCGGCGACGAGGTCGCCGCCGGAAGCAAAACGCTTCTGCCAGATGGTGCCGGCGCTCATGCCGAGCACCGAAACCAGCGAGGCGGTCAGCGTCGCCGCCGTCACGCCTCCGCCGAGCGCCCCAAGTTTTGGCCACAGCACGATGACGATGCCGACCAGGCCGATGCCCAGGCCAAGCCAGTGGCGCGGCAGGATGGCCTCGCCTAGAAACTTGCCCGCAAGCACCGCGGTGATCAGCGGCTGCAGGCCGACGATCAGGGCCGAAAAACCGGCCGGCATGCCCCGATGAATGGCCCAGAAGACGGCGCCGAGATAGACGCCATGCATCAGCACGCCGGCGCCGGTGGCGTGCAGCGCCTCCTTGCTTGTGGCTCGCTTCGAGCCCAGCACAAGCGTCAGCAGGGCCAGCAGCACGGCGGCGATGACGAAGCGCACGGCGAGGAAGGTGAACGGCTCCGCCCACGGCATGGCATAGCGCGCGCCGATGAAGCCGGTCGCCCACAGGACGACGAAGGTGGCGGGGATGAACCGCTTGAGGCTGTGCATGTTCCGGGACCGCCACACTGGTGAGAACTGACCGTGGCGATGCTCTAGTCCCGTTCAGCCCGCCGCGCAAAACGAAACGATTGATCCATGGGTCATGGGAATTGAATTGGTGGCGAACGACAGGCGGTTTCCTGACGTGGCGGTCAAGACCCCACCATCCTTTCGACATCGTCCGGCGAAGCCCCCGCATCGCGCAAGGCGGCGAGGCCGGTAGCCCCGAGGCTCTTCGACAGTTTTCGTCCGTCCGGCCCGAGGATCAGCCGATGATGGAAATAGGCGGGCCGCGGCAAACCCAGAATGTCTTGGAGCAGGCGCTGCACGCCGGTCGCGGAAAACAGATCCTGTCCACGCACGACATGGCTGACGCCTTGCAGCGCGTCGTCCATCACGACGGCGAGGTGATAGCTGGTCGGGATGTCGCGCCGCGCCACGATCACGTCGCCCCAGTCCTGCGGACGGGCCTCCATGGAGCGCGTGGCGGAAAGCGTCTCATCGGTGAATTCGGTCCATGTGAGGTCCTTGCCGGCACGCGCCATGGCGGCGCCGACGTCCAGCCGCCAGGCGAACGGCGCGTTCCCGGCAATCCGCCGCTTCCGCTCCTTCATCGGCAGCGCCTTGTCGGCCGGGGGATAGAGCGGCACGCCGTCGGGGTCGCGCGGCCAGTCGCGGCCGCGCGCTGGGGTGTCGGCGATGAAAGCCCTGATCTCGCCACGGCTCATGAAGGCGGGATAGACCAGTTCCTCGCGGATCAGGCGCTCGAGCACCGTCCCGTATTCCGCAAAATGCTCCGATTGCCGGCGCACCGGCTCTTCCCAGGCCGGGCCGAGCCATTTCAGGTCGGCGAGCATGCCCGCCTCGAACTCCGGCGTGCAGCGCGTGATGTCAATATCCTCGATGCGCAGCAGCAGGCGGCCGCCTGACGCCTTTGCCAGCTTCTGGTTGAGCAGCGCCGAATAGGCGTGGCCGAGATGCAATTGGCCGTTGGGGCTGGGCGCGAAGCGGAATGTCAGGAGCGTCATGTCTCGGGCGGCAATCGGGTTGTGCTGTGGTTTTGGCGGTTGCTACTTTGCGGCACATTCGCGGACAAGGATACCATGCTGCGCATCGCCACACTGGACGACGTTGAGCGCGGGCTCGATGCGCTTTGCATCATCGATCCCCGCCTGGAAAAGGTGCGCGGCATGGCCGGCGAGGTGCCGCTGCGGCTCTCGGAGCCCGGCTTCAGGAGCCTGGCTTCGATCATCGTCTCGCAGCAGGTGTCTCGCGCCAGCGCCGATGCCATTTTCGGCCGGCTGACGAAACTGGTCGATCCGCTGACACCACAGGCGATCCTGGCCGCCGGCGAGGACATGTTTCGCGAGGCCGGCCTGTCGCGGCCCAAGCAGCGCGGCCTGAGCGCGGTCGCCCAGGCCGTGGTCGACGGGCTCGACCTGCATCACCTCTGTTCGCTCGACGCCGGGGAGGCGATCACGGCAATGACCGCGGTGCCCGGCATCGGTCCCTGGACGGCGGAAGTGTACCTACTGTTCGCCGCCGGACACCCCGACATCTTCCCGGCGCGGGACGTCGCCCTGCAGAGCGCTGTCGGCCATGCGCTCGGTATCGACCCGCGCCCAGCGGAGAAAACACTGATCGCCTTGGCCGAATCATGGAGCCCGTGGCGAGGTGTCGCATCGCGGCTTTTCTGGTCCTATTATCGCGAAACCAGGGGCAGGGACGCCGCGCCGCCAGCCTGAATCCGCAAAAAAGCATGAAAATCATGCGTTTTTCGCAGTGAGGGCGAGTGACAATCCGCTTCACATCCCTGTCATGTCAGGCTTACAGTATCCGCGCCGAACGGTCGGGCTTTTGAAGCTGCACGCGGTCCTTTGCGAGAGTCGAAATTTCGATTTTCGAGGGCGTGTGCGAACCAAGGAGGTCAACAAGGTGACGGTTGCCGTATCTCCGGATGGGCTTCCAGCGCTGGTGCTGAATGCGGATTACCGTCCGCTCAGCTATTACCCCTTGTCGCTCTGGTCCTGGCAGGACGCCATCAAGGCGGTTTTTCTTGACCGGGTGAATATCGTCGCCGAATACGAGCATGCGGTGTCCTCGCCGACCTTCTCGATGAAGTTGCCGAGCGTGGTCAGCCTGAAGGCCTACGTGAAGCCGTCGAGGCACCCGGCGTTCACCCGCTTCAACGTGTTTCTGCGCGACCGCTTCCAGTGCCAGTATTGCGGCACGCCAGAGGATCTGACCTTCGATCACGTCATCCCCCGCCATCGAGGCGGTGCGACGACGTGGGAGAATGTCGTCGCCGCCTGTTCGCCTTGCAATCTGAGGAAAGGCGGCATGATGCCGGCGCATGCCAAGATGTTTCCCCTGCAGAAACCCTACCAGCCGACGGTGCATGATCTGCACAATAACGGCCGCCTGTTCCCGCCCAACCATCTGCATGAAAGCTGGATGGATTATCTCTACTGGGATGTGGAGTTGGAGCCGTAGAGTTCGACGCGATCGGTCAGCCACGCAAATTGTCGATCCCGGTGCTGCCCCTCATCCGGCTGCCGCTCCCCGTATAGTGACTGGGAGAAGGGAACTGTCCGCGACGCCGGCACCGTTCTGCAACGTCGATGATTGGCGAAACCATTGACGACGGAATCTTTCTCCCCGTCATATACGGGGAGAAACGTCCGGTAGGACAATGAAGGGCGGCGCCGACGCATGCAGGGCGGCGCGAGTTTTGCTTCGTGCCGACTGAGTCGTCAGTCGCGAGAAAGCGCGCCACGGAAGGCGACGGCGGCGAGGATCAGGCTGGCGATGGCGTTCCAGCCGGCCAGCGACAGGCCGAGAATGCGCAAGGCGGCCTTATCGCAGGAGGGCGGCACGAATTTGTCGAGCGCGTCGAGCACGCCCTTGCCGCCGGTGTCGACCGGTCCGGCGCCCGCCGTGCAGTCGGTCGGGCCGGCCCACCACTGCCATTCGACGCCGGAGTGATAGACGCCGAGATAGAGGCCGTAGAGCATCAGGAGGCCGCCGATGGCCAGCAGGCCGCGCGTCAGCCATGCGGGCGCGCGCAGCATCGATGCGATCACCGCCAGCAGCATCAAGGGCACGCCGATGTAATAGGGCGTGCGCTGTTCCAGGCAGAGGTGGCAGGGGATATAGCCGCCAATGTACTGGAAGGCGAGCGCGGAGCCGACCGTCGCAGCCATGGCGACGGCGAGAAAGAGCGCTGCGCGCGTCCGCGGATTTCCGGTGCCGGCGGTCATGGTCGATGTCATCTCGGGGATCCGTTTGGTTGCGCTGCTATCCGTGGGCGTATCTGACGAGGATATAGAGCAAAATGAGGGCAACGGCGCCGGCGCCGACGATCAACCCCAAACGCTTTTCGATGAATTCCTTGATCGATTCGCCATAGCGGCGCAGCAGCCAGGCCAGCAGCAGGAAACGGGCGCCGCGCGCGACGATCGCCAGCCCGATGAACAGCAGCAGATTGACGCCGATGACGCCCGACAGGATGGTCACCACCTTGATCGGCGGCAAATGGGCGGCACCGGATGTGATCAGCATCAGGATGATGAAGCCGATGCCGGACGAGGTGCGCAACTGTTCGAACTCGTCATACTTGCCGTAGAATTCGAGAATCGGCCGTGCGACAGCCTCATAGGCGTAATGGCCGATGAACCAGCCGGCGACGCCGCCCAGCACCGAAGCGACGGTGGCGATCAGCGCGTAGCGGTAGGCGCGATCCGGCCGCGACAGCGCCATCGGCAGATAGAGCACGTCGGCCGGCACCAGGAACACCGAGCTTTCGACGAAGGCGATCAAAGCCAGCCACCACTCGGCCGACTTTCGCGCTGCCAGCGACAAGGTCCAGTCGTACAATCCGCGAAGCATCGGCTCTCCTAGTGCATGTGGCCCAAAACCGCGCGGCCGCGCTGGACAAAGGCATGGATCAAACAAGGACGCAAAGCGCGCCGCGTCCACGTCTCCAGACGCGCCGCGCTTTGATGCGCCGCCTGTCTAGAAAGATTTTCCGCGCTGCACAATGGCAGCCCCGTCGCGAAATCGAAAGGCGAAGATTGGTCGCATCCGGACGATCGCGAGAATTGGCCGTTGACGAACAGGCCTCCGACCGTATAGTCCGCGCCCATCCAGGCCGCCCGGCCTGAGCCCCTATGGCGGAATTGGTAGACGCGCTCGACTCAAAATCGAGTTCCGCAAGGAGTGCTGGTTCGATCCCGGCTAGGGGCACCACTTCCATGCTTCACCATCGCTTGCTCGCGGATCGTCCAGGCGAGCTCGGTGAGGCCATGGCTGTCCGATGACAATGGGGATGTCCGTCAGGTGACAGCAGGCGGGCCGGCTCTCGTGCTCGCCACTCATCAAGGACGCGGATTTCATGGCGCTCCATGCAGCCGGACAATCCAGAACGCAGGCTGATCGAATGTGGCCGGGCGCTGCGGCCTATCCTTACCGCCGCCGCAGCAAACTCTTCATCCGGTTGCGCAGCAGGCGCGCCATGTTGCGGGTTTCGCGATAGAGATGCAGCTGGGAGGCGGCCTGGCGGGCGAGGCGGTCGGCATCCCGGGTCAGCCCGATCACCAGCGTGCCGACCGGCTTGCGCTCGCTCCATAGCCGGCTCATCACCGGGTGGTCGGGCACGGCGCAGGAATCGGTCATCATGATGTTGGGGTCGTCGAGATGCTGCCTGGTGACCTCGATCATCAGCAGCGTGCCGGGCGAATAGGCGGCCAGCGTCTCGTCATAGGCCGTCTTCCAGGTATAGGCGACGCCGGCTTCGACGAAGACGATCAGGCAAGCGATGGTGCGCCCGCCCAGTGTCAGCGAATGGATGCGGCACATGTCCTGTTCGGCCAGCCGATGCACGGCCTCGCGGGCAAAGGCGGCGCGGAAGCGGTCGATGGCCATGGCTGTGCGCTCGCGGCCTTTCCAGCCGGATGCTTCCAGCGTCAGGAAGCTCTCGATGGCGTGGCGGATTTCCTCGGGGCCGCGTGCCACGACATGCTCGAGCACGCCGAGATCGCCAAGGCGCCGCTTCAGGCGGCGGAACTCGCGATAATGGTGGGCGCGCAGCGAAGCTTTCAGATAATCGTCGCCGTCGAGTTCGCTCTCCAGCACGGGCCGCGAGGTCTGGCCCGTGGTGACCAGCGTCAAGCCGCGCGTCTCGGCCACGGTGCCGATCAGGCTCGCCACCGGGCCGTCGAGCCTGATGTCGGGCAGGACCAGGACTTTCGGCAGCTTGAGATGCGGCCGCGACAGCATCGAGAAGAAATCCTCGACCACGCCAACCGGATCGTCGCGGTCGATCAGCGGCGTGCCGAGCGGGCCGAATGGGCTCGACCATGTGCGCATGACCGGCACACCGAGCGGCACCACGGGCCGTTCCACCGAGATCGGCACCAGCAGGCGCAGCCGGTTGCGGTATTCATCGCCGTCGCGGATCACGGCAAGACGCACCTCGCGGTCTTCCAGCCGGGGCATGGCCGGCGCCAGGAAACGCGGGTTGAAGAAGACGTTCGGCTCGATCGTGCGGGCGCAGAGATAGTCCAGTTCCTCGACCAGGTCGAAGCCGGCCGATGCCGGGTAGATGGCGAGTTTGCGCTCGGGCCGGTTGTTGGCGAGAATCTCGATATGGGCGGGGTCGGCGTCGCGCGCCAGGCCGGCAAGGCCGGACACCATGGCGCCGGCGGGACCGCCGCTGGTTTCCTCGAGCAGGGGGATGGCGGCCATCAGGCGGTTCCTTTGACGGGCACGAAGATCGCCATGACGATGCCGAGCTTGCGCCAGACCGTGAAGGACAGGGCGCTCGCCTCGAAGATCATGGCGAAGGCGGTGGCCATGGCCGCGCCCCACAGGCCGAAAAGCGGGATCAGCACAACGTTGAGCCCGATGTTGAAGGCCAGTGTCATGGCATAGACGGCGGCGCAGACATTCTGGTTGCCGCTCATGGTGAGCAGGCTTTCGCAGGGCCCGACGGCGGCGCGCGCCACAACGCCGAAGACGAGCAGGAACAGAAGCGGATAGCCCGACGTGAATTCCGGGCCGAACAGCACCAGCATCGGTCTTCCCAGCGCCAGCACCAGGAACGCCATCAAGAGCGAGGGCCAGAAGGTCCATGACACCGTCTCGCGGGCGAAGGCGGCGAGCTTTTCCGGCTCGCCATGGGTGAACTGCGCGTAGCGCTGGGCGACGCCGGCCTTGACCGCGAAATAGACGAAATGCACCAGCGCCAGCGTCTTGACCGTGGCGAAATAGACGGCGACGTCGTTGGGATCCATATAGGCACCGACCATCAGCACATCGGCATTGGTGAGCAGGAAGAAGAAGCTCTCGACCAGGAAGATCGGCAGCGAGACGACGAACCATTGCGCGAAATGCACTTTCATCGGGCCGGCCGGAATCTGCCTTTCCATGCGCTGGGTGACGCCGATCAGCTGAGACAGCGTGGTGACGTAGGTGGCCGCGATCGAGGCGAAGATCGCCGTCCGCGCATCGGGGGCGTACCCCGCCCAGAGCATCAGCGCCATGAACAGCAGGATCAGCACCGGCCGGATCAGGTAGGTTGGCGACAGCGCGAACAATGCCCATGAATTGGCGCGCGCCAGCCCTTGCAGCAAGTCCGACAGCGCGATCATCGGCAGGCAGATGACGCCGAGGATGAACGGTATCACGTAGTAGTTCTCGATCCAGGGCGCGGCCAGCCAGACGCCAAGGGCACCGAGGCCGGCGATGAGCGTCGAAGCGATCAGCACGAACAGCCGGCTGGCCACGACGATGCCGCGCAATTCGTCCATCAGGCCGCGCTCGCGGTATTCGGGAATGAAGCGGATGACCGATGTGTGGAAGCCGAGGCAGGCGAGATTGCCGACGATGACCATCGTCACCCAGACCAGGACGAAAATGCCGTATTCGAACGAACCCATCCAGCGCGCCATCAGCACCTGGCTGATGAAGGCGATGACGGCGCTGACGATGCGGATGGAGAAGGCGATGACCGACATGCGGCCGGCCTCGCCGCGCTCGTCGGCGGTGAACAGCACGGCGTCGATGCGGTCAAGCAGCGGCCCCACGCGCAGCGCCAAACGCTGCGGCAAGAACCGCCCGGCAGTCGTGGCCGCGGAAAAGCGCACCCCGATTTCTCTCCGTTTTCCGCCTCTTTTCACGCTTTGGTGTAGCGAAGACACCTTAAGAAAGCGTGGGTGGGGGCGCTTCCTTCTCCCCCGTCACTATACGGGGAGAAGGTGCCGGCAGGCGGATGAGGGGCAGCGCCGGCTTTCGGAGATTTTTGCGTGGATGGGGAAAGAGGAAGAAAAGCTATCCGCAAAACGAATCGGCTCGCCGGGAGCGGGCGAGGTTTTGGTCGCAGACAAACGCCAATCGCCACCGTTGGCGCCGCCCCTCATCCGCCCTTCGGGCACCTTCTCCCCGTATAGGGACGGGGAGAAGGGAAGACAGAGCCCTTACGCGAACGTGCCGTGGCAGTGCTTGTATTTCTTGCCGGAGCCGCAGGGGCAGGCTTCGTTGCGGCCGACCTTGCCCCAGGTGGCGGGGTTGTTGGGGTCGCGGTCCTCGGGGGCGACGATGGCGTTGCTTTCCTGGCGCACCAGGAGGGCCGTTTCGCCGCCTTCGAAATCATTCTCGCCGGTGGTGCCGTCAATATGCGTGCCGAACATGTCGGGGGCTTCCGGCGGCGGCGCCTCGGCGGCCTGGCGGACCAGTTCGACGCGCATCAACTGCGCGGTGACGGCCTGGCGCAGATTGCCGAGCATCGCCTGGAACAGTTCGAACGCCTCGCCCTTGTACTCCTGCAGCGGATCGCGCTGGGCATAGCCGCGGAAGCCGACGACCGAGCGCAGATGGTCGAGATTGACGATGTGCTCGCGCCACAAATGGTCGAGCGTCTGCAGCACTACCGAGCGCTCGACATAGGTCATCACCTCGGGGCCGAAACGGTCGGCGCGTTCCTTGGCGGCGGCTTCGGCGGCTTGAGAGATACGCTCGCGGATGTCGTCCTCGGCGATGCCTTCTTCCTTCACCCACTCCTCGACCGGCAGGTCGAGATTGAGGAACTCGGCGACCTCGGCCTTCAGGCCGGCGACATCCCATTGTTCGGCATAGGCGTTTTCGGGAATAGCCTTGGCGACGATCTCGTCGATGACGCCTTCGCGCATCTCGCCGATGGTTTCCGACAGGCCTTCGCCGTCCATCAGTTCGATGCGTTGCTCGAACACCACCTTGCGCTGGTCGTTGGAGACGTCGTCATACTTCAACAGGTTCTTGCGGATGTCGAAATTGCGCGCCTCGACCTTCTTCTGCGCCTTTTCCAGCGCCTTGTTGATCCAGGGATGGATGATGGCCTCGTCTTCCTTGAGGCCGAGCTTCTGCAGCATGCCGTCCATGCGCTCGGAGCCGAAGATGCGCATCAGATCGTCCTGCAGCGACAGGAAGAATTTCGAGCGGCCGGGGTCGCCCTGGCGGCCGGAACGACCTCTGAGCTGATTGTCGATGCGGCGTGACTCGTGGCGCTCGGTGGCGAGCACGTAGAGGCCGCCGGCGGCCAGCGCCTTTTCCTTCAGGCGCTCGATGTCGGCATGGATTTCCTTTTCGCGCGCCTCGCGCTCGGGTCCGGCCGGCATGTCGCCCAGCTCGTCCTCGATGCGCATCTCGGCATTGCCGCCGAGCTTGATGTCGGTGCCGCGGCCGGCCATGTTGGTGGCGATGGTGATGGCGCCGGGCTTGCCGGCCTGGGCGACGATGGCCGCCTCGCGCTCGTGGTGGCGGGCGTTCAGCACCTCGAAATCCGTGAAGCCTTCCTTGCGCAGGCGCTCGGCCAGCTGCTCGGACTTTTCGATCGAGGTCGTGCCCACCAGCGTTGGCTGGCCCTTGGCGCTGGCTTCGCGGATCTCCCTGACGATCGCCTTGTACTTCTCCTCGACCGTCCGGTAGACCTCGTCGTCCTCGTCCTTGCGGATGACCGGCAGGTTGGTCGGGATCTCGGTGACTTCGAGGCCGTAGATGTTGCCGAATTCCTCGGCCTCGGTCAGCGCCGTGCCGGTCATGCCGGAAAGCTTCTTGTAGAGGCGGAAGTAGTTCTGGAAGGTGACGGAAGCCAGCGTCTGGTTCTCCGGCTGAATCGCCACGTGCTCCTTGGCTTCGAGCGCCTGGTGCAGGCCTTCCGAATAGCGGCGGCCAGGCATCATGCGGCCGGTGAACTCGTCGATGATGACGATCTCGCCGTTGCGCACGATGTAGTCCTTGTCGCGCTGGAACAGCCGGTGCGCCTTCAGCGCGTTGTTGACGTGATGGACGATGGCGACGTTCTCGACGTCGTAGAGCGACTCGCCCTTGAGCAGGCCGGCCGCGCGCAGCATGTTCTCGAGCTTCTCGGTGCCTTCCTCGGTGAAGATCGAGGTTTTCTGCTTCTCGTCGATTTCATAATCCTGCGGCTGCAGCTGGATGATGAAGGTGTCGATGGTGTTGTACATTTCCGAACGGTCCTCGAGCGGACCGGAAATGATCAGCGGCGTGCGCGCCTCGTCGACCAGGATGGAATCGACCTCGTCGACGATCGCGTAGTTGTGGCCGCGCTGCACCATCTGGGCGCGCTCATACTTCATGTTGTCGCGCAGATAGTCGAAGCCGAGTTCGTTGTTGGTGGCGTAGGTGACGTCGGAAGCATAGGCGACGCGGCGCTCCTCGTCCGACAGGCCATGGACAATGACGCCGACCGACAGGCCGAGGAATTTATAGACGCGGCCCATCCATTCGGAGTCGCGGGTGGCGAGGTAATCGTTGACGGTGACGACATGGACGCCGTTGCCAGCAAGCGCGTTGAGATAGACCGGCAGCGTCGCGACCAGGGTCTTGCCCTCGCCGGTGCGCATCTCGGCGATGCCGCCATTGTGCAGCACCATGCCGCCGATCAGCTGGACATCGAACGGGCGCATGCCGAGCACGCGGCGCGCGGCCTCGCGGGCGGTCGCGAAGGCCGGGATCAGCAGATCGTCAAGGCTGGCGCCGTTGGCGATGTCCTGGCGGAATTTTTCCGTGCGCCCGGCAAGTTCGGCGTCGGAGAGCGCCCGCATCTCGTTTTCCATGGCGTTGATCGCCTCGACACGGGGGCGGGTCGATTTGACCCGACGGTCGTTGGAGGAACCGAAAACCTTACGGGCGAGACCGCCGAGACTGACCATCCAATGGTCCTTTCGATAGAATTCTCAATCTTGAGACGAGTGCCGGCCGGCCCCATCACATCCACGTGAACGCACCGCCTGAATGCGGGCAAACACAAAAAGCGCCCGGAAAACGGTTCTGGACGCCAAGTCGATGGACAGATAAGAGGGGGCTCAACTGATGTCAACGCCGCGCTGGCCCTGCCGGTCGCGCCAAATTCCGCCACAATCTGGCTGATCTGGAAGCCACCCTCCTTACAATCCCTCACCGGAGTCATCCTTATGTCCTTGTTGTTCAGCCGTGCGTCGCTTGCCAGCCTTGGCCTGGCCCTCGGCCTGTCGGCTCTTTGCCTGTCGCCTGTCATGGCGCAGGAGACCGCTCCCGCCGCGGCCGCCCCGGCGGATGCGGCCGCACCGGCCGCCGCACCGGTCGACCCCAATACAGTGATCGCCACCGTCAACGGCCAGCCCTTGACCGAGGCCGATCTGGTGCTTGCCGAAGGCGAGCTTTCGCAGCAGTTCGCGCAATTGCCGCCCGAGCAGCGCCGCGCCGCCGCGCTCTCGGCGGCGATCGAGATCCGCGTCATGGCTGGCAAGGCCGTCACCGACGGTCTCGACAAGGATCCCGACTTCCAGCGCCGCATGGCCTTCCTCCAGCAGCGCGCGCTGCATGGCGAGATGGTCGAGAAGGGTGTCGTCGACAAGGTCACCGACGCGGAGGTTCGCGCCCGCTACGACCAGGAAATCGCCAACACGCCGCCGGTCAACGAGGTGCATGCCCGTCACATCCTCGTGAAGACGAAGGAAGAGGCCGAGGCTATCATCAAGCAGCTCGATGGTGGCGCCGACTTCCAGAAGCTCGCCAACGAGCACACCAGCGATCCGTCGGGCAAGTCCAATGGCGGCGATCTCGGCTGGTTCGGACCTGGCCAGATGGTGCCGGAGTTCGACAAGGCCGCTTTCGCGCTCGAAGTCGGCAAGTACACCGAGCAGCCGGTGCAGTCGCAGTTTGGCTGGCACGTCATCAAGCTCGAGGACAAGCGCGCCAAGCAGCCGCCGGCCTTCGACGACGTCAAGGACCAGGCCAAGCAGGCGGTCATCCGCGACAAGTATTTCGCGCTGGTCAAGTCGCTGCGCGCCGACGCCAAGGTCGAGATCCCCGATGCCAAGCTGAAGCAGGCCGTGGATACGCTCGAAAGCGCCAAGTAAGCCGGCCGGAATTTTTTAAAAAAGGGCGCGGCAGCCAAGGTTGCCGCGCCCTTTTTGTTGGCCTTTGCCGGCAGGTCTCTACGCGCCGGGCGCAGCTATGCCTTGCAGGATGTATCGGACCATCTTGCGGATCGTCGCCTCGGGCTCGTCGAGCCGGTTGGTCAGGAGATGCCGCCAGGCGTAGGACGCCAGGAGGTCGGCGACGATGACCGGATCGATATCCCCAGCGATCTCGCCCCTTGCCTTGGCGCGTTCGACAATTTGCCCGGTATGGGCGCGGCGTCCGCTGGCATATCCGGCAAGGGCGGCGGCCGCGGTTTCATCCGACTGCGCCTCGGCGATCAGCGACTTGAAGACGCTGCCCGACGATGTCTCGCGCCAGTGCGAGAACAGGTTCATCAGGAAGCCGACGAGATCCTCTTCCAGTTGTCCCGTGTCGGGAACGTCGACGCGCTTCTGGCGCTGGTAGACCTCCAGCAGCAAGGCCGCCTTGCTCGGCCACCAGCGATAAATGGTCGGTTTGCCGGCGCGTGCCCGCCGCGCCACCGCCTCGATCGAGAAGCCGGCATAGCCGGCCTCGACGAGCACGGCCTCGGCGGCCTCCAGAATGGCCTCCGCACTGTCGGGATTGCGCCGCGCACCGATCGATCTGCGCGCCGTATCCGTCGTCTCGGCCATTCCTGCCGCCCTCGTTTCAATTCGCCGGCAATGATAAGTCATCCGGCGATGAAACGAAACGATCCGTTTTTGCGCAGAGCGACGCCATGGTCGGCAAGATCACATCGCTTGCGACGTTTCCGATACGATGCGCCATCCCTTGTCGGTCTTGACCAGATCCAGCGTCACACGCGCCTTGCCGGCCACACGCGGTGCCGACTTGTCCTTCGGCACATAGTCGTAGCTCATGGCAAAGACGGCTTGCGCGCTGCCCTCGCCGTGCGGTGTCACTTCCAGGCTGCCGGGCTCGAGGCCGAGCGACCAGGAGGCCCATTGCGCGAACCAGTCGCTCTTCACCTTGACCAATGTCTCGATGTCATAGGGCGTGCCGAAGATGGTGGCGGATGCACCGTAAAGCCGTTTTACGGCGGCGCGCATGTCCTTGGCGTCGGGCTCCAGGTAGTCGTCGCGCAGAAACTTCTCGATCGAAGCCTTGTCGTCGCCGACCGAACGCTCCAGCGCCGCCACCTGCGTGGAAAGCGCCGGCGCGGCTGCCGGCTCCGGCGCCTTCGCCGCTCCTGCGCCCGGTACGAATTCGAAACGTTCGAGCAGCGAGCCCTGCTCCCAGGGGCGCTGGCCTTCGCGGGTTTGCGAAACGACGTCGCGGCGCACCGCGATCATCATGTCGTTGATGCTCTGGCCGGGTTCGGCAATGTGGCGCAACAGGGCGGCGGCAAAGGGCGAGTTGCGCCCGGTTCCGTCCATGGCGACAGCACCTGGAGCGGTCGAGAAGGCGATGAAGGAGCCGCGCGTTGAATCGAACTGCGCCAGGCCGGCGAGCGCCGTTGCCGAACGGGTCGTGGCGGTGCGGCTCAAGCCGCGGGCAAACGGATTGTTGCGGCAGGCATCGAGGAAGACCAGGCTGACCTTGGTCTGCTGTTCCATGATGTCGAGGACTTCGTCGATAGGCACGGCCTCGAGCTGCAGTTTCACCGGCATGTCCAGCCTGGCGTCGACCGGCACGATGTAGTTGCGCCCGTCGACCTGCAGGCCGTGGCCGGCATAGTAGAAAAGCCCGACGCCGGCGCCTTCGAGCGCATCGGAGAACTCGCCGATGCTGCGTTCAAGCTCGCGCTTGCCGAGGTCGTTGCCTTCGATGACCTCGAAGCCGATGGAACGCAGCTTGTCGGCGATGTCGAGCGCGTCGTTGACCGGATTGGCGAGCGTGCCGGCTTCGGCATAGGTCCCGTTGCCGATGACGAGCGCCACGCGCCGCGCCGGCTCCGCCTCGGCGCGCAGCAGCAAAAGTCCCAGAAATGCCCAAGCGAGGATCGCAAGCCTGCCCATGGGTCAAGATCATAGCGCCACGGACCCCGGCGACGCCAACAGATTTGAAATGCAGGCTTAATGCCGAACGGGTTTGCCCCTGGCGGGAGCGACGAAAACGCGCTTGCACCGACGCGCCGTATCGGGCAAACCGGCCTTCCCCTTGCGATTTTCCCGCCCGAGGTCCCCATGTCCACGACGATTTCGCCGCTCGCGCCGAAGAAATACCCCAAAATGCCGGAAATCGAGGGGGTGCGCATCGCCACCGCCGAAGCGGGGATAAAGTACAAGAACCGCACCGACCTGCTGGCCATGGTGTTCGATGCCGGCACCGCGGTCGCCGGTGTGTTCACCAAGTCGAAATGTCCGTCGGCGCCGGTCGATTTCTGCCGGCAGAACCTTGGCGCCGGCAAGGCACGGGTGCTGATCGTCAATTCCGGCAACGCCAACGCTTTCACCGGCAAGAAGGGTCGCGAGTCGACCGCGATGACGGGCGAAGCGGCGGCGAAGGCCGCGGACTGTACAGCGGCAGAGGTTTTCCTGGCCTCGACCGGCGTCATCGGCGAGCCGCTCGACACAACCAAGTTCAGCCATCTGCTTTCCGGCCTGGTCAACGGCGGCAAGCCCGACCTGTGGACCGAGGCGGCCAAGGCCATCATGACCACCGACACCTATCCGAAGGTGGCGACGCAGACCGTCAAGCTCGGTGACGCCGATGTCACCATCAACGGCATTTCCAAGGGCGCCGGCATGATCGCGCCGGACATGGCGACGATGCTCTCCTTCATCGCCACCGACGCGCCGATCGCGGCACCGGTCCTGCAGGATCTTTTGTCGCGTGGCACGGCCAAGACGTTCAACGCGGTGACCGTGGATAGCGATACCTCGACCAGCGATACGCTGCTGTTGTTCGCCACCGGCAAGGCGGCAAAGCGCGGCGCGCCCGAGATCACCGATCCCAGGGATGCCCGCCTCGGCGCGTTCCGCCGGGCGCTCGGCAAGGTGCTGAAGTCGCTGGCGTTGCAGGTGGTGCGCGACGGAGAGGGCGCGCGCAAGCAGGTCGAAGTCACCGTCACCGGCGCCAAGTCGGCCCGCTCGGCCAAGCGCATCGCGCTGTCGATCGCCAATTCGCCGCTGGTAAAGACGGCGGTCGCCGGCGAGGACGCCAATTGGGGCCGCGTCGTCATGGCCGTCGGCAAGGCCGGCGAGCCAGCTGATCGCGACCGGCTGTCGATCTGGTTCGGCGACAACAGGCTGGCGCATGAGGGTGAGCGGGACCCTGGCTATTCGGAAGAAAAAACCTCGGCCTACATGAAGCGCGACGACATCCGCATTCGCGCAGATATCGGCATCGGCCGCGGCAAGGCGACGGTGTGGACTTGCGACCTCACCAAGGAATATGTCGCCATCAATGGCGATTACCGGAGCTGATCGCCTTGGTTTCGCGCCATCCGGCAAGCATGCTCGCGACCGTGCGCCGCTACGAGGCGGCGGGCTTTCGCGCCTGGCCCGCGGCCGCCGTCCACTATGACGGCACCTGGGTGGTGCGGTTGACCGCCGGCCATCCGGCCAAGCGACTGAACTCGGTCAACCCGCTCGATCCCGGCGACATCCAGCATATCGCCGACCGCATCGGTCGTGCGAGCCGCCGCTTCGACGCCTATGGCCGGCCATTGACGTTCCGCATGTCGCCACTGTCGGGGCCTGATCTTGCCAGCCATCTCGACAAGGAGGGCTGGAGCCGGTTCGACGAATCGCTGGTCATGCGGCTGCCGTTGGCCGACGCGCAACTCGACGCCGCCATGGACCAGATTCCGCTCAAGGACATCAGCCGCTTCATCGGCGCATTGCTCAAGGTCAACGGCTCGGACGTATCGCTGCGGCCGGGCTTGTCGGAGATCATCGGCGCCATACAGCCGGAGGCCGGGCTGTTCGCGCTTGAGGACGGGACGGAGCCGCTGGCGACGCTGATCTGCGTGCATGACGGCGATCTTGCCGGCCTGTTCGAGGTCGCTACCGACAAGGCGGCGCGCAACAAGGGGCACGGCCGCAACCTGATCCTTTCGGCGTTGAAATGGGCGAGGCTGCGCGGCGCGCGGGAGGCCTGGCTGCAGGTCGAGGCCGGCAACGTGCCGGCGCTGGCGCTCTACCGCGCGCTCGGCTTCGAGGAAGTCTATCGCTATCATTACCGCCGGCCGCCCGGCCATGAATGATGTGACATCCAACGGCAAGCGCCTGCTGCTGGTCGCCGCATGCGCGCTGGTCGATGCCGATGGCCGCGTGCTGCTGGCGCAGCGCCCGCAAGGCAAGCAGCTTGCCGGCCTGTGGGAATTTCCCGGCGGCAAGGTCGAGCCTGGCGAGACGCCGGAACAATGCCTCATCCGTGAACTGCATGAGGAGATCGGCATCGAGACCGAGACCCCGTGCCTGGCGCCGCTGACCTTCGCCAGCCATTCCTATGATGATTTCCATCTCTTGATGCCGCTGTTCGTCTGCCGCCGTTTCCGCGGCATTGCCCAGCCGAGGGAAGGGCAGGCGCTGAAATGGGTACGGCCCAAACAGATGCGCGACTATCCGATGCCGCCGGCCGACGCGCCATTGATCCCGTTCCTGATCGATCTCCTCTGAGGATCGAGGATCGGATCGGACCACGGTCCATATCAGCCAGCGTTAATGGAAGATTTATCTCATCATGAAAAATTGATGCATGGCCGTTCTCTCGCGGCCGCCGTCGTGCGCTGGGGAGCAATAGAATGAGCCTGGACAAGGATTGGGATTCGATCCGGCCCGAGCGGGGTTTTCGTGCCGTCGACGCCGGCATGGGCGTGCTCCGCGTCACGCTGCTGTTCGGATCGGCCGCGGTGGCGCTGGCGCTGATCGCGACCCCTTTCCTCGATAACCAGACGCGTTCGCAAACGGCCCGCGACGGTTTTCCCGGCCTCGACATGACGGCTACCGGTTCGATCAGCCATCGCAGCACCTACACGGTGCGCCGCAGCGTGCTGCAGGCCGACCCCGGCGGCGTCTGCATCATTCGCGCCGATGGCAAAAGCAGTGGCGACTGCTGACCTGGGTTGGAACATTCCCGAATGGCGACCATTTCATCGCCTGTTAAGCCTTTGCCGTTAACCTTTCTTAACAGATCGTCGGTAGGGTCGTGGCAAGGGGGAAATGAGGTGATGAAAACGGTGCTGCTGCTGCGCTTTCTGAAGGACGAAAACGGCGCCACGGTCGTCGAATACGCCATGATAGTCTGCGTATTGTCGCTGACGATCATCGGCGGTATTAGCCACGTCTTCAATTCGCTGACCTGGTTGTTCAGCGACGATTCCAGCAGACTTGCCAACGCCTTCGCCCCTTAGACTCTTTGTTTACGCAGTTCCTGCTCAAGGGCTGCCCGCGAGCTCAATGCCCTTCAGGCCCCTCCAGTATCGTCTTTAACGAAACCTTGGCCGAACCGGGCTTCAGCGGCTTTTGCTGCGACGCGTCGGGCGCCCAGCCGGACATCCAGACAATCGAGAAGCTTGCCCTGATGCGACCGTCGGGGTCGGAAAAGCGCTCGGCGTAGATTTGCGCGGCGCGGGCAAACAATCTGCGTGATCCTGGCCGCCGGCTGCGGTCGGCGAGTGCGCTGGTTTCACCCATGGCACGCAGATCCGCCATCAGGGCGAACAGGTTCGCATAGCGCACCGTCACCGTCTCGACGTCGGCGACCGGCAGCGCGAAACCGGCACGCTGCAGCAGCGCGCCGGCATCGCGCACGTCGGTGAACGGAATGACGCGCGGGCTGGCGCCGCCATGGAGCTCGGTCTCGGCGACAAGCAGGCTTTCGCGCAGTTCGGCAAGCGTGCCGGCGCCGGCGAAGGCGCCAAGGAAAAGTCCGTCCGGCCGCAGCGCGCGGCGAATCTGGATCAACATGCCAGGGATGTCGTTCATCGCCTGCAGCGACAGAAGCGACACCACCAGATCGAGACCTTGTGGCTCGAACGGTACGGTCTCCAGCGGAGCAATCAGGCCGGGGGCACCATTCAGGAACGCCGCGTCCATCTCGACACGGGCGACATCCGCCACCTTGCCGCTCCGCGCAACGACCTCGGCCGCGGCCGCTGTCTGGCAAAACAGCACCGCCGCCTTGGCGAACCTGCGTTCGACGGCATCCAGCCGATCGGCAAGATCCTCGGCGGCGCGGTGCATGAGGAAGTCGGCACCCTCAACCGGATGGATGAGCGCGCGCCGCTTGTGCGCCAGCCACAGGGAGGTATCCATTATAGGCTGCAAGGGATGGGTCCTTGTATGTCCGCGCCCTGATATGGTTGGTATGGTGGCGCCGAGAAACAAACCACGTGGCCGATCCGATGCCAGAGATCAAGTCCATCGAGATCAGGAAGCTGGCCCGGTCGGCTGCCCGGTCGGCCCTGGGATGGCCGGCGCGCATCCTGTTTCCGCCGGTCTGCGCCGGCTGCCGCCGGCAGGTCTCGCAACCCGGCGTGCTGTGCGGCAACTGTTGGCCGAAGCTGCGGCTGTTGGAACGGCCCTGGTGTCCGGTGATGGGCACGCCGTTCACCCATCACATGGGCGATGGGTTTCTCTCGGCGGAGGCGATCGCCGATCCGCCGCCCTTCGAACGGGCGCGGGCAGCGGTCGCCTATTCCGGCGTCGCCCGCCAGATGGTGCAGGGGCTTAAATACCAGGACCGCACCGATCTCGCTCCCTGGATGGCGCGCTGGATGGTCCGCGTGGGCGCCGACCTCATCGCCGATGCGGATGTGGTGGTGCCCGTGCCGCTGCATTGGCGCCGTTTTTTCAGGCGGCGGTTCAACCAATCGGCCGAACTGGCGCGTGCTGTTTGCGAGCTCAGCGGGCTGTCGTTCGCGCCTTCCGCCATGCGGCGCGTGAAACTCACCCGCCAGCAGGTCGGGCTGGAGCGGCAGGAACGCGAGGAGAATGTGCGCGCCGCATTTCGCGTGCCGGATGAGGCCGAGATCGAGATTGCCGGCCGCAGGGTGCTTCTGGTCGATGATGTCTACACCACCGGCGCCACCGTGCGGGCCGCCACCAAGGCGCTGAAAAAGGGAGGTGCCGCCGCCGTCGACGTGCTGACCTTTGCCCGCGTTTTGCCGGGGGACTTCCGGGCGGACGAGTCCGCGACTATATAAGTCGGCAACGGAAGCGGAAATTCGTCATGGTCGATGTCACGATCTATACGCGTATGATGTGCGGCTACTGCACGGCGGCCAAGCGGTTGCTGGATCGCAAGGGTGTCGCCTATACCGAGCACGATGCCTCGTTTTCGCCGGAGCTGCGCCAGGAAATGATGTCGCGCGCCCACGGCCGCACGACCTTTCCACAGATTTTCATCGGCGACAAACATGTCGGCGGCTGCGACGACCTGCATGAACTGGAGGCCGAAGGCCGGCTGGACAAGCTGCTTGCCAATGGCGCGACGATTTGAGGGTGTGACGATGGGTGGTGTTTTCAAGGCAGCGGCGATCCAGATGCGTTCAGGCGAGAGCCCCGAGCGCAATGCGGTCGATCTCGAACAATTGGTGCGTGAGGCCGCGGCCCAAGGCGCGACCTACATCCAGACGCCGGAAATGACCGGAGCGCTGATCCGCGACAAGCAAGCGCGCGCCGCTTCCTTCACCTCCGAGGACAAGGACATCATCGTCGCGACCGCGCGCAGGCTGGCGCGCGAACTCGGCGTGTTCCTGCATATCGGCTCGACCGCTATACTGCGCGCCGACGGGAAGCTCGCCAACCGGGCGTTGCTGTTCGGTCCGGACGGTGCCACGCTCGCCACCTACGACAAGATCCACATGTTCGACGTCGACCTCGACAATGGCGAAAGCTGGCGTGAATCCGCTGCTTACGAACCGGGCACCGAGGCCGTCGTGACCGCGATCGCGGACGCGAAGCTCGGCTTCGCGGTCTGCTACGATCTGCGTTTTCCGCAATTGTTCCGTGCCGAGGCAATGGCCGGCGCCGAGGTGCTGACCGTGCCCGCGGCCTTCACCCGCCAGACGGGAGAGGCCCACTGGCATGTGCTGCTGAGGGCACGCGCCATCGAGAACGGCGCCTTTGTCGTCGCCGCCGCGCAGGGCGGCCTGCATGAGGACGGCCGCGAGACCTACGGCCATTCGCTGATCGTCGATCCGTGGGGCCGCATCCTCGCCGAGGCCGCGCATGACGAACCTGGCGTGATCGTCGCCGAGATCGACCCGGCGCAATCGCTTGCGGCGCGCAAGAAGATTCCGAATTTGAAGAATGCGCGGGATTTCGCCCTCAATGCCGGCGAGGCGCCGCGCCTCAGGGGTGCCGCCTCTTGATCCGCTTTTCCCTGATCTGCGAAAGCGAGCACGAGTTCGAGGGCTGGTTTCGCAGCAATGACGATTTCGACACCCAGAAGAAGCGCGGCTTCGTCGACTGTCCCAGTTGCGGCTCGCACAGGGTCGAGAAGGCGCTGATGGCGCCCGCCGTGTCCACGGCACGCAAGCAGGAAACCATCGCGCTTGCCATGGGCGAGGCACAGAAGCAGGCGCTGGCCCAGCTGAAGGCGATGGCCGAGAAAGTGCGCGAGAATGCCGACTATGTCGGCGACAAGTTCGCCGAGGAAGCGCGCAAGATCCATTTCGGCGAGACCGATGCGCGCGGTATCTATGGCGAGGCGACGCTGGACGAAGCCAAGAGCCTGGCCGAGGACGGTGTCGAATTCATGCCGATCCCGGTGTTTCCGGACGACCGGAACTGAGCGATCAGCTCACGCTGCCGATCAATTTCTCTAGCAGATGTGAAAGCGTTTCCCGTTCCGTCGGCGTCAGGCCTGCGAGAACCTCGTGTTCGTTGGCGACATGAGCGGTGACGGCCTCGTCGATCAGGGCGAGACCCTTTTCAGTCAACCTTACGACGATGCCGCGCCGGTCGTTGGGATGCGGCCCGCGTAGGATCAATCCAGACGCTTCGAGCCGATCCAGCCTGTTGGTCATGGCCCCGGAGGTCACCATCGTGGCCTCGTAAAGCGCTGTCGGGGTCAGCGCGTAAGGCGAGCCGGAGCGGCGCAGCGTCGCCAGCACATCGAACTCTCCCGCCTGGAGTCCGAAACGGGCAAAGAGCGGCGCAAGGCGCTCGCGCGCGATCAGCGAGGAGACCTCATTCAAGCGCCCGATCACGGCCATCGGCGACACATCCAGGTCCGGCCGTTCCCGCTGCCATTGCTCGATGGCTTTCCCTGCGCGGTCCATCTATCTCACCATAATTTATCTTGACGTTAAGAATCTTTTCGTTATCTTACCGCGATATGCAACGCCAGCCAAGAGGCTGTGCACCATAGGGCTCGATCATGAAATATCTCTGGGATTCGGCGCTCGGCCTGCTGGTCGTCACCGGCGGCCTGCTCGGCCTGACGCTGCCCTTTGGCAAGCTCGCCACCGCGGCCGGCGTGCCGGCCATGGTCTGGGCCTTCGTCATCTCGCTCGGCGCCGGTGGCGTGCTTTTCGTCGTCCTGCTGCTGCGCGGCCAGCGCATCCGGCTCACCGCGCACAAACTGCGCTATTTCTTCGTCACTGCCGCCGTTTCCTATGCCGTGCCAAACCTTTTGATGTTCTCGGCCATCCCGCATCTGGGGGCCGGCTACACCGGCATCATGTTCACGCTGTCGCCGGTCATCACGCTGGTGTTCTCGATCCTGCTCGGTGTCCGGCGCCCCAACATGCTGGGCATATCAGGCATTGCCGTCGGCTTCCTCGGCGCGGTCATGGTGGCCGTGACGCGTGGCGAGGCCGGCCAGCCGGCCGATGTCTTCTGGGTCGTCATGGGCCTGCTCATTCCGGTCAGCCTTGCGGCCGGCAACATTTATCGCACGGTCGACTGGCCGGAAGGCACCGGCCCTATCGAACTCGCGGTCGGCAGCCATCTGGCGTCCGCGTTGATGCTGCTCGTCGGCATCCTGACCTTGCTTGGAGGCAAAGCTTTCGTCCAGCTCGGCGCCGTGCCGCTCACCGTGGTGGCGCAGATGGCCTCGGCATCGGCGATGTTCGCTTTCTTCTTCCGGCTGCAGGCGGTGGGCGGCCCGGTCTATCTCAGCCAGATCGGCTATGTCGCGGCGGCCGTAGGGCTGTTCGCCGGTACGATCTTCCTTGGCGAGCACTATCAGCTGCTGACCTGGGTCGGCGCCATCATCGTCACGGCGGGCGTCTTCATCACCACTAAGGCGCAAAGCCAGAAGGCCTGACGGCTTCGGGCTCAGTTCGTACTGTCGCCGGCGTCGCCGCCGGGCTCCGGCCGTTCGGTATCGACAGCCGAGGATTGGCGGATCAGACCGATCCCTTTTCCGCCAGCACCATGTAGTTGACGTCCATGTCCTTCGACCGCGCCCAGCGGTCGGCAAGCGGATTGTAGGTGACACCGGTGCGGTCGATGATGGTCAGGCCGGCGCCGCCCAGCGCCTTTTCCAGCTCTTCCGGGCGCACCAGCTTGCCGAACTGATGGGTGCCGCGCGGCAGCCAGCGCAACACATATTCGGCGCCGATGATGGCGAGGCCGAGCGCTTTCAGAGTGCGGTTGATGGTGGCCACGAACATGATGCCGCCGGGCTTGACCATCTCGCCGCATTTGGCGACGAACAGGTCGATGTCGGCGACATGCTCGACCACTTCCATGTTGAGGACGACATCGAATTTTTCGCCCGCCTCTGCGAGATCTTCCGCCGTCGTGGCGCGATAGTCGATGCTCACATTGCCTTCGGCGGCATGGAGTTTCGCCACTTCGATGTTTGTTTCGGAGGCGTCCGCTCCGACCACCTCGGCGCCGAGCCGCGCCATCGGCTCGCACAAAAGGCCGCCGCCGCAACCGATGTCGAGGATGCGCAGGCCCTCGAACGGCCGCGCCGCGCGCGGGTCGCGACCAAAGCGCGCCGCGATCTGGTCGCGGATATAGGAAAGCCGGACCGGATTGAATTTGTGTAGCGGACGAAACTTGCCGTTCGGATTCCACCATTCGGCGGCAAGGGCGGAAAAGCGTTCCACTTCTCCGGCATCGATCGTCGATCGTCGGGGCTCAGGCATTCGGTTGGTCTCCTCGAACGCTAGGAAGTCGGGCGTGAGGCATCGAATGTCAAGGCAACAATTTTCAATGCTGACAAAGTGACTGGCCGACCAAAGGCCAGCCTAATTCGTGTCCAGCACGTCGCGCAGCTTCGCTTCCAGCTGCTCCATGGTGAAGGGCTTGGCCAGGAAGTGCACGTCATGGTCGAGCACGCCGTTGTGGACCACGGCGTTCCTGGTGAAACCAGTGGTGAAGACGACTTTCAACCCGGGCCGGCGTGCGGCCGCCTCCTCGGCGAGCTTGCGGCCATTCATCGCCGGCATGACGATGTCCGTGAAAAGCAGGGCGATGCCAGGGGTCGCGGCGAGCTTCTGAAGCGCCTCCTCGCCGCTCCCGGCCTGGATGACGGTGTAGCCGAGTTCGCGCATGACCCCCGTCGTGGCGGCCCGCACGCGGGCGTCGTCCTCCACGACGAGGATCGTCTCGGTGACCCTGACGGCGCTCTTGCCGGGCCCGGCGGGTGCCGCCGGCTCCTCCGGCCCGAAAAACCGCGGCAGATAGATTTTGACCGTCGTGCCTTCGCCGATCTCGGAGTAGATCTTGACGTGGCCGCCCGACTGTTTGACGAAGCCGAACACCTGGCTCAGCCCAAGTCCCGTGCCCTTGTTGACCGGCTTGGTCGTGTAGAAGGGCTCAAAGGCCTTGGAAATGACTTCCGGCGACATGCCCGCGCCGGCGTCGGTCACCGCGATCATCACATATTGGCCAGGCGCGACTTCGGCGTGCGTGGATGCATAGGCCTCGTCGAGGTGGCTGTTGGCGGTCTCGATGGTCAACTTGCCGTCATTGTCCATGGCATCGCGGGCATTGACGGCAAGATTGAGGATCGCGTTCTCGATCTGGCTGGGATCGGCATGAGTTTTCCACAGGCCGCCCGCCAGCACCGTTTCGATGCGAATGCCTTCGCCGAGCGCACGGCGCAGAAGATCGGACATGCCCGTCAACAGGCGGTTGGCATCGACAACCTGCGGCGCCAGCGGCTGCAGCCGCGAGAAGGCAAGCAGGCGGGAGGTCAGATTGGCGGCACGGTTGGTTGCGTCGGTCGCGGCCTCGACGAGTTTTTCGATGTCATGTTCGCCACGCTTCAGCTTGCGCTGGGCAAGGTTCATGGCGCTGAGGATGACCGCCAGCATGTTGTTGAAGTCATGCGCTATGCCGCCGGTCAATTGCCCGACCGCTTCCATCTTCTGCATCTGGCGTATCTGGGATTCGGCCTTTTCACGCGTCTGAATCTCGTTGCCGAGCTCGATGTTCTTGCGCATCAACTCTTCCTGGGCCGTGGCGACCTCGCGGAAGCGGCGGCGGGATTGACGGATGGTGTAGGCGGCCAGGAGGAAGATCGCCAGCAACGCTGCCAGTGAGCCGATGCGCAGCCAGGCCTCGACTCGGTCGGTGTGGGCGTCGCGCGCGGCCACGGCGGCGGCGCCGATCCGCCGGATCGTGTCCATGCTGGCGCGGATCTCGTCCATGGCGGCCTTGCCCTGGCCGCTGCGGACCAGTTGCAGGGCCTTTGCCGCATCGCCCCGGTCGTAGAGCGCGATTGTCTGCGACAGCTCGGCCTGCTTTTGCGAAAGCGCGTCCTTGATGTGGCTGACCTGCTGGACGAGCTGGTCGTCCGCAGCCGTCATGGCGTCGATACGGGCGAGCTGTCCGGGGATGGCCTCGACGGCCTTCCGGTAGGGCTCGAGATAGGATTTTTCACCGGTCAGCAGGTAGCCGCGCTGACCGCTCTCGGCGTCCTGGGCCAATGAAAGCAGACCGGAAAGCTGTTCCTGATACTCGATCGTCTCGCGCGCGGCCGCACGATTGGCTCTCTGGCTCTCGACGAGCACGGCACGGGTGCCGACGATCAGCGCCAGCACGGCGAAGCCCGCGACAAGCGGAAGCGATTGCAATCGCGTGGCGCGCCGAAGCCGAGCAATCATCTGTTATGCCGAACCAAAAGGAATTCCCCGCGGGCAGCATTTGGTAAGCGGCGCAAGCCTGTAAGGCAATATGCCGTCTTCTTGAAGCTTGCGATCGGCCGCAGCCTTGCGAAACCCTCGTCATTTGGCTAAGGAGGCCGCGCATTCAGTGGCCGGCGCCAGCCGGGCGTTTTCTTCCGTTTTCGGCTCCCAGGTTTGGCAGGTGGCCGGTTTCAGTCAAAGGCATTTCGCTTCCATGGCGCGTATCGTGATGAAATTCGGCGGAACCTCCGTCGCCGACATCGCCCGCATCCGCAATGTGGCGCGTCACGTCAAACGCGAGGTCGACGCAGGTCACGAGGTGGCGGTAGTGGTCTCGGCGATGGCCGGCAAGACCAACGAGCTGGTCGGCTGGACGCGCGAAGCTTCGCCGATGCATGACGCGCGCGAATATGACGCCGTCGTCGCTTCCGGCGAACAGGTCACCGCCGGCCTTCTCGCCATCACCTTGCAGAACATGGGCGTGCATGCGCGGTCCTGGCAGGGCTGGCAGATCCCGATCAAGACCGACAACGCGCATGGCGCGGCGCGCATCCTCGACATTGACGGGGCATTCCTGATCAAGCGCTTCGGCGAGGGGCAGGTGGCCGTCATTGCCGGTTTCCAGGGCATCGGCCCGGACAACCGGATCGCCACGCTGGGCCGCGGCGGTTCCGACACCAGTGCCGTCGCCATCGCCGCGGCGGTCAAGGCCGACCGTTGCGACATCTACACCGACGTCGACGGGGTCTACACCACCGATCCGCGCATCGAGCCCAAGGCGCGCCGGCTGGCCAAGATCTCCTTCGAGGAAATGCTTGAAATGGCCTCGCTCGGCGCCAAGGTTCTGCAGGTGCGTTCGGTCGAGCTTGCCATGGTGCACAGGGTGCGTACCTTCGTGCGGTCGTCCTTCGACGATCCCGACGCGCCCGGAATGGGGGATTTGCTCAATCCTCCGGGAACGCTCATTTGCGACGAGGAAGAGATCGTGGAACAGCAGGTCGTCACCGGAATTGCCTACGCCAAGGACGAGGCCCAGATTTCGCTGCGCCGCGTCGGCGACCGCCCGGGCGTCGCCGCCGGCATTTTCGGGCCGCTGGCCGAGGCCAACATCAATGTCGACATGATCGTCCAGAACATCTCCGAGGACGGCAAGTTCACCGACATGACCTTCACCGTGCCCTCGGGCGACGTCGACAAGGCGCTTCACGTGCTCGAAAATCTGAAAGCCGAAGTCGGCTACGATGTCGTGCAGTCGGAAGCCGGCATGTCCAAGGTTTCGGTCATCGGCATCGGCATGAGGAGCCATGCGGGCGTTGCAGCCACCGCTTTCAAGGCGCTGGCCGACAAGTCGATCAACATCCGGGCGATCACGACCTCCGAGATCAAGATTTCGATACTGATCGACGGTCCATACACTGAACTCGCGGTTCGTACTTTGCATTCCGTCTACGGTCTGGATAAGCAGTAGCGAGAACGATTTGAGTTGTTGCGTGTGCGCCGGTCGCAGTGGAAACTGCGGCGGGCAAAATGCCCATTGGAGAAGAAGCCGCGATGCGTGACACGGCCGTTGGCCCGCGCGTTTTGCTGAAACGGCTCCGCGAGCTCATGCAGGAGCCGCTGGAGCCGCAGGAGCGGCTTGACCGCATCGTGCGCGACATCGCCTCCAACATGGTCGCCGAAGTCTGCTCGCTCTACGTGCTGCGCGCCGATTCGGTACTCGAACTCTACGCCACCGAAGGTCTGAACCCGAACGCCGTCCACCTGGCGCAGCTGCGGCTGGGACAAGGCCTGGTCGGCACCATCGCCGCAAGTGCCAGGCCGCTCAACCTGTCCAACGCGCAGGAACATCCGGCCTTCGCCTATCTGCCGGAGACCGGGGAAGAGATCTACAATTCCTTCCTCGGCGTGCCGGTGCTCAGGGCAGGGCGCACGCTGGGCGTCCTGGTTGTCCAGAACAAGACCATGCGCCATTACCGCGACGACGAGGTCGAGGCGCTGGAAACCACCGCCATGGTCATCGCCGAGATGATCGCCACCGGCGATCTGGCGCGGCTGACCCGGCCCGGGCTGGAACTCGATCTGCGCCGGCCGGTGAGCTTCACGGGGCTGTCCTTCAACGACGGTGTCGGGCTTGGCCATGTCGTGCTGCACGAGCCGCGCATCGTCGTCACCAATCTGTTCAACGAGGACAGTGAGGAAGAGGTTCGCCGGCTCGAAGCCTCGCTCGGTTCGCTCAGGCTCTCGATCGACGACATGCTGGAGCGCCGCGATGTCGCCTTCGAGGGCGAGCATCGCCAGGTGCTGGAAGCCTACCGGATGTTCGCCAACGACCGCGGCTGGGTGCGCCGGCTGGAAGAAGCGATCCGCAACGGCCTGACGGCGGAGGCGGCGGTGGAAAAGGTGCAGAGCGACATGCGCGCCCGCATGCTGCACATGACCGATCCCTATCTGCGCGAGCGGATGAGCGATTTCGACGACCTCGCCAACCGGCTGCTGCGGCAGCTGATGGGACGTGGGCCCGAGGATGTCGCGGCCTCGCTGCCGAAGGATGCCATCATCGTCGCCCGCTCGATGGGCGCCGCCGAACTGCTCGATTACCCTCGCGACAAGCTGCGTGGCCTGGTGCTCGAGGATGGTGCCGCCACCAGCCACGTCGTCATCGTCGCGCGCGCCATGGGCATTCCGGTCGCCGGCCAGATGAAGGGCGCCGTTTCCATGGCGGAAAACGGCGACCCCATCATCGTCGACGGCGAGGAAGGCGCAATCCATCTGCGGCCGCAATCCGATCTCGAAGCCGCCTATGCTGAAAAGGTGCGTTTCAGGGCGCGCCGGCAAGAGGTTTACCGCGAGCTGCGCAAGAAGCCGTCGACGACCAGGGACGGTGTCCAGGTCGATCTCTTGATGAATGCCGGGCTTGCCGTCGATCTGCCGCAACTGGCCGAGGCGGGCGCGGCCGGCATCGGCCTGTTTCGCACCGAATTGCAGTTCATGGTCGCCTCGACCTTTCCGCGTGCGGAGGCCCAGGAAAAACTCTATCGCGACGTGCTCGAGGCCGCCCGTGGCAAACCGGTCACCTTCCGCACCATCGACATCGGTGGCGACAAGGTGCTGCCCTATTTCAAGGGCGCGATCCAGGAAGAAAATCCCGCGCTCGGCTGGCGCGCGATCCGCCTGACGCTCGACCGGCCGGGCTTGCTGCGCACCCAGATCCGCGCCCTGCTCAAGGCCAGCGGCGGGCGTGAGCTCAAGCTGATGCTGCCGATGGTGACCGAGCTCGGCGAAATCGCCCAGGCGCGCGAGATCATCGACCGCGAGGTGCGGCACCTCTCGCGCTTCGCCCACCACCTGCCGACCAGCCTCAAGCTGGGCGCCATGCTGGAAGTGCCGTCGCTCCTGTTCCAGCTCGACGAACTGATGAAGGCGGTCGACTTCGTCTCTGTCGGGTCGAACGATCTGTTCCAGTTCGTGATGGCGGTCGACCGTGGCAACACGCAACTGGCCAACCGCTTCGATACGCTGTCGGCGCCGTTCCTGCGTGTGCTCAAGCAGATCGCCGACGCCGGCGCCCGCAATCACACGCCGGTCACCTTGTGCGGCGAACTCGCCGGCAAGCCGATCTCGGCGATGGCGCTGATCGGCCTCGGTTTCCGCTCGATCTCGATGTCGCCGGCCTCGATCGGTCCGGTCAAGGCCATGCTGACGGAGTTGCCGCTGGAGGAGTTGAAGGCGTTCTTCGACGACAATCTGATGGCGCCGGCGCAGGGCTTGCCGATGCGGGCGTTGCTGCAGGCCTTCGCCGACGACCGCTCGATCCCGTTGTAGCAGCCCCGTCATGGTCAATTTGCCCCGCGATCGCATGGATCAAGTCGTCAAGCGTTTCGAGATGCTCGAAGCCCAGATGTCGGCCGGACCGGCGCCGGATGCCTATGTGAAGATGGCGTCGGAATATGCCGAATTGCAGGATATGGTGGCCAAGGTCAGGGAATTGCGCTCGGCCGAGCACGAGCAGGCCGACCTCGAAGCGATGCTCGCCGACAAGGGCACCGATGCCGAGATGCGGGCGCTCGCCGAAGCCGATCTGCCCGGCGTCGAGGAGCGCATCGAGGCGCTGCAGAAGGACATCCAGATCCTGCTCCTGCCCAGGGATGCCGCCGACGACAAGAACGCCATCCTCGAAATCCGCGCCGGCACCGGTGGCGATGAGGCGGCGCTCTTCGCCGGCGACCTGTTTCGGATGTATGAGCGCTACGCCGCCGAACGCGGGTGGCGGTTCGAAACGGTATCGGCGAGCGACGGCGATGCCGGCGGCTTCAAGGAAATCATCGCCACGATCTCGGGCAAGGGCGTGTTCGCCCATCTGAAGTTCGAATCCGGCGTGCATCGCGTGCAGCGTGTGCCGGCGACCGAAGCCAGCGGGCGCATCCACACGTCCGCTGCCACCGTCGCCGTGCTGCCGGAAGCCGAAGAGGTCGACATCGATATCAGGGCCGAGGACATCCGCATCGACACGATGCGGGCGTCGGGCTCCGGTGGCCAGCACGTCAACACCACCGATTCGGCGGTGCGCATCACCCATTTGCCGACCGGCATCATGGTGGTGCAGGCGGAGAAGTCGCAGCACCAGAACCGGGCCAAGGCCATGCAGATCCTGCGCGCCCGGCTCTACGACATGGAACGCAGCAAGGCGGACGAGGAACGTTCCGAATCGCGTAAGTCGCAGGTCGGGTCGGGCGACCGCTCGGAACGCATCCGCACCTACAATTTCCCGCAGGGCCGGGTCACCGACCATCGCATCAACCTGACGCTCTACAAGCTCGACCGGGTGATGATGGGTGAACTCGACGAAATCGTCGACGCGCTGATCGCCGATCACCAGTCGAAGCTGCTGGCCGATATCGGCCTCGATGGCTGAGCAACTGCCCGTGGCGCTGGGGGCGCTGCTGCGGGAGGCGCGGGCCAGGCTTGCCGAAGCCGGTGTCGAGGATCCCGCGCTCGACGCGCGGCTGATCGTCGAGCACTATTCCGGCACGACGCGAACGCAAGCCATTACCGACCCCGAACGCAAGATCGACGCAGACGCCATCGCCGCGATCGACGGCGCCCTGAGGCGGCGGGCCGGTGGCGAGCCGGTGCATCGCATCCTGGGCTATCGCGAATTCTACGGTTTGCGCCTGTCGCTGTCGCCGGAGACGCTCGAGCCGCGGCCGGACACCGAAACGCTGGTCGAGGCGGTGCTGCCCTTCGTCAAGGCCATGGCCGCACGGGAGGGGGTATGCCGCATTCTCGACCTCGGCACCGGCACGGGTGCCATCGCCCTGGCGCTGTTGAGCGTCGTGCCGGCGGCGACCGCCACCGGTGTCGACATCTCCGGCGGCGCTCTGGCCACGGCGACCCGCAATGCCGGGCAATCCGGGCTCGGCGACCGGTTCGCGACGCTACAGTCGGACTGGTTCGAAAAAGTTTCCGGCCGATACCATGTAATTGCCGCAAACCCTCCCTATATACCCACACAAGACATTGGAAATCTGCAGGACGAGGTCCGCGATTTCGACCCGCGTCTGGCCCTTGATGGCGGCGCGGATGGGCTGAACCCCTACAGGATCATAGCCGCGGAGGCGGCAAGGTTTCTGGAAGCCGAAGGCAGAATTGCGGTCGAGATCGGCCACACACAATGCAACGAGGTCAACGATATATTTCGCGCGGCCGGTTACACGGCCGGCAAGGTGTTTGGCGATCTCGGCGGAAACGACAGGGTTCTTGTTTTTCAACGGGCAACGTCTTGACGCAGTGCGAAAAAACCGCTTGGCAATACCGGGGAATGCGGCTAGGGTCGCCTAACCGGATGAGACGAAGCAGGCAGTGCTCTTAGCGATTCGGTTTCCTTGGAAATAGCTGCCTTCTTGCGCAAACGACGCCCATGCTTCGTGCGGGAATCGTCCGGAAAGTGATGTAACCGGAACAGGATGGCACGTGGCGCCAACGCAATCGATGCGGGCGAACGCCGGTGAAGAGACGAAACGGCTGGCCGCATGAGCGCCTCCGTTCGTGAAGAGTTTTTCGAAAATTTCACTATGAAGAGAGTCTAATGAGGCCACAACAGCAGAACAGGCGCATGCGCGGTCGCAACAACAATGGCGGCGGCGGTGGCAATAACAATAATAATAACAACAACAACCGCAAGGGACCTAATCCCCTGACGCGCAACTACGAGAGCAACGGCCCGGACGTGAAGATCCGTGGATCGGCTCAGCAGATCGCCGAAAAATATGCCACCCTGGCCCGCGATGCGCACAGCTCCGGCGACCGGGTGATGGCGGAGAACTACCTCCAGCACGCCGAGCACTACAATCGCATCATCGCCGCCGCGCAGGCGCAGATGCCGATCCAGAACGTCCAGCAGAACCGCGACGAGTTCGACGAGGACGGCGATGAGGATCGCGACGAGTTCGACAATGCCGGCAACGGCGGAGCGGGCAACAGCGCCGGTTCCGATTCGCAGATTCCCGTCGTCAACCATGGCGCCGGCCCGCAGCCGGTGATCGAGGGCATGCCGGCCGAGGTTGCGCTGAACCGGGAGAACGGCCGCGACAATCGAGACAATAGCGGGCGAGACAACAGCGGGCGCGACAACAGCGGGCGCGACAATAACGGGCGCAACAATGGCGGCCGCGACAACAATGGCGGGCGCCACCGCGATCGCCGCCCCAATGGCGGCTATGGTCAGAACGGCCAGCGCGACTATGCCGCGGCTGAACAAGGCAATCAGCAGCAACGCAACGAGTCCACGGGGCAGACGGAAGTCCAGGCGGAGCCTGCTTCGCCGGCCGAGACCGTGCCGGCGGCCGAGCCTACTCCGCGGTTCGAGAATTTTTCGCCAGCCGGTCTTTCGCCAGCCGGTCTCTCGCCAGCAGGTCTTGCGGCCCAGGCCGAGCTCAACGAAGCCGCCGCCGAGAACGGTGCCGCCAAGCGTCCGCGCCGTCCACGCCGTCCACGCACCAACCCCGATCAGATCGAGGGCGGCAGCGACAATACGGATGCCGGCGAGACGTCAGCGGCTCCGGCCGAGAGCGGCGGCGCCGACCCCGTGATCGCCGACATCGACAACTGATCGAACTGCACTGCAAGACATTGAACGGCGGAGAGAAATCTCCGCCGTTTTCGTTTGGGCTGACGTGGAATATTATGCGTTCACCCCTATCGAGACGTCTTGAGGGACCGGGGTCCATGCACCATATCTGGCCTGAACAGGATCCGGCTCGAATGGGCGGGTCCGTCACCGCAATCTGATCCGGTGCCGCAAAGCGGGCCGGTGATGGAAGGAGACAGATATGAACCTTGAGAAATACTCCGAGCGCGTGCGCGGCTTTATCCAGTCCGCGCAGACCATGGCGCTCTCCCGAAACCATCAGCAATTCACCCCCGAACACATTTTGAAGGTGCTTGTCGACGATGACGAGGGCTTGGCCGCGTCGCTGATCGAGCGCGCCGGCGGCAATGTCCGCGACGTCAAGCTCGGCGTCGAGACGGCGCTCGAGGCGATGCCCAAGGTGGAGGGTGGCAATGGCCAGCTCTATCTGGCGCAGCCGCTGGCCAAGGTGTTCTCGACCGCCGAGGACCTGGCCAAGAAGGCCGGCGACAGCTTCGTCACCGTCGAACGGCTGCTGCAGGCGCTGGCCATGGAGAAATCGGCAAAGACGGCCGAAATCCTGGCCAAGGCCGGCGTCACCGCGCAGGCGCTGAACCAGGTCATCAACGACGTTCGCAAGGGCCGCACGGCCGATTCGGCGAGTGCCGAACAGGGCTATGACGCGCTGAAGAAGTATGCGCGCGACCTGACCGCCGATGCCCGCGCAGGCAAGCTGGACCCCGTGATTGGCCGCGACGACGAGATCCGCCGCACCATTCAGGTGCTGTCGCGCCGCACCAAGAACAATCCGGTGCTGATCGGCGAGCCTGGCGTCGGCAAGACGGCGATCGCCGAAGGCCTGGCGCTGCGCATCGTCAATGGCGACGTGCCGGAATCGCTGAAGGACAAGCAGTTGATGGCGCTCGACATGGGCGCGCTGATCGCCGGCGCCAAATATCGCGGCGAGTTCGAGGAGCGGCTGAAGGCCGTGCTCTCGGAAGTCACCTCGGCCAGTGGCAACATCATCCTGTTCATCGACGAGATGCACACGCTGGTCGGCGCCGGCAAGGCCGATGGCGCCATGGATGCGTCGAACCTGCTGAAGCCGGCGCTGGCGCGCGGCGAGCTGCACTGCGTCGGCGCGACCACGCTGGATGAATACCGCAAGCATGTCGAGAAGGACGCGGCCCTTGCCCGCCGCTTTCAGCCCGTCTTCGTCGACGAGCCGACCGTGGAGGACACGGTCTCGATCCTGCGCGGCCTGAAGGAAAAATACGAGCAGCACCACAAGGTGCGGATCTCCGATTCGGCGCTGGTGGCCGCGGCAACGTTGTCCAACCGCTACATTGCCGACCGCTTCCTGCCGGATAAGGCGATCGACCTGGTCGACGAAGCCGCTTCGCGGCTCAGGATGCAAGTCGATTCCAAGCCCGAGGCGCTGGACGAAGTCGACCGCCGCATCATGCAGCTCAAGATCGAGCGCGAGGCGCTGAAGGTCGAGAAGGACGAGGCTTCGAAGGACCGGCTTGCCCGCCTGGAAAAGGAACTCGCCGGCCTCGAGGAGGAATCGACCGAGATTACCGCCAAGTGGCAGGCCGAGAAGCAGAAGCTCGGGCTTGCCGCCGATCTGAAGAAGCAGCTCGACGAGGCGCGCAACGACCTTGCCATTGCCCAGCGCAAGGGTGAATTCCAGCGCGCCGGCGAGCTTGCCTATGGCAAGATCCCGGAACTGGAAAAGAAGCTGAAGGAGGCCGAAGCCCAGGACGGCAAGGCCGGTATGGTCGAGGAAGTGGTCACGCCCGACCATGTCGCCCATATCGTGTCGCGCTGGACCGGCATTCCGGTCGACAAGATGCTGCAGGGCGAGCGCGACAAGCTGTTGCGCATGGAAGACGAGATCGGCAAGCGTGTCGTCGGCCAGGGCGAAGCGGTGCAGGCTGTCTCGAAAGCGGTGCGACGTGCGCGTGCCGGCTTGCAGGATCCGAACCGGCCGATCGGATCGTTCATGTTTCTCGGACCGACGGGCGTCGGCAAGACGGAACTCACCAAGGCATTGGCGAGCTTCCTGTTCGACGACGAGAGCGCCCTGGTGCGCATCGACATGTCGGAGTTCATGGAAAAGCACTCGGTTGCCCGGCTGATCGGCGCCCCTCCCGGCTATGTCGGCTATGAGGAGGGCGGCGCGCTGACCGAGGCGGTGCGGCGCCGGCCCTATCAGGTCGTGCTGTTCGATGAGATCGAGAAGGCGCATCCGGACGTGTTCAACGTGCTGTTGCAGGTGCTCGATGACGGCCGGCTCACCGACGGACAGGGCCGCACGGTCGACTTCCGCAACACGCTGATCATCATGACGTCGAATCTCGGCGCCGAATATCTGGTCAATCTCGGCGAGGACCAGGATGTCGATGCGGTGCGCGACGAGGTGATGGGCGTGGTCAGGGCATCGTTCCGGCCGGAGTTCCTCAACCGCGTCGACGAGGTGATCCTGTTCCACAGGCTGCGCCGCAAGGACATGGATCGCATCGTCGAGATCCAGCTCAAGCGGCTGGAGAGCCTGCTTGTCGATCGCAAGATCACGCTGTCGCTGGATCCCGAGGCGATTGAGTGGCTGGCGGCCAAGGGTTACGACCCTGCCTATGGCGCCCGGCCGCTGAAGCGGGTGATGCAGAAGGAACTGCAGGATCCGCTGGCGGAGAAGATCCTGCTTGGCGAGATCCTGGATGGCTCGACGGTCAAGGTCACGGCTGGCTCCGACCGGCTGAATTTCCGCTCCAAGCCGACGATCGTCGCGGCCGAAGCGGCGGCCTGATTCCAAACGCCGCGCGTCCACCGGACGCGCGGCGTTTTCATGCAATCGGCGGGGGGTGAATGACGCTGGACGACTACAACGGCTTCTGCGCCTCGCTGCCATCGACCACGCATGTCGTCCAGTGGGGCGGCGCGCATGTCTGGAAGGTCGGGGCCAAGATGTTCGCGATCGGTGGTTGGGACCAGGGCCAGCAGCTCTTCGTCACCTTCAAATGTTCCGACATCGCCTATGACGTGCTCAAGGAGCAGCCAGGATTGCGCCCGGCGCCCTATCTTGCTTCGCGTGGCATGAAGTGGATCCAGCGTCGGACAAGCCAGAGCATGGATGATGGCGCGCTGAAGGACTATTTGCGCGAGAGCCACCGCCTGGTTGGCCTGAAGCTGACGAAGCAGGCGCGCAAGGAATTGGGGCTTTGCTAATATTCTTTGAGGCGGCGGAAAACCGCCATCTTCATGCCCGGTTCATGTTGGAACCATATGCTGGGTAACTGGTTTGCTGGCGAAGGGATTCGCCGAACCGAACAACGCCGGGCGGCGGCACATACGGACCGGAGAGTTTCGCCACGATGCTGCGCACTATCTTCACCCTTTCGGTGCTTGCCGCGGGCCTGGTGTTTTCCAATGCGTTCGCCGCACCGACACATGACGGCGCCGCCCAGCCTGTCCGCACGGCCGGGAGCGGCGGCATTCTGCTGGCCCAGGACGGCAATCTCGACATCTATTACGACGCTAGGGGCAATCGCGTCATCGTCGATGCGGACACAGGCAAGGTGATCGCCATTCAGCCGCCGCAGACACGGCTTGACCGTCGCGCGCTACGCCGCGAGTCGCGTATGCGCGAGTTGGGCCGCGCCCCCGCCGACGATGACCGCTACTATCTCGACGATCCCCAGGACATGGCCCGCTTTCGCCGCAAGCAGCTGGAAGAGGAAGGCCGGGTCATCCCGCCGCCAGCCGACGAATATGATCCTGACAGCAACAATTCCGTCGATGCCTATCCGCCGGCGCCGCGGGACGATGGCAGTTACGACGACAATTATCCCGATGCCCCGCAGCCGGCGGAGCCGCGCGCCATCAAGCGCCAGCCGCTGAACGAGGCGTCGATAGACTCCCTCCAGCCGGCGGTTCCGGCGGAACAGGCGGCGCCCTCCGACCAGACGGCAATGCCGCCGAAGGCCGGCGGCAAGACCACGGTCGACCCATCGCTTTCACTTGGCGCGCGCCAGGATGTGGCAGCGCTCCAGGTGCTGCTCGATCGGGGCGGCGCTTCGCCTGGTGTCATCGACGGGCGTTTCGGTTCGAATGTCGACAAGGCGATCGCCGCCTATAACGAGATCAACGGCAGCAGCCTCAAATCGACCGATGCGGTCGGCATCCAGTCGGCACTCTCGCAATCCGGCGGCGATGCCTTCGCCAACTACACCATCACGGCCGAGGATGCAGCCGGGCCGTATGTCGCCTCCATCCCGGAAGACTACAGCCAGAAGGCGCAGCTCAACTGCATGTGCTACACCTCTGTCACCGAGGCGCTCGCGGAGCGCTTCCACATGGACGAGAACTATCTGAAGTCGATCAACAAGGGTCTCGACTTCAACCGCCCCGGCACGATCATCAAGGTCGCCAATTTCGGCAAGCTGGTGTCGACGCCGGTCGCACGCATCGTCGCCGACAAGACCAAGAAAGAGGTGTACGCCTACGATGCGGGCGGCAAGCTGGTGGCAGCCTATCCCGCCACCATCGGCTCGGCGGACACGCCGTCGCCCACCGGCATCCACGCCGTGTCGCGCATCGCGCTCGACCCGAACTACACCTATAATCCGAACATCAATTTCAAGCAGGGCGAGAACGACAAGGTTCTTACCGTTCCACCAGGTCCCAACGGACCTGTCGGGTCGGTGTGGATCGCCTTGGACAAACCGACCTACGGCATCCATGGCACGCCCGAACCGTCGAAGATCGGCAAGACCGAAAGCCATGGCTGCGTGCGCCTGACGAACTGGGACGCGCGCGAGCTCGCCAAGCTGGTGTCGCCAGGCGTTACCGTGGAATTCGTTGGCGGACCTTCAGCCGATGACGTTGCGCAGCAATGAGCCGCGTAGCCCCGCGGCATAGATCAACTGCATGACCAGAATGAAGCCGACGCTGAGCAGCGGGTCGATCAGGCAGAGTGCGGCGCCGACCGCCCACAGGATTTGCGCCTTGACGATGCGCAGATAGACCGTGCGCCTCGTTTGCGCGTCAACATCTTCCGCGACAAAGCCGTTCTTATCCGCGTAGCGCCAGCTGGCGAACAGCGTGAGGCCGAGCATCAACAGGTTGAGCCAGTAAACCAGCACCGCGATCCTGAACTCGAGGAAGTCGGCCAGAAGATCGGTCGAGAACGGCAGGAGCGCGATGAAGGCGAGAAAGCAGAGGTTCAGCGTCGCGAGCCGCCTGTCGGACTTGGCGATCAGCCCATGCTGCGCCTGCTGGCCAAACCAGAAGATGGTCAGTGTCAGGAAGCTCAAGGCATAGGTGAGGAAGCGCGGCGCCAGTGCCGCGATGGCGGCAAGCAGATCGTTTTCGGAATGGATCGTCTCATGGGCCGGCACCCTGATCTCGAGCACGATTAGGGTGAGTGCGATGGCGAACACGCCATCGGTGATACCGACAATACGGCCGCGCCCTTCGACCGATGCTTCGAGTGGACGCTTCATCGATTTCTCCCGCCTGTGGCTCTCGGGCAAACCTAACATGACGGCCGCGGTTTGCATCGTGATGGATACGATCCCTGGCAATATGGCTGGGTTCAAGGACAGCATGCCTCTGGCGGGTTGTTGCCCGCGCGCCGCCGGTCTAATTTGGGTGGCATGCATTCACCCAATGAAGCCGCCGCCGTTCCGCTGACCGCTCCGGTCGCGAATGGCACGTTCTGCCCGCAATCGCAGCGGCGCTATGTTTTGATCGCGGCGATCCTGGCCTCGGCGCTCGGCTTCATCGACGGATCGATCCTGGCCATCGCCATGCCGGCGATCCGCGTAGACCTCGGTGCCAGTCTGGCCGAGGCGCAGTGGATTTCCAATGCCTATGCGCTGACGCTCTCGGCGCTGATCCTTGCCGGGGGCGCCGCTGGCGACCGGTTCGGGCTGCGCCGGGCTTTCGTGGCTGGCATTGTGCTGTTCGTTGCCGCCTCGCTGGCCTGCGCGCTGGCGCCAGACGCCGTGGTACTGATAGCGTTTCGCGCGCTCCAGGGCATTGGAGCCGCGATCATGGTGCCGGGAAGTCTTGCCATCATCGCCAAGGCCTACCCAAAGAAAGAACGCGGCCGGGCAATCGGCATCTGGGCGGCGGCCTCGGCGCTGACAACCGCACTGGGTCCGGTGCTCGGCGGCCTTGTGCTGTCCGCTTTTGGCGGCGGTATCTGGCGGGCGATCTTCGCCGTCAATCTGCCGCTTGGCCTGGTCTCGATCTATCTTTTGCTCGCCAAGATTCCGGCCGATGCGCCGACGGAGAAACGTAGCCTTGACCTTGGCGGTGGGGCGCTTGCGACGCTTGCCTTCGGTGCGCTCGCCTACGGGCTGACTTCGATGAGTTCCAGCGGCGAAGGCCATATGGCGGGGCCGAGCATTGCCGCCGGGGCCGTGCTGCTTGTCGTGTTTATCCTGTTCGAACAGCGGCGGCGCGAGCCGATGATCGACCTCAGCCTGTTTCGCATCGGTGCTTTCGCAGGTGCCAATGTCGCGACCTTCTTCCTCTATTTCGCGCTGTCGGCTAATCTCTTCTATCTGCCGATGGTGCTGATCGCCGGCTGGGGGCTAAGCACGGCCGAGGTCGGCTTCATCTTCCTGCCGCTGTCGGCATCGATCGCGCTTCTGTCGGGACCCGTCGGCACGCTGTCGGACCGGATCGGGCCACGGTTTCCGATTGCCTGCGGCAGCCTGATCGTGGCGGTTGCCTTCGCCGGGCTGGCGTTGCTCGCCCATGCCGGTTTTCACCATTTCTGGACAGGCATCTTCCCCTTGATGGCGCTGATGGGGCTCGGCATGGCGTTGGTCGTGTCGCCATTGTCCACCGCGATCATGACGGCTGTGGAAGACAAGGATACCGGGGCTGCTTCCGGTATCAACAACGCCGTCTCACGCATCGGGGGCCTGATCGCGGTGGCGGCAATGGGGTCGCTCGCTGCCTGGGTCTATGCCAAAACGCTGGAGATAAATGCCGCGCCCGGCGTTCCCGGCTTTGGCGAACCGGCACCGATCGGCCTTGCGCCGGCACTCGATGCGGCGAGGGTCGCCGCCAGCGACGCCGCTTTTTCCGCCGTTTCCGCGGTGACCGCGCTGCTATGCGTGCTTTCGGCGGTCATTGCATGGATGACGATTTCCGGCGAGGCGCTGCCGTGGTCGCGGGCCGAACCTCGGCAGGACTGAGGCTGGCGCAATTCCAGCAAAAATATGCAGCGGTTTTCCGTTTGGAATGATGTAAAAACAACGAGTTAGAGCGGGTCAGCGTATCTGCGCTGGGCAGCTCCAGGACTCAGCCTTCGATCTTGGCGCTGGCGACCTTCAGCGAATTGCCATCTTCCTGCTTCAAGAGATCGTCGATGCGTTCGCGCTCGCGTTTGAAGGCGACGAGGTCGTCTCCCTTGAGCACCTTGCCGACCGGCAGGCGCACGCGCATCGGATCCACCTTGGTGCCATTGACGATCAGTTCGTAGTGCAGGTGCGGGCCGGTGGCGAGGCCGGTCTGGCCGAGATAGCCGATGGTCTGGCCCTGGCGCACGTGCATGCCCGGCTCCATGCCCTTGGCAAAGGCGCTCTGGTGATTGTACGAGGTCTCGTAGCCATTGGCATGGCGGATGATGATCTGCTTGCCATAGCCGCCTGCCCAGCCGACCTTCTCGATCACGCCGTTGCCGGCGGCGATGATCGGCGTGCCGATAGGGGCCGCCCAGTCGACGCCGGTGTGCATGCGGACATAGCCGAGGATCGGATGCTTGCGGGCGCCGAAGCCGGAGCGGAATTTTCCGGCGGGCAACGGGTTGCGCAGCAGGAATTGCTGGGCGCTCGAGCCGTCTTCGTCGAAATAGTCCGTACTGCCGTCCTGCATCTGGAAGCGGTAGAAATTGCGGGTCGTGCCGCCGAAGGTTGCCGAGACATAGAGAAGCTCGGAGCTATCCGAGGTCTGATCATCGCCATCGGGCTGCGAGAACAGCACTTCGAGGCGGTCGGAGGGATTGAGGCGGGACTGGAAGTCGACATCGGATGCCAACAGCTTGATCAGCCGCTGGGTCATCGCCTTGGACATGCCATAGGAATAGGCGGCGCGGTAGATGCCGTCATAGACATTGGGCAGGTTGCCGCGCACCACCACCGGCGCCGACGAATCGTCGAACGCCGTCAGCAATTCGGGATTGGGCTCCGGCTCTTGCGCCGGCACGTACTGGCCGCGGTCGTCGAGCGCGATGGTGACGATATGCGTGGTCTTGTCGTAGACGCTGGTGCGCACGACCTTGGCGGCATCGCCGTGAACCTCGAGACCGACACGCAGCACGGTTCCGGCCTTGAGCGCCGGGGCGTTCAACAGCTTGGCGATCGCTTCGGCCATGCCGGTGGCATCGTCGCCCGTATAGCCCGAATCGGCAAAGGCCTCGGTGAGGTCGGTGTCCTTGGTGAAGGGTATGATTTCCTCGGCGAAAGCCGGCGCCTGGTCGTCAGCATTGGCGCGCGGCGAAACGGAGACGTTTTCCGGCACGATCTTGACGTCGTAGGAGCCGGCCATGCTCTCGGCAAAAGCTTCGCCGAATCGCTGTGGATCGACATAGTGGAGCGAAGCCACCTGTACGGCGCCGTCGCTGAGATCGGTGCCGGCTTCGCGCACCACCTTTTCCACCTCATCGGCGGACAGGTCGCTCTTTTCGTCGAAGGCGGCCGTCTCGATGGGGAAATCGACGGTCTTCAAGCTCATTTCGCTTTCGACCTTGGCGCCGTAGATCTGGCCGGACGCGGCCGAGGCGGTCGCCGGCTGCGCGGGGGCGTCGTCGCCGTCGTCGCCGAACACCTGCATCGGGTCGAAAGGCGGGTAGGCGCGGCTGGTGGTGTGGCCGGCGGCGAGCGCCATCTTGATCTGCACGAAAGGCATGGTGTGGATGACGTCGCGATCGCCGACCTTGGTGACCATCGACACTTCCATGCGCCGGCGATCCTTGGCCTTGGCGATCTGGCGCGGCGCCACCAGCCTGGTGGTCTTTGCCACTTCGCCGGAATCGCCATTGCTGGTAAGGCCGATCAGTTCGGCGATCTCGGGAGGCGTCGCCAATTGCTGTCGCCCGTCAAGGGCGGCGAACAGCGCGACGCCCATCAGCACGCTCGAGGTGACGCCGGTGAGAAATGTTCCCGACAGCCAGCGCGCGGAAACCTCACGCCGATCGGGCGGGCCGCTGCGGCCATCCGCGATAAGCGGCGGCTCATTGCCGAGTTCGGCTATGACATCTTCCGTGTCTGGCATCCAGAAAGGCTGCTTCTTCCCCGGGCGGAACGGCTTGTCGCTTTTGTTGTGGCCATGACATTTGCCTGTCACGGCAGGTTAAGTCAACGAAGCCTCTGGCCCCGGTCGATTCCCCCCTCGTGCACTTCTCTTATAGAGCACTGTGAAAAGCGGGCGGCGTGCCAGTATGTGCAAGGCCTGTCGCGCGCTCCGTTACGAGGCTCATAAAGAGGCCATTGCACGGCTGTGCTTGCGCCTCTCTTGTTGCGCTTGGTGTCGAACGGCAATGCGGCGGCAATAGGGCTCCTTCGCGGCCTCGCCCTCGTGGTACCCTTTGTTCCCCTGGGGCAGTCGGCTATCCACAAGCCGCGTCCGAAATTTCTGTCGCAAAAAGTTCAAAAACTTTGGAATGCGGTGTTGACAGTTTTGGTAGGTGGCGACTATATACGCCTCACGAACGAGGGCGGTGCGCCGCTGGCGACGAAGAAG
>NZ_JAIUGU010000009.1:0-258922 GCF_020164775.1 Mesorhizobium sp. ES1-6
CCCCTACTCCCCTACTCCCCTACTCCCCTACTCCCCTCCCTCCGAGCGGCCTCCCGCAGATCGGCAATAACCGCGCGCCGGTCCTGCCGCCGCCAGGCAAGGTGGATGGAAACCGTGCGCCCGAACCATGGCATGTCGCGGAACATGATCGAGGGCGGCGCGGCCGTGCGTAGGCTCGCCTGCACGGTGGCCAGACCAAGGCCGGCGCTGACAAGCCCGAGCGAGGTCAGCGGATCCGCCGTCTCGTAAGCGATGTCGGGCACGAAGCCAGCCTCGGCGCAAGCGGCGAGGAACTGGCCACGATTGGTATCGTCTGGCTGGCGCACCACTGTGATCCAGACGCGGCCATCGAGATGGCGCGGCTGGATGTCGGGCACACCGGCCAGCGGATCATCCTCGGGAATGGCTAGCACCAGCGGCTCGTGGCGCAGCGGCGTGCTGGCGATATCGGGATCATCGGCCGCCGCGGGCGCATAGACCAAACCCAGATCGAGCGAGCGCTGCCGAAGCGCCTCCATCTGCGCCGCCGAGCGCAGGCTTCTCAACTGCAGATGAAAATTCGGTCGGTCGCGGCGGAACTGGCGCAGCATGCCGGCGACAAGCCCGGCATGGACCGCACCCTCGACATAGCCGATGGCAAGGCGCCCGACAGAACCGCTGGCCAGGTTGCGGCCAAGCTCCTCTAACCGACGCGCATTCGACAGCAAGGCGCGGGCCTCGGTCAGGAAGGCGCGGCCCTCGGCATTGAGATGAACGCGCTGCTTTGCCCGCTCGAACAGGGCGACGCCAAGCTGTTGCTCCAACTGAATGATCTGCCGGCTGAGCGGCGACTGCGAGATATGCAGCAGTTCGGCGGCACGACCGACGCTGCCGGTTTCGGCGACGGTGACGAAATATCTGATCTGGCGCAGGTCGAACATTTTTTTCTCCTCGACACCAAGTCCTTCCAGGTCTTAACTTTAGCCTAATCAGTCTTGGACTGTCTGACCACCTGGCGCGATATCTCCTGTCATCAACCGCTGACAACAGGAGACCGAAAATGCAGTTCCTTGCCCTTCTCACCCGCAATACGGAAAAGTTCACCGATGCCGATTTCGCACCCGTTCTGCCTGGCGAGGCCGAGCAGCGCCGCACCCTTTATGCCGAAGGCGCGGTGCGCCAGATCTGGAATCGCGGTGACATTCCCGGCAGCGGCCTGATGTTCGAAGCCGGCAGCGATGCCGATGTGCGCGGCCATCTCGCCACTCTGCCGCTGGTCAAGGCCGGCATGATGGACATTGCGGCGATCGTGCCGCTCAACCCCTATCCAGGGTTTGGCCCGAAGCGCTGAGGCTGACGGAACCCGAGGCGCCATGGTGACAAGCGCCTTGCATGTCATCAAGCCATTCGGCAGGCTGGTGCCGCCGCTCGCGGAGGCTAGACCAGCCTTTCGCGCTGGCGAGCGACAAATCGCCAGCGATGAAGGTGCAAATTGCATTCGACTGACTATCTCGGCCGCCTGTTCGGCCTCGAAGGCAAGCATGCCTTCATCACCGGCGCCAGCCGCGGCCTGGGCCTTGCCTTCGCGGAGGCGCTTGCGAGCGCCGGCGCGCGCGTCACCATCGGCGGCCGCAAGGCCGACGAACTCAAAGCCGCCGGCGAGCGCCTGCGCGCCGAAGGTCACACCGTGGCTGAAGCGATGATCGACGTCACCGACACCCAGTCGGTCGACAAGGCGATCGCGGCGGCCGAAATCGGCACCGGACCGATCGACATCCTGGTCAACAATGCCGGCATCCAGCGACGGGCGCCGCTGGAGAGCTTTAGCGACGCCGACTGGGACGCACTGATGGCTACCAATCTGGACGGCGTGTTCAAGGTGAGCCGGGCCGTCGTCAAGAGCATGATCGCGCGCCAAAGGGGGTCGATCATCAATGTCTCCTCGGTGCAGAGCGTGCTCGCTCGCCCCTCGATCGCGCCTTACGCGGCAAGCAAGGGCGCCATCACCATGCTCACCAAGTCGATGGCCGGCGAATGGGGCCAGCACGGTGTGCGCGTCAACGCCATCGCGCCGGGCTATTTCAAGACCGAGCTCAACGACGCACTGGTCGCCGACGAGACATTCTCCGCCTGGCTGACCGGCCGCACGCCGATGCGGCGCTGGGGCGAGGTGCGGGAACTCGCGGGCGCCGCCGTATTCCTGGCGTCCGACGCCGCCAGCTTCGTGAGCGGACAGACCCTGCTGGTGGATGGCGGGATTACCAGCGTCCTGTAGAGACCCGTGCCCGCGATGCACATCGTCACGAAACAGTCACACTAAATCGGGGATGCCATGTTAGGAATCGCAGCTGGCCGCCCCAGCGACCCCGACCGCATCAGAGACCGGCGAAGCCGCCATGAACATCGCCCTCCCCGCCGAAGGCACCGACCTGTCGCCTTACCTGCCCGATGAGCACGGGTTGTTCTTCATCTACCACTTCACCACCGAAGGGGTGCGCACCAGGGATTCCGGTGCGGCGCACTGGACGTGGCGCAGCTACCAGCTTTCCGACATGCGCGCCCGCCACGAGATCGGAGCCGACCAGGCCTTGCCGGCGCCGGTGCGCGAAGCCTTCCTGACCGCCAGCCATGGCTGCCATATCGACCTCGAGGATGACTGGCTCTATGGCGATCTGCCGGACCTGCGCCATGACTATTCGGCGGAAGCCGGCGGGCTTGGCCATTTCCGCTTCGCCCTCAACGATACGATGCTGGTCGGCGCCCGCAAGCAGCCGCTGCAATCGGTCGACAACATCCGCAAGGCGATCGAGAACGGATCGCGCAAATTCCGTTCGCCGGCCGAGCTGATCGAGGCCGTCGTCGGACAGTCGTTCGACGGAATGGCGGCGGAACTGGCGACCCTCAGCGACAGTCTCGACGGTATCGAGGACCGTATCGTCTGCGACGCATGGCACAATGAGCGGCAGGCGCTGGTCGATGCGCGCCGGCACCTGGTGGTCATCCATCGGCAGATGGCGACGCTGACCAATCTGTTTCGCCATCTCGACCATTCGCATCGCAACGACCTGCCGGATTCGATCAACGACATGGCGGCGCGGCTCTCGCACCGCGCCCAGACGCTGCACTATGACGGCGAGCAGTTGCAGGCGCGCACGCGGCTGCTGCAGGACGAACTGATGGCCAAGCTGACGACGCAGTCGAACCGGCTGCTCTATGTGCTGTCGGTGATGACGGCGGTGCTGTTGCCGATGACCATCATCTCGGGCCTGTTCGGCATGAATGTCGGCGGCCTGCCGCTGGTCAACACGCCCATGGGCTTCTGGGTGGTGACGGCGGTATCCCTGCTGATCGCGGGCGTGACCTATCTTTTCGTCAGGCGGCTCGGACAGATGTAGCCCGGCGCCGTCGCCAGCATGGACCAGGAATAGACCGCGAGAGCCGCCCAGATCAGGGCAAAGGCGATGGCCTGCGTGGTGCCGAATGGCTCGTCGAAGATCAGCACGGCAATCAGGAACACCATGGTCGGCGCTATGTACTGCATGATGCCGATGGTGGAGAGGCGCAGCAGCTTGGCACCGAAGGCGAACAGCAGCAGCGGCACGGACGTCACCGGCCCGCAGCCGATGAGCAGCGCGGTGTCGGTGCCATTGCTGGAGACGAAATGGTCCTGCCCGGTGGCGATCAGGAAAATGATGTAGCCCAGCGCCGGCACCGACAGCAAAAGCACTTCGAGCAGGAAACCCTGGCTGGGGCCGATCGGCAGCGTCTTGCGGAAGAAGGCGTAGGCGGCGAAGGAAAAGGCCAGCGCCAGCGACACCCAGGGTAGTTTGCCGCCATCGATCGTCAGCACGGCGACGGCAACCGCGGCAAGCACCACCGCCGCGATCTGCAGCCGGTCGAGCCGTTCGCCAAGCAGCAGCGCGCCGACCACGACGTTGACGAGCGGATTGATGTAATAGCCCAGCGCTGTCTCGACGGTGCGGTCGACGGCGATCGCCCAGACATAGATGCCCCAGTTGACCGAGATCAGCGCCGCCGTCAGCGCGGCCATGGCGATGGTGCGGGGCGAGCGGATCGCCGCCTTGAAGTCCGCCGTGCGACCGGCCCAGATCAGGACCGCGGCTGCGATCGGCACCGACCAGACGATGCGGTGTGCAATCACCTCGGCAAGTGGCAAATGCGCCACCGCCTTCATGTAGAAAGGCAGCAAACCCCACAAGAGATAGGCACCCAGCGCCAGCAGGAAGCCGCGGCGGGCTTTTGAATCTGTGTCGGAGGCAATTGCTTCAGCGGCCATGGGCCAACGCTATGGCCCAGTAACCTTGGCAAGACCATCGCAAAGTTCTGATGGATCAATGGACTTTCGCTGATGGTTCAAACTTACTCCGCCGCCACCAGCCCCGCCATCTCGCGGTTCTTCATCAGCTTGTAGACGATCGAATCCATCAGCGCCTGGAAGGACGCGTCGATGATGTTTTCGGACACGCCGACCGTCCACCAGCGGGCGCCGGTGCCGTCATGCGATTCGATTAGCACGCGGGTGATGGCCTCGGTGCCGCCATTGAGGATACGCACCTTGAAGTCGGCAAGCTCGAGATCGGCGATCTCGTTCTGGTATCTGCCGAGATCCTTGCGCAGCGCGATGTCGAGCGCGTTGACCGGACCATGGCCCTCGGCCACCGACATCTTCTCCTCGCCCTCGACCAGCACCTTGACCACCGCTTCCGACACCGTCTTCAACTGGCCATTGGCATCGAAGCGCCGCTCGATCATGCAGCGGAACGAGGTGACGTGAAAGAATTCGGGCAGGCCGTGTAGCATCTTGCGCGCCAGGAGTTCGAAGGAGGCGTCGGCGCCCTCATAGGCATAGCCCGAGGCCTCACGCTCCTTGACCACCGATATCAGGGCGTCGAGGCGGTGATCGTCCTTCGGTACATCGATGCCGCGCCGCTTCAACTCGGCGAGGAAATTGGCCTTGCCGCCCTGGTCGGAGACCATGACGCGGCGGCGGTTGCCGACCGATTCCGGCGGCACATGCTCATAGGTCGCCGGCTCCTTGGCGAGCGCCGAGGCATGAATGCCGGCCTTGGTGGCAAAGGCGGACGAACCGACATAGGGCGCCTGCGCTTCCGGGGCGCGGTTCAACAATTCGTCGAACGCGCGAGACAAGCGCGAAATGCCGGTGAGCGCCTCGTATGAAATGCCGGTCTCGAAACGGTCGGCGAAAGCCGGCTTCAGCGCCAGTGTCGGCACGATCGAGATCAGATTGGCGTTGCCGCAACGTTCGCCGATCCCGTTCAGCGTGCCCTGGATCTGGCGCACGCCGGCCTCGACGGCGGCCAACGAATTGGCCACCGCCTGGCCGGTGTCGTCATGGGCGTGGATGCCGAGATGCGCGCCCGGAATGCCCGCGGCAATGACTTTTTCAACGATTGCCCGCACTTCCGAGGGCTGCGTGCCGCCATTGGTGTCGCAAAGCACCACCCAGCGCGCGCCGGCTTCATAGGCCGTCCTCGCGCAGGCCAGCGCGTAGTCCGGATTGGCCTTGAAGCCGTCGAAGAAATGCTCGCAATCGACCATCGCTTCCTTGCCCGAAGCGACTGATGCCTCGACCGAAGCCTTAATGGCGTCGAGGTTCTCCTCGTTTGTACAGCCGAGCGCGACGCGGACATGGTAGTCCCAGCTCTTGGCGACGAAGCAGATGGCGTCCGATTTCGACTGTACAAGTGCCGCCAGCCCCGGGTCGTTGGAGGCCGACACCCCAACCCGCTTGGTCATGCCGAAGGCGACGAATTTGGCGCGTGCCGTGCGCTTCTGCTGGAAGAAGGCCGTGTCGGTCGGGTTGGCACCGGGATAACCACCTTCGACATAGTCGAAGCCGAACTCGTCGAGCAGTTCGGCAATCGCGATCTTGTCCTCGACCGAAAAGTCGATGCCCGGCGTCTGCTGGCCGTCGCGGAGCGTGGTGTCGAAGAGGTAAAGGCGTTGTTTTGTCATGGCCATAGCTCGAAAAATCGTCGCGGAGCGCAAGCAGGAAAGGCTATTTTCCTGCAAACTTGTCCGTCGCCCGGATCAACTGATCGAGGATGCCCGGCTCGGAATAGGCATGGCCGGCGCCTTCGATCAGATGAAAGTCCGCCTTCGGCCAGGCCTTGTGCAACGCCCAGGCGTAGCGCGCCGGGCACGGCATGTCGTAGCGGCCGTGGACGATGGTGCCGGGGATATCCTTGAGCTTATGCGCGTCGCGCAGAAGCTGCCCTTCCTCCAGCCAACCGGCATGGACGAAATAATGGTTCTCGATGCGGGCAAAGGCGACGGCGTAGTCGTCCTGCCCAAACGGGCCGCTGGTTTCAGGCTCCGGCAGCAGCGTGATCGTCTCGCCTTCCCACAGGCTCCAGGCGCGGGCGGCCTCGATTTGCGCCTTGCGGTCGGACCCGACCAGCCGCTTGCGGTAAGCGCCCATCATGTCGCCGCGCTCGGCCTGCGGGATCGGTGCCAGGAAACGCTCCCACTTGTCGGGGAACATTTCCGAGACGCCGAACTGATAATACCATTCGAGTTCCGCGCGGGTCAGCGTGTAGATGCCACGCACCACCAGTTCGCTGACGCGGTTCGGGTGTGTCTCGGCATAGGCGAGCGCTAGCGTCGAGCCCCAGGAGCCACCGAACACCAGCCATTTGTCGAAGCCGGCCATTTCGCGCAGGCGCTCGATGTCGGCGACCAGATGCCAGGTCGTGTTGGCCTCCAGCGAGGCGTTGGGCGTCGACTTGCCGCAACCGCGCTGGTCGAACAGGATGACGTCGTAGAGCTTCGGGTCGAACAGCCGCCGGTGTTTTGGCGAAATGGTGCCGCCCGGCCCGCCGTGCAGGAAGACCGCCGGCTTGGCGCCCTTGGTGCCCGAACGCTCCCAATAGACCTGATGGCCGTCGCCGACATCGAGCATGCCGGAGTCAAACGGTTCGATTTCCGGATAGAGGGTGCGCAAGCTCATAGTTTCAGGCCCTGTTGCGGCCAGTTGGCCGTTTCGTGATCGGGATGCTGGAAGGAGATGATCTGCTCCTGCCTTGTGTAGAAATCGGGGTCGTCGTGGACAGGCTGGTCGAAGATCGTCTCCACCCAGGGCAGCCGCGCGGCGTAGTTGACCTGGATTTGCGGCGCCAGATCGGAGCGGTCGTCGAAGGCGCCGATGGCGATCTCGAGCCCGCCGGGCTGGCGATAGGTCAGCGGTGTGCCGCAGCGCGCGCAGAAGCCGCGATCGATGTTGACCGACGACTGGAAATAGCTCGGCTCCTCATGGGTCCATTCGACACCATCCTTGGGCACCGTCACCAGCGCGCCGAAGAATGAACCAAACTGCTTCTGGCACATCCGGCAATGGCAAATGGACGGGCGTCCCAGCGCGCCTTTGACGCGGAAGCGCACGGCGCCGCACTGGCAGCCGCCGGTTCGGACTTGATCGGTCATGGTCTTTCCTCCGGCGGCCATTGCTCGGTGTCGTGATCGGGATGCTGATAGGAGACAAGTTCGGCGAGATAGGGGGCCGAGCCCATATCCGCCATCGTGTCCTCGCCCGGCAATCGCGGAATGGAATCCACATAGGGCAGTTTCGCCTCCGTGCCCCATTGAATGGTCGGCGCGATGCCAGCCGGATCATCGAAGGCGGCGATCGCCAGAGCCATGCCGTCAGGCGCCTCGAAGGTCAGCGGCGTGCCGCATTCGGCGCAGAAGCCGCGCCAGGCGGCACTGGAGGACCGGAAACGCTTGGGCTCGCCGCGCGTCCAGTCGACCTTGGCGCCGCGCACCGAGACCAGCGGCAGGTAGAAATTGCCGCTCGCCTTCTGGCACATGCGGCAGTGGCAGATCGAGGCGTCGCCGAGCGTGCCTTCGACACGGAAGCGCACCGCGCCGCACTGGCAGCCACCCGAGTAGACCGGCCGGTTGTCGAGGCTCATGACCGCTCACTCCGGCGCATGGCAGACGGCCTCGACATTGTTGCCGTCGGGATCGAAGACGAAGGCGCCGTAATAGTTGGCGTGATAGTGCGGACGCAGGCCCGGCCCGCCATTGTCCTTGCCGCCGGCGGCAAGGGCCGCGGCATGGAAGGCCTCGACCTCGGCACGGTTGCGCGCGGTGAAGGCGACGTGCTGATGAGCCTTCTGGCCATCCTTGCCTTCCTGTAGCCAGAACACCGGGCGGTCGCGGCCATAACCGCCAACCTTGGCGCCACCGGTGTATTCCAGCGGCACCATGTAAAGCAGCGAGGCTCCCAGCGGCGCCATCGCCTTGTCATAGAAAGCCTTGGAGGCGTCGAAATCGGAAACGTCGATGCCGAGGTGGTCGATCATGGGACGAGTTCCTCCCTTGCTGGTTGCGGCACTTCGGCGTTGGCCAGGCCGGCCGAAATGACGATGTGCTGGCAGACATTGTCGATATCGCGGATCACGTCATCGTTCCAGAAGCGCAGGATGGTCCAGCCGAGCGCTTCGAGCTTCGCGGTTCGCACTGCATCCAATTCCGAGCCTTCGGCTGTTGCGTGTTGGGAGCCGTCGATTTCTATGATTAGTTTTTTGGTCGGACATACAAAGTCGACGATGTAGCCCGCTATGGGCATCTGCCGCCGAAAAGATAGCCCCATCAGCCTATGTGCACGTATCTCATTCCAGAGCTTCAGCTCGGCATCGGTCATTTGCTTGCGCATCTTGCGCGCATTGCCGCGACTGAGAGGAGATACGAGATGATGGGTCATCGCGAGGCGCCCCCCTCTGTCCTGCCGGACATCTCCCCCTCTAGGGGGGAGATCGGCCGTTTTGCCGCTTGCGCCCGATCTTCAACGGCGGAGATTAGCGAAGGCTGAAATGGCTTCCAATCTCCCCCCTTGAGGGGGAGATGCCCGGCAGGGCAGAGGGGGGCGCCTCGCACCAACCTCTCCACTCCGGTCATATGAGCGGCCATCCTCACCGCTTGATCTCCCACGTCGTCATGCGCTCGCCGGTGAGCGGGTCCTTGCCGTCCTTCAGCTGTACGCCTTGCGCCAGGAGTTCGTCGCGGACACGGTCGGCTTCGGCCCAGTTCTTGGCGGCGATCAGTTCCAGGCGGTGGGCGATAGCCTTGGCCACCGCCACCTCATCCACCTTGGCCGCGTCTACGTCGAAGCCGAGGAAGGCGAGTGCCGTTTTCAGCGAAGCAGCAGCAGCGTTCTCTCCGTCGCCGTCAAAGTCGGTCGCCTCGCCGGCTAGCTGGGTCAGTTGCTGGAAGGCCGCGTAGGTCGCGAGATCATCCGACAGCGCCTCCACGACCTCCGCCGGCAACCGGCCTCCCGCGACCGGCGCCAGGTCCGCCGCGCGCTTCCATTTGCGCAGCGTGTTTTCCGCCTCCTCCAGCTTGCGCACGGAAAAGTCGATCGGTTCGCGGTAATGCGTCATCAGCATTGCCAGCCGCAGCACGTCGCCCGGCCATTTGCGGCCACCGAAAGTGTCGGTCTCCAGCAATTCGTGGATCGAGTAGAAATTGCCGTGGCTCTTCGACATCTTCTGGCCCTCGACCTGCAGGAAGCCGTTGTGCATCCACACATTGGCCATGACATCGGTGCCGTGGGCGCAGCGCGACTGGGCAATCTCGTTCTCATGGTGCGGGAAGATCAGGTCGAGGCCGCCGCCATGGATATCGAAGACCTCGCCGAGATAGGCGGCCGACATGGCCGAGCATTCGATGTGCCAGCCGGGCCGTCCCCTGCCCCACGGGCTTTGCCAGCCGGGCTCCTCCGGCGACGACAGTTTCCACAGCACGAAATCGCCGGGATTCTTCTTATGGGCGTCGACGGCGATGCGGGCGCCGGCCTGCTGCTCGTCGAGATTGCGTTTCGACAACTGCCCATAGTCCGGCATCGACGCCGTATCGAACAGAACTTCACCCGCCGCGACATAGGCATGGCTGCGTCCGATCAAGCTTTGAATCAAGGTGATCATGTCGGCCTTGCCGTCGGCGCGGGGCTCGACGAATTCGGTGGCGCGCGGCTCGACCGTCGGCTCCAGGCAGCCAAGCGTGGCGACATCGCCGTGGAACTGGTCGGCCGTTTTTTCGGTAACCCGCCGTATCGCTTCGTTGAGCGACAGTGTGCCGGCTGATATCTCGCCGCCGAAATCGCGCAGCGCGCGCGCGTTGATCTTGTCGTCGACGTCGGTGATGTTGCGCACATAGGTGACATGCGTCTCGCCATAGAGATGGCGCAGCAGACGGAACAGCACGTCGAAGACGATCACCGGCCTGGCATTGCCGATATGGGCGAAATCGTAGACGGTCGGTCCGCAGACATACATGCGCACGTTCTGCGGATCGATCGGGACAAAATCCTCCTTCGTGCGCGTCAGCGTGTTGTAGAGGCGCAGACCCTGTGATGCGTCAGACATTCCCTGCCTTCCCGGTTTTCAGAACTTCTTGTCGGATGGAGCCAGCCAGCGCCGAGGCGCAAATCAAGCTCCAGCCTGCTGGCCGGGGCGTTTGTCCAATCTGGGGAAAGATGAGGCGAAAACGTCCGGACCAGCGCGAGGCTAGCCAATAATGCAAATGCCACAAATGGCGAAAGACGTTTTCATGGGCGGCTTTATCGCCCTGACCAGTGTTGCCGTCAAGTCGCTCATGCCGGGAAAAACATCGCCAAGACGGGCAAACGCATCGCCCGATGACGCGGAATCAGTCAGTGAAACATTTTATTAAACATGTCGGCACAGTCATGAAACATTCGCCGGCTAGATCACCACGCGTCACGATTTGGTCGGAATCAACCATCAAACGCAGACACGGAAATGTTACCAGGGAAGAGAAACATGCCTCGAAGCAAGCAGGAAGCCAACCGCGCGAAGCAACCGGCGCTGGCCAGCCACTATCGCGCGATCGGCCCGGCCGCCATCGTCGCCGCCCTTCTTCACACCGCCAAGAAGAACAAGCCGGCGCAGAAGATCGTATCGCCCCGCGCCGCCTGAAGCGGCGCCCCGGCCGACGCAATCGCCGGCACAGAGGGCGAACGGCGCCCTGGACATGAAGACCTCGACAGGCTTCGCTAGAACAGCGTCATCTGACTGTCGTCCGCGCCGGACTTCTGGCGCCTGACTTTCTCGGGCTCCGGCCCGATCTCACCCTTCTCTTGAATCTCCGGTCCAGTGTTGGCGACCTTGTTGACGAGGTCGGAGACAGGGATCGCCTCGAAGAAATCGGGCTGCGCCGGCCGCAGCAAATCGTCGACATCGCGCGGTTCGAGCGTGCGGCAATCCAGCCAACGAGCGAAATCCCTGGGGTCGATGACCACCGGCATCCGGTCATGGATGTGAGCGATGTCGGCATTGGCGTTGACTGTCAGGATCGCGCCGGTATCCATTTCCGAACCGCCCGGCTCGGCATACGTTTCGATCAGGCCGGCAAAGGCGATCAGTCGGCCATGCCTTGGCCGTATCCAATAAGGTTGCCCCTTCTTGCCGCCGGTCTGCCGCCATTCATAGAAGCCCGATGCCGGTACCAGCGCGCGGCGATGGCGCATGGCGGCCTTGAACGAGGCCTTCTCGATCGCCCCTTCCGAACGCGCGTTGAACAGCAGCGGAAACTCCCTGGTGTCCTTAACCCAGGCGGGAATGAGACCCCAGCGCACCAGCATTGCCTGCCGGTCCGGAAGATTGGAGCCCGGAGCTCGCGGCGCGCCCGATATCGCCATCAGGACCGGCTGTGTCGGCGCGATGTTATAGCGGGCCGGGAAATCCTCGAGCTCGGCAAGACCCAGCAAGGCCGCGGTCTGGTCCGGCGTGGCGGTCAGGGCGAAGCGTCCGCACATGATCGATCGTGTCTTTCGAATCGTTCGATGTTGAAAGTGGCGATCGAACCGGCGTTGCGCAACTGTTAAAGCTTGCCCATGCTGCCGGTCCACAAAAGACCTGCCTCAAATGAGTTGACTGGGCATCGATGAACACAACACGCAAGACACTCCCGGCGGTCTCTGTGGCCGTTGTGCGTGATGACACCGTACTCCTGGTCAAGCGGGCGCGCTCGCCGTCACAAGGGCTCTACGCATTTCCCGGCGGCAAGGTCGAAGCCGGCGAGACGCTGGAGGACGCGGCACGGCGCGAGCTGCTGGAAGAGACCGGCTTGCACGCTACGGGATTTCGCCCGCTTCGGGAGATCCACATCGACGGCAGGGACGACAGTCATCCGGTCGATTACCACCTCACCGTCTTCGGCGCCGCTTACGCCGGCGGCGAGGCGGTGGCCAGCGACGATGCCGAGACGGCCGCCTTCTACACACTGGAAGACATGACCCTGTTGCCGCTTGCCGGTTCGGTGTTCGAAGTCGCCGAAGAACTGCTAGTCCCGATTCGAATACGCTGACGCAGCACTGAAAAATCGCCTTGCAGGTGACAAATTGTTTCGCCACAAGGCTCATGTTGTCTCGCCAGCCGCGACGTTTGAGGCCGTTAGGCAGACCATAAAGGCTGAAGTCGTCAGGCAGAGCAGGCTTATGAACCGTCCGTCGATACTCCTCGCCATTTGCCTTGCCGTCAGCATGATCATCCCGGCTCGGCCTGCGTTCAGTGCCGACTCGCCGTTCGAGCCGGGACTGATGCGGCTGGCGGAGGTTCTGGGGTCACTGCATTTCTTGCGCAATCTGTGCGGGGAAAAGGGCGACCAGTGGCGGGGCGAGATGGAAAAGCTGCTCGATTCGGAAAATCCCGACCCGGAACGCCGCGCCCGCTTCATTGCCAGCTTCAACCGCGGCTATCGTTCCTTCGGCGGCACCTACACCCAGTGCACCGCTTCGGCTACCGAAGCCATCAGCCGCTATATGAAGGAAGGTGAGACGCTGTCGCGCGACATCGCCTCGCGTTATGGCAACTGAGCATCAATCAACAGATATTAGACCCAACGGCAGAGACTATCGCCATATCCGGCTTGTGCCTGTCTTTGTCTTGGTGCAATCCTGATGTTGCGCTTTTGCAACAGCGTTAATCAAACGTTACCGCACGAATGCGGAATTAACTCAAACTGAAGGTTTTCACCCCGCAGGCAGTCCTAATCGGCTAAGTTTGATCCGGGTTGAAACGCAGCTTCGCCAACACAGTTGCCCCCTGTAAATGACGATCAAAAAAATGTCGTATTTACAGATACTTACTTGGAGCCGCGTGTGAACGGAACAGATCAGGCCTGATCCACACTGATGGGTTGCCGCTTGAAAGGGTGGACATCGCTTATGGAACATGCTGCCAACGACATCGACGCGCTGGTCAGGGAAGAAAAGCGGCTGACGGCGGTTGAGAGCCACAGCGAAGCCTGGGCGGAAGGCCTTTCGGCCGGCATCGAGCCCGACATCATTGCCGAAGCGGCCCTCGAAACGGCATTCGGCGAGATGCTGCGCGCCAATGGCGAGACCTCGGCCCTTGCCCTGCTCGACCGCATGCGCGAGAAGGTCATTGCTGGCGCCTTCGAACCCGAGCGGCTGCGGCACTGAACCGGTATCCGGTTCTTTGACGGCGGAATACCGTTCGGGCGTCATGCCCGAAGCAAGGAGAAACGGGCAGTGAATTTTCCGATGTCAGGCGGGCCGAAGGTCTTGGTCCTCTACATCCGCCTCGCTGCTTGCTACGCCGCGATTTCCTTGGTGACGTGCCTGTCCAGCAGCCCGGCCTATGCGCTGAGTGAGATCAAACGCGAAGAGCTCCCCGCGCCAACCACACCGTCGACGGATGACGACACCTCGTCGCCTGGGAACACGATCCCCATGCCCGATCCGGTGGGAACACCGCCTTCAACTAGCCAGCCAGCCGCCCCGGACGCGGCCGAGCCGGACAAGTCGCCGGACGGCGGGAGCAACAGGCCGCGTGTCGATCCGGAGGCCCCCCTACCGGAGGTCGTCTACGACCTTGGCAGGCTGCCCGAGCCCGTGCGGCGCATGCATGACCTGATCATCGAAGCCTGCAAGAGCGGCGACATCGAGAAGCTCAGACCCTTAATCGGCAAGGGCGACAGCATGACCCAGCTGTCGCTGGCCGACATAGACGGCGATGCCATCGCCTTCCTCAAAGGGCTGTCCGGCGACCCTGACGGCCAAGAGATCCTGGCCATTCTCGAGGAGGTGCTTTCCGCCGGCTACGTCCATGTCGACGCAGGCACGCCGCAGGAACTCTATGTCTGGCCGTATTTCTTCGCGCTGCCGCTCGACAAGCTCGACGCCAAGCAGCGGGTCGAGCTGTTCAAGATCGTCACCGCCGGCGATTTCGACGACATGAAACAGTTCGGCGCCTACATCTTCTATCGCGTCGGCATCACCCCCGCCGGACAATGGACCTTCTTCGTCGCCGGCGACTGAAGCTGCCGCCTTCGCCTTGCGGGTCTAGACAAGCGCCTCGGAAAACTCCACCGCCCTGCCCTGGCCTGGCGTCGCGATCTCGCCTTCCCACATGACGCGCTGACCGCGAATGACGGTGCCGACAGGCCAGCCGGTCACTTGCTTGCCGTCATAAGGCGTCCAGCCCGCCTTCGAGCCGGCCTGCGCATTGGTGATGGTCTCGCGCCGCTTCATGTCGACAATGGTGAAGTCGGCGTCATAACCGGCTGCGATGCGGCCTTTCCCAGCCATGCCGAAGATGCGCTGCGGGCCATGGCTGGAGAGATCGACAAAGCGCTGCAGGGTCAACCGGCCGGCATTGACGTGGTCGAGCATGATCGGCACCAGAGTCTGCACGCCGGTCATGCCCGAGGGCGAGGCCGGATAGGATTTTGCTTTCTCGGCCAATGTGTGCGGCGCGTGGTCGGAGCCGAGCACGTCGACAATGCCCTGCGCAATGCCGTGCCAGACGCCGTCGCGGTGGCGCTTGTCGCGCACCGGCGGGTTCATCTGGATCAGCGTGCCGAGCCGCGCATAGTCGTCGGCGGTCAGCGTCAGATGGTGCGGCGTCGCCTCGCAGGTCGCGACATCCTTGTGCTGTTCGAGGAACAGGATTTCCTCCGCGGTCGAGATGTGCAGGACATGGATGCGGGCGCGGACGTCGCGCGCGATGCGGACCAGCCTTTCGGTGCAGCGCAAAGCGGCGATCTCGTCACGCCAGACCGGATGCGATGACGGATCGCCTTCGATGCGCTCGCCCAGGCGCTCGCGCAACCGGAACTCGTCCTCCGAATGAAAAGCGGCGCGGCGGCGGGTGTTTCGCAGGATCGAGGCGACACCTTCGTCGTCCTCGACCAGCAGATCGCCGGTGGACGAACCCATGAAGACCTTTATTCCCGCGGCGCCTGGCAGCCGCTCAAGTTCGCCTACATCCCTGGCGTTGTCGCGAGTACCGCCGACCCAAAAAGCAAAATCGCAATGCATGCGGCCGCTGCCGCGCCGGACCTTGTCGGCAAGCGTTGCCTCGCTTGTGGTCAGCGGGTTGGTGTTGGGCATTTCGAACACGGCGGTGACACCGCCCAGAACCGCCGCCCGCGAACCCGTTTCCAAATCTTCCTTGTGCTCCAGTCCGGGCTCGCGGAAATGCACCTGGCTGTCGACGACGCCCGGCAGGATATGCAGGCCCCGGCAGTCGATCGTCTCGCCGGCCGAGGCCTGGCGCAGATCGCCGATGGCGGCGATGCGCCCGCCCCTCACGCCGACGTCGCGCAGCCCCTCGCCGTCATGATTGACCACTGTGCCGCCTGTCAGGATGAGGTCGTAGGTCATGGTGATGCTCTCTTGCGGGGGGAGTGTCAGCGGCTTACGTAATGGCCAACCGTTTTGCAAGATCAGGCTTTTATACGCTCCATGCCCTTTGCCCCGCTGAAAGACCGCGCGCTCATCTCCGTCTCCGGCCCGGATGCCGAACACTTTCTGCAAAACATCCTGACCATCGATCTCGATGCGCTTGGCAACGGTGAGGCCAAGCCGGGCGCGCTGTTGACACCGCAAGGCAAGATCCTGTTCGACTTCCTGATCTCACGAGCGGGAGAAAACGCCTTCCGCATCGAATGCCATGCCGATGTTTCAGATGATTTCGTTCGCCGGCTGATGCTCTACAAGCTTCGCGCCAAGGTCGAGATTGCCAAGCCGGAACAGACGCTTGTCACTGTCGCCTGGGGAAAAGAGTCAATCGCCTCAGAAAGTGATTCAACCGCGGTCGCCGACAGGCGTTTTGGCGACGAAGGCGTCACGCGCTTCTATGCCGACACCGCGGATACCGGCGACGTCGCCGCGTGGCAGGCCTTTCGCATCGCCCATGGCGTCGCGGAGAGCGGTGCCGATTATGCGTTGGGCGACGCTTTCCCGCACGACGTGCTTCTCGACGAGATGGGCGGTGTCGGCTTCAGGAAGGGCTGTTATGTCGGCCAGGAGGTCGTCTCGCGCATGCAGCATCGGGGCACCGCCCGGCGGCGCGTGCTGATTGTCGAGGCCAATCTTGCCCTGCCCACCTCAGGCACCGAACTCACCGTCGAGGGGCGGCCGGTCGGCGTGCTCGGCTCGACCGCCACCCTGACCGGACTCGCCATCGCCCGCATCGACAGGGTTAAGGCGGCGCTCGATGCCGGCCAGCCGATCCTGGCAGGCGACGTACCGGTGACGCTCACTATCCCCAGCTGGGCCAAATTCAGTTTCCCGCAGGAAACCGTCGGCGCTGAGGAAGCCTGATGGCGGCGGACCGCACCGGCGCGCCATCACGAGCCTGGCAGCGCATGCTGTCCGGCCGCAGGCTCGACCTGCTCGACCCCTCGCCGCTCGACATCGAGATTTCGGACATTGCGCATGGGCTTGCCCGCGTCGCACGCTGGAACGGCCAGACCAGCGGCGAGCATGCCTTTTCGGTCGCCCAGCATTCACTGCTGGTCGAAGCGCTGTTCAATGAGCTGGTGCCCCAGGCTTCCGCCGACGACCAGTTGGCGGCACTGCTGCACGACGCGCCCGAATATGTCATCGGTGACATGATCTCGCCATTCAAGTCGGTGATGGGCGGCAGCTACAAGGATTGCGAATTGCGCCTGCAGCGCGCCATCCATCTGCGTTTCTCGCTGCCTCCCGAATCGACTGCCATCCTGCGCAGGGAGATCAAGCGCGCCGACCAGATCGCCGCCTATTTCGAAGCAACACTGCTTGCCGGCTTTTCGACCGCCGAGGCGACCGAGTTCTTCGGCCGCCCGCGCGGTTTTTCCGCCGGGCGTTTCGACTTCACGCCACGCTCGGTGACCTGGGCACAGGATGCGTTCCTGAAGCGGTTTTCGGCGATCGAGACGTCAAGACGCCACGTTGCGACATCCACGCTAGGGTAGAGAACGCTAAATTAACCGGAAGCGTCAACAGTGTGGTGTTCGATCAAGCACCGCAGGGGCGCCTCATGCCCGTCGTGGATGTCAAGGATGGTTCGGTCGTCCCGAAACGGGCGGCCGAAGGCATGGAACGCTCTCGCCGCATGCAAGATGAGCTGCGCGAACAAAACGAGCGCTTTTCGGCCGCCGTCGAGAACATGTCGCACGGCTTGTGCATGTTCGACGCCGACGAACGCATGATCATCTGCAACCGCAACTACATCGACATATTCCATCTCGACGCCACGGTGATGCGGCCTGGCATCGGCTTCATCGACATCCTGCGGCACAGCGTCGACCTCGGCGTCGCCTCGCAGAGCGCCGACGAGCTCTACGCCATCCGCAGGCCCTATATCGACCAGGCGAAACCTTCGACCTACGAAGAAATCCTGTCGGACGGCCATATCATTCTTATCTCGCACCGGCCGCTGGCTTCGGGCGGCTGGGTCTCGATCTACGAGGACATCACCGAACAGCGGCGCGCCGAGCAGGATCTCAAGGAGCAGCATCGCCGCTTCGACGCAGCGCTCGCCAACATGTCGCAAGGCCTGCTGATGTATGACGCCGACGGCAAGATGATCGTGCGCAACGGGCGTTTTCTGGAACTGTACAATGTCACGGCGGCCGACTTCCCGCTTGGAACGACACACCGCGAGGCGCTCGAACGATTGCTGGAACTCGGCATCTACACGAAGATCGACGTCGACAGCGAGGTCGCCAGGACCGAAGCCTGCCGGCGGGCGGGGAAAATGCACTCGACGTACCGCCATCTTGCCGACGGCAGGACGATCCTGGTCGTGCGCCAGCCGATGAGCGGCGGCGGTTGGGTGGCGACGTTCGACGACGTGACGGAACGCCGTCTGGCCGAAGAGCGCATGACCCATCTTGCGCATCACGACACGCTGACCGGGCTGCCCAACCGATCTATGTTTCGCGAACGGCTCGACCTCGCGCTGGAGGATGTGGGAGCCACGCCGCTGGCGATCTTCTCGCTCGACCTCGATCGCTTCAAGGCGGTCAACGACACCTGGGGACATCCCGCCGGTGACTGGCTGTTGAAGAGCGTGGCCGAACGACTTCAGCGTTGCCTGCGCAATGATGCGGACATGATCGCCCGTTTCGGCGGCGATGAGTTCGTCATCATCCAGTCGAACTTCAAGGGGATTGCCGATGCCGAGAAACTGGCGAAGCGCATCGTCGAAGCCATCGCAAAACCATTTCGCGACAAGAGCCGCGAGATGCATGTCGGCGTCAGCCTGGGCATCGCCGTTTTCCCCGCCGATGGCCGTGACGCCGACACGCTGCTGAAGAACGCCGACACGGCGCTCTACCGGGCGAAGAGCGAAGGGCGAAACCTCTATCGCTTCTTCGAACCTGGAATGGACGCCGTCGTGCAGGCCCGCAGAGCGCTTGAAGTCGACCTGGAGGCCGCGCTACGGCGCCACGAGTTCGATCTCGATTTCCAGCCCATCATGAACATCGCTTCGGGCGAGATCATCGGCGCGGAGGCCTTGATGCGCTGGCATTCCCCGGCGCGCGGTACTGTCGGGCCGGACAACTTCATTCCGGTCGCCGAAGAAACCGGGCTTATCGTGCCGCTTGGCGAGTGGGCACTGAGGAAAGCCTGTACGGCGGCGGCAAGCTGGCCGCCCGGTTTACGCATCGCCGTCAATGTTTCGGCGGTGCAGCTCAAAAGCAGCGGGTTTGCCCGCGACGTGATCTCGGCACTGGCTTTTTCCGGCGTGCCGGCAGGACAGCTGGAACTGGAGATCACCGAAACCGTACTGATGGACGAGAGCAAGGCCGTGCTGAAAACGCTGCGCCAGTTGCGTGAGCTCGGCATCCGCATCGCGCTTGACGATTTCGGTACCGGCTATTCCTCGCTCGGCTACCTCAGGCGTTTTCCAGTCGACAAGATCAAGATCGACCGATCATTCATTCGCGACATGGGCAACCGCGACACGGCGGCGATCGTCCGCTCCATCATCGGTCTTGCCAGCGAGCTTGGCATCGTCGTCACGGCCGAGGGTGTCGAGACCGAGAGGCAACTCGACATGCTGCGCGACAATGGCTGTGTCGAGGCGCAAGGCTATCTGATCGGCGTGCCGTCGAAGGCAGCGGATATCCAGCGCCTGTTGAAAGCGCGTGCGCCGCGCAGCCAGACCGGCTGACAGCATCGGAGCGAACTCAGTTCAGCGTTTCCAGGTATTTCTCGTGGAAGCTGACATAGCCGGGTTCGACCACCTTCAGGTGCCGCTCGATCAGCGCGTGAAACCGCGGCAGTTGATGAAAAGGCACGCCGGGATAGGCATGATGCTCGGCATGGAACGGCATGTTCCAGGCCAGCTTGCGCACCGCCCAGTTGGTCAGCGTCGTCCTGGTGTTTTCCAGCATGTTGGCGACGAACGGACAGCGGCCGTGCTCGGCAAGCAGATAGAGGCGCAGGAATGGCTGTCCCAACAGAGCGGGAATGATCCAGACATGGAGCAGCACCGTTGCGTGAAAACACACGGCAAGCGCCAGGATCACGACATAGAACGCGATCATCGCACGCGCCTCGGCGCGCACTTTGGGCAGGCCTTTTGGCGGCACATAGCTATCGTGGCAGTCCCCACGCGCGTTGATGTATAGCGTCTTGAAATGCCCCCACCACACCGGCAGGCCCGAGACGTGGACAATGTATTGCCGCAAGGTCTCAGGCTTCGGGAAGGCAAGCTCGGGGTCGTTTTCCGGATCCTGCGTGTACCGGTGGTGGGCGAAGTGGAAGTAACGGAACCAGTCGGCGGGCAGCGCGATGGCCAGGCTGCACAGCCGCGCCACGCCGTCGTTCAGCCGCTGCGTATTGAAAGCCGTGCGGTGAACCGTCTCGTGCAGCAGTGTGAACAGGAACACGATCAGGATGCCTTGCGGCAGCATCAGCAATGGCCAGAACGGCACCTTGGCCGCGATCAGCGATCCAATGATGACAATCGCGCCCAAGTGAGCGCCGAACTGGAACAGGCCCGCGACATCGGATTTGGCCGTCAGGCGATTGCGCTCTTCTGACGTCAGTGACGCGATGATGTCGCGATGGTCCATCGGCTTCGATCCAGGCTAGACAATGATGAAGATCACTCTAGTCCACGAAAAAGCTTTCCAAAAACGACGATACCTGCGATTTGGATAAGCTAAGCTTGTCTATCTGGCGATCATGGTCACATCCCCATCCCTGAAAGGCCTTCAGGCTTTCGAAGCCGCCGCACGTACGGGCAGCTTTGTCGCGGCGGCGGAAGAACTTTCGGTCTCGGCTGCCGCCGTCAGCCAGCTTATCCGCACCTTGGAGGAGCAGATGGGCCGCAAGCTGTTTCAGCGGGTCAACCGGCGCGTTGTCCTCACCGAGGCCGGCGTGGAAATGTTGCCGCGGCTGACCGTGGCTTTCCAGGAGATCGGCAGCGTCTCGCGCGAGCTGGGCGGCGATGCATTCCGCCCGCGCCTGGTGGTTTCGGTGCCGCCATCCATGGCCATGGGCTGGCTTTCGCAGCGTCTGGCCGGCTTCGTCGAAAGCCATGGCGCTGCTGACATATCGCTGCGTGGCGATGACGACCCGGTGCCTTTCGACCGCGAACTGATCGACATCAGGCTCTCCTACGGCCCGCACTATCGTGAACATCCGACCGAGGACATTGCCAGGGACGCCGTCTATCCGGTCTGCGCGCCAAAGCTTGTCGGCACCAACAAGGTAGACGGCGAGCCGCTCGCCGCCCTGCCGCTGATCCACACGGATTGGGGACCGACCGGCGCTTCGTTTCCGTCCTGGCGCAACTGGTTGGAGGCGACGAATGCCCAATCTGGCCGGGCAGTGCGGCGCGGCCTGTCGGCCAATTCATCGCGCGCGGCACTCGACCTGGCCATTTCCGGATTGGGCGTGACGCTGGCGCAAGGGATCTATTGCGCCGAAGCGGTGGAGGACGGCAGGCTGGTCCGGCCCGCCGCCGGGGCGATCGCGCTACGCCAGCCCTATTGCCTGACCATCCCGGAGCGCAGCGCCAAGCGCGATGTGGTGACCGCGTTTCGCGATTGGCTTATCGGCGAATGCCGGCGCGCTGTGGGTTCGCCGGCGCTGCGCTGACCTGTCAGCTCCCGTTTGTCAGAGGTGGCCGCTCAAGGCCGCCACCATGTCCTTGTTCGTCGCCACCGGCACGATCTCGAACTCGACCAGATCAGCCCATTCGATGACCCATCGCTGCAGCAGCGTGACGTCATCCGTCTCCACCAACAGGAAGCAGCGACTCATATCCGCCGCGATCCAGCTGTGGTGAACGACAAGCTCGTCCGGCTTCAGACGGCCTCGATCATGGAAGCGGCGGTAGATATCCTTGCGGTCGCAGCCGGTGAAATCCTCGATCACGATGAACTGCATCTTTGCCCTCGGTTGAATTACCGTCCCGGCCGGTCCAGCCGCTCCAGGAACCACTGCGTCAGCCGTACCCAGACCTCGTCCTTCTCGCCGGAATCCTCCCAGCCATGGTCGAGATTGGGGTTGTCGTTGACCTCGATGACGAACACGCCGTCCTTGGTCTCCTTGAGGTCGACGCCATAGAGGCCGTCGCCGATGCAGCGCGCCGCCTTGACAGCGGTTTCGACGACATGGGCCGGCGTCTCCTTCAGCGTGAAGGTCTTGATGCCGCCCTGGTCGGGCTTGCCATTGGCCTTGTGGTTGACGATCTGCCAGTGCTTCTTGGCCATCAGATAGTGTACGGCAAACAGTGGCTGGCCGCCGAGCACGCCGACACGCCAGTCATATTCGGTCGGAATGAATTTCTGCGCGATCAGGAGGTCGGAATCCTCCAGCCATTCGGTGGCAAGCGTCTTCAGCTCCTCGAAATTGGCGCATTTCTTGACGCCGCGCGAGAACGAGGAATCCGGGATCTTCAACACCAGCGGAAAACCCAGCGTCTGCGCCGCGAGCTCCAGATCCGAGGTGCCGGCGATCATCACCGTCGGCGGCACCGGCACCTTGTTGTAGGCCATCAGTTCGTTGAGATAGACCTTATTGGTGCAGCGGATCATCGACAGCGGGTCGTCGATGACCGGCATGCCTTCCTGCTGGGCGCGGCGGGCGAAACGGTAGGTGTGATTGGAGATCGAAGTGGTCTCGCGGATGAACAGCGCATCGTAGTTCGCCAGCTTGGCGAGGTCCTTCTTGGTGATGGGTTCGATTTCGACCCCCATCTTCTCGGCGATCTTGGCCCAGTAGCGCAGCGAGGAGATTTCCGAGGGCGGCAATTCCTCATGCGGATCGACCAGCGTGGCGAAGGTGTAGCGCGCCGGCGTGCGGCCCTTGGTGTCGCGCCACTCGCGGTTGGTGTAGGTCTCCAGGCACTGGATGAAGCTCTTTTCCTCGTCCTCGGTCATGCGCGCCAGCGGATGGAAGCCGATCTTGCGGATCGAAGCCCATTCGGCGCTGTCCTTGATGTGGACTTCGAGCGCCGGCGCCCGGAACCAGTCGAACAACAGCTTGGCAAAACGGTCCCAGACCTTGGACGGGCCGATGCCGAAGAAGATGCAGACCTTCGCCGGAAAGGTGCCGCCGAGATCCTTGCGGCATTTGTTGAGCGCCAGTTCCAGTTCCGGCAAGGCATGCTCGTAGAGCTTGCGCTCCGACAGGTCGATCATCGTCTCGACGGTCGGGATGACCTTGTGTCCGCGCGAACTCGCCAGCAGCGAGGCGTAATAGCCGCGGCTCTGGTAGCCGTAATTGTTCGACAGGTTGATAACCTTCGGCCGCTGTCCGCGGAACAGCGAGGGATGCGCGAGATAGTCGCGATTGGTGATGATCTTGTGCGGTGTCGCCACCTGGTCGAGATCGCTCTGCCTGCCGGTAAGAATGACCCAGGTCATTATCTCTTTCCCAAAGTGATGGCGGCGCGCAGTCCGTCGCGGCCGAACTGCGCCATGTTCATGAAGATGCCGTAAGGCACGGGAATGTTGGCGGCATCAAGGATGGTTTCCTGCCTTTCATCCTCGACCCACGGATCGTGGATCAGAATATGGTCGCCATCATCGCCGATGGCGAGCACCCAGTGCGGCACCTTCTTGCCGAACATCAGGAAGCCGCTGATCAGCACCAGCACCAGTTTTCCTCCGGCGAGAGCCGCCCTGATATCATCTATGGTGAACGGACGGTAATTCACCGGGATACCGTAAAGTTCCGCGCGGCGGCGAAAGTCGACCTGGGCGAGTTCCATGACCCGGCGTTTGTCCGCGCTGCGTACCGATTGCAGGAACAGCGCGCCGTAGAAGGAAACGTAGATCTCCGCCGCAAGCCCGCTTTCATAGCCCGAGACAGCCAGGCCGAATGGTTCGCAGCCGCCCGGTCCCGACATCATGAAGACGGTCGTCGCCTCGCGCCAGAGTCGGATTTCCATCACCGGGTCGGGTACGAAGCCACCATCGAAATTGGCCATGGCCATCATCAGGCAGCATGGCCCGCAGGTGAACTCGCAGGTCTGCTGGTAGAACGGCACCCTGGTGGCGACCGGAAGGTCGCCGCGCAGGGTTTTTTCGTAGCGCAGCGCCGTCGCACCGTCCTCGTAGTAACCCGGCTCGCGGCCAATCTTGCGGTAGCCGGCCTGCTCGTAGATGCGGATGGCACGGCCATTGTCCTCGCGCACTTCGAGACGCAGCATCATGCGGTCATGTTCGAAGGCGGCTTCTTCCGCCGCCGACAGCAATTGACGGCCTATGCCGAGCCTGCCGAAAAACGGGCCGACGGCTATGGAATAAAGCCGCGCCACACCACTGCCCTTGCGAAACAGCACGATCGCGTAACCGCCGACGCGGCCGTCGATTTCGGCGGCTAGCGTCTCGGCGGTCTCGCGCTCGATGAACTGACGGAAAGAGCGGCGGGAGATACGGTCGCTCGAGAACACAGCCTTCTCGATGGCGGCGAGATCATCGACGTCGGACGCGCGGGCCGTGCGGATCTCGGCAGGCATGCGGCTTGAGAAAACCTCGATTGCGTTGCGGAAACGGCCCCGGTCAAAAGCGTCGCGAACACCGGCCGAAACGCCGGCATTCATCAAGCGCTATCGCTCCTTGATTAGGGCCGAATTGTGACAGTTTCCCCGGCGGCAAGGAAGCCGGCAAGCTTTGCACGCAATCGCTGTTCTTCAAGCCAGCCGGCCGCGCAAGATCGCAACGTCTCAGCCGGCGAGACCGGCCAGAAGCTGGCCATAGGCATTCCTGGCCACGACCGCCAATTGCTCGCGCGGCAGCGAACCGACGACGGCGCAGCCATAGCCCTTGTCCAGCCAGTAGACGGCCTGCGGGCCGTCCTGCGCCGAGGCGTAGGTACCCTTGGCATTCTCGGCCGATTCCGCCGTCACGAAGAGGGATATACGCTCGCCCTTGTCGTCTTCGTAGAGCAGCATCGCCGCCTTGCTTTCACCGGCCGGCAGCAACCGGCCGCCGATCAGCTGAAAGCCGTTAGCGCTCAGATCCGGCGCCACCAGCTTCAGGCCGACCCGGTTGGACAGCCAGGTCTGCAAATGATCCTTGTCGCTGGCCGGCACTTCCACCGCATGCCGCTTCTCGGCGGCGTAGATGACATGGGCGGCGATCGCCTGTTCGGCCAGTTGATCCTCCGCCGGATCCTCCTGCCCGAAGCCGTCGATGCCGGCAAAGTAACCGCCAAATCCGCCCGTGGCGAGAAGCACGGCCGCAGCGGCGGCAAGCCACCAGCGTGAGCGTGGCACGACTGTCTTAACAGGCGCTTCGCCGAGCACCACCTTGCGCAAGCGCGCGGGAACAGGCTCATCCGGCACGCCAGCGAAGGCGGCACGCAATGCCTCGCGGTCGGCGGTGAAGCGGACGCTCCTCGCCTTCATCTCCGGATTGGCATCGAGCCATGCATCATAGGCGGCCCGCTCATCGGCCGGCAGTTCGCCGTCGAGCGCCATGTGGATGTCCCGTTCGGAAAAATCGCGGCGGATCATTTCTCGACGATCCTTATGGCGCGGCGGCGAGCCGTGTCGTCCAGCAGCCCGCGCAGTTCCTCACGCCCACGCGCGATGCGTGACATCAGCGTGCCCGCGGGCACACCCAGAATGTTGGCGGCTTCGGCATAGGAAAAGCCCTCGATGGCGACCATGACCAGGGCCGCGCGGCGATCAGGGCTGATCGCTTGCAATGCGTCGATGATCTCGCGCGAAGCAATGCCCTCCAACTGTTCGGCCGGCTGGGCAACCGCCTCGCCCGCCTCCAGCGGCAGCATCGCGGCTTCGCCGCGACGGTTCACCTTGCGCATCTGGTCGATGAACAAATGATGCATGATCGTAAACAGCCACCTCCTGGGGCTTTCTCCCGTCTGCCAGTTGTCAAGCCGCAACAGTGCACGCTCGAGGCAGTCCTGAACGAGGTCGTCGGCAGAATCACGGTCGCGCAGGAGCGAGCGTGCGTAGCGGCGCAGGCGCGGTATTTCGCCTAGGATTGCTGCCTTCTTTTCGTCCATGACCGCTGGTTCTGAGGTCGCCCTTGTTGATCCCGATAGAACGCGCCTTCCCGGCACGGCGCAAGCAGCCAGCGCGAAGCGGTCCACCGCTCCGGTCACCCAAGCAAGGAGATAACGCCGGCGGGTGCCGGTTTATTCCCGCCCGGCGATAAAACCAATGATTCGCCGGCGATTACCCTTTTTCCTTCGCCGCCCGCGTCAAAAGCCGCTGATAGAACAGGCCGATGCCGATGAGCACCGCGCCCAGGCCTATGAAGGACAGCGCCCTGAGCACGCCTTCCAGTTCCGACATGTCGAACAGGAAGACCTTCAGCACGGCAATCGCGATCAGCGCGGCCGAGGCAATGCGCAGCACCTGCGATTTCAGCCAGACGCCAGCCGTGAGCAGCGCCACGCCGATCGCCAGCCAGAGCGCCGAATAGGTATAGGTTTCCAGCTGGCCAAGGCCGCTCCACAAGCCGATGAACTCGCCCTTGAACAAGCGCCTCACCGAGAGCGTGGCATAGGCGAAGGCAAGCAACGCCGCCACCAGCGCCAGCATCGCCGAATACCATTTCGGCCGCTTGCCCCTGCTGTAGAGCGCCAGACCAGCGGCGGCGACCGCCGGCAGGAGATAGGCCAGGAACAACAGGTTGAGTACCGGGATCCGGCCGGTCGATTCGTCCGTGAACAACGGATTGAGCACCAGGAAATGCTGGATGGCGACGAAGGCGACCGAGACCACGCCCACGGCCATCGAACCATAGCGCAGCACCGAGCTTGGCGAGCGCCTGTCGATGGCGATCAGGATGGCGCCGGCGCCGAAGGCGATCAGCGTGTAGATCGCCTGTTCGGCGAGCGTCGGCGCATCGCTGTTGATGACGCCGCCATGCATGGCGTGGCGCACCAGCATGGCGAGCGTCAGCAGCGCAAACAGCGCGGCCGCCGCTTCCATGGCGAGGCGCGGCCGGCCACTGGTGGTGCGAGCGAGTTGCCAGGCCGCGAAGCCGAAGGCGAGCGCCGGCACGCCATAGCCCGGCAGCAACCAGTTGAAGACCGGGGTCGTCGATAGAAACTCGGCGCCGACGATCGTCGGGTCGAAGGCGACGCGGCCCAGCACCGCGACGACGGCGGCGACTGAAATCCAGCCGAGCACGGGATAAGAGCGCCAGCGCGTGGCGAGCGCCGGCACGATTGCGGCGGCACCGAGCAGGATGGTGGTCCAGCCAGAATCAAAAGCCATGTGCAACATCAGGAGGCCTGCGACCGCCGCGCCGCCCAGGGCGAACGACACCGCCATGCCGCCCTTGAGCGGCGGCTCCTCGGCGCGCGCGATCCACTCGCCACCGGCGGCAAAGACCACGACCGGCAGGGCCGCGACGGCGGCATAGGCAAAGTCGCGGTCGAGATTGCCGTAGGTGAACCAGAGCGCCAGCAGGATGACCAGCGGCGCGACGATACCCCACGCGGCCCAACATGCGGCGCGGATCCGCGCCGATGCGGCGAAGCGGCGCGCGGCCCACAAACCGGCGGCGATGAAGACAAGGCCGAGCCCAATACCGATGCGCAGCGTCAAGGCGTTTCCGGTCGCCACCGGCAGACCGTCAAAGCCCAAATTGCCTTGCGACAAATCGGAGCCAATGGTGGTGGGTGGAATGATGCCGAGATGGATCATCACGGTCACCAGCCCGGCGGCGTGCAGCAGCGGCACCGCGCGCGGCCGGTAGAGTGCGGTGGCCACAAGGGCGACGAGAAGCAAGGCGCCCGGCAAGGCATAGCCGGCGGCGACGAAGGTCGAGTCGACCGACAGGCCGAGCGCCGAAAACGCGACGAAAGCGCCCGGCACGATCGATGGCCAGTCGAAGCCATCTTTCGCAATCTCGCCTCGACTCCCCAGCCAGACAAAAGCGAGCACGGCCAGCGTGACGACGTCGATGAACAGGATAGCGGACAGGTTCGCGCCCGGTGCGTCGGTCATGTAGAGGATGGTCCAGATGCCGGTGCCGAAAAAGGCGGCCGCCATCAATGCTTTCCAGTCGCGCATGCGGGCGATGACGCCGGTGGCGGCGAGCACGATGGCGAGGTAGCCGAACAGCGCCCAGACATTTGGCGCGGTCGAGGCAACCAGCGCCGGCGTTGCCATGGCGCCGACGAGGCCGATGCCGGCAAGGGCCTGGCCGTGGACAAGAGCGGCGGCGAGCGTCGCGACGCCGATGGCGCCAAGCAGCGTGAAAGCGAGTGCTGGCCCGATGAAGCCGTAAATGCCATGTGCGGCATAGACGGTCCCGAACAGGATGAAGGCACCGGCCGCCGTCAGGATCGCCGGAATATAGGCGCCGGCAACACCTTGCACGGGCACCTTGAAGCCGGTGCGACGAATGAACTCGCCGCCGGCGACGAGCACAAGCCCGAGCACCGCCGCCATGGTGAGGCGCACGCCGGGCCCGAAAATGCCGGCCTCGATGGTGTAGCGGATGAGGAACAAGCCGCCCAATGCCAGCGCAATGCCGCCGACCCAGACCGCCCAACGTGTGCCCAGCGCGGTTTCGACGTCGGACTGGCGAGCGGCCTTGGCGACCGCAGCCGGCGCGGCCTCTGGCGTTGCCTCGGCTGCGCTCCATGGACCGGGCACACTCTCCTCGGCCGGAATTTGCGCCTCCGTGGCCTGTATCAGCGCGGGTACCGGCTCGCTGGTTGCAGGCTCGCTGACTACCGGTGGGGCAATATCGGCCGCAGGCGCCGTCACCGGCGTCGTGTCGGCCTTGCCCTCGGCCGCATCCTGTTCCGACTTGACCGTGGGCGGCATCGCGCCCGAAAGCACGAGACTGCGCAGCGCGCCAAGCTCGCGCTCGATCAGGCCGATGCGGCTCTGCTGACGCGAAATGATGACGAACAAGGCGATGATGGCGACAAGGCCGATCAGGCTTTCAAACATGGCGGTTCCCCCAAACCAGGCCATTTTTCACTGACGTTTCGTCTCACTGACATTCAAATGCGGCGGCCAAACGGCTGAAACTCAACGTGCCGCCAGATTGGCGGCTGGAAATATCGAACATGTCTCGGTGCCGAAAGCCAGCAGTTTGCCGCCGGTATCCTTCAGCGTTGCTTCCGAAACGGCAAGCGTGCGGCCCTTGTGGACCACCTTGCCTTCGCAAACGACTTCGCCGGTCCCGGGTGTGATCGGCCGCGTGAGGTTCACCTTGAACTCGGCCGTCGTGTAGGCCTCGCCCTTTTCGAGCAACGTCTGCACGGCGCAGGCCAAGGCCGAATCGAGCAGCGTCGCGGCCCAGCCGCCATGCACGCCCCCCAACGGGTTGAGATGACGTTCGTTGGGCATACCCCGGAACACGGCGCGGCCTTCCGATACTTCGGTCAGCGCGAAGCTGAGCTGGAAGGAGATCGGCGGTGCCGGATATTTGCCGTCGATGAGTCGCTGCAGCAATTCCAGGCCGGTGTATTCCAGGATGTCGGCATGAGGAATGGTGCCAAGACCGAGCGGCGAGACCCGGCCCGGATAGAGTTCGACCTCGCTCATCGGACGATTTCCCTGGCCGCGTCCTCCACGGCGATGGGCTGGTGTGTCGCGTGGTGCTTGCGCAGCGCCGCAAGAAAGCCGGCGCGGGCGTCGGGCTGCTCGATGCCGCGCGGCTCGTAGACGTGGCGGGTGAAGAAAAACCCGGTCAACCGGAAGGCGTCGGCGATCGCCGCCCGATCCGCGCGCAGGCCGGAGCCGCGCTGCAGGAAGGCCGGCAGCGCCAGCATCTTGTCGTGCCACGGCGCCCCGGCTTCACGCGACACCGCGCGTCCCGACTTCGGCGAGACGTAGGCCAAATCCTGTTTGGTGCCGGTCGCCGCGCATTGGCTGAGATCGAGGCCAAAGCCGAGTTCATCGAGAATCAGGAGTTCGAAACGTGCCACCAGTTCGCCGGCGGCGTCGGCATCGTCGAGATGGACGATCATCACCGAAAGCGCTTCGTAGAGGCCGCCATGGGCGTCGCGCTCGGGCAGCAGGCGCAGATGGGCCGCCATCGTCTGAAGGCCGTAGACGGCGACGGCACTTTCCATCAGCCGGGCGGCATTCATCTCGATCGCTTCGGCCTGGAAGGTGCCCAGATGCTCGTCAAGCCGCGCCCGCCACAAGAGATCGACGCGATTGCCGGGCTGGAGAACGGGCTGCTGCTTGCGCGAACGGCCACCGCGCACGAGGCCGAGATGGCGGCCATGGGCGCGCGTCATCACCTCGAGAATGGCGCTGGTTTCGCCATGCTTGCGGGTGCCGAGAATGATTCCCTCGTCGCGCCATTCCATGCCCAGAGCTTTTCACCGATCGGGTGGCGAAATCAAGGTATGGGCGGGCGCCCGTGCCAGCTCTCGCAACCACGCATAAAAAACCGCCCGCAGCCAATACGCTGCGGGCGGCCTGGTAGGGTCAGTCGATCGATTAGAAGTTGCGCTGGAAGCGGACGATGCCGCCCACGCTGTCCTTCTTGTCGGCCTTGGACCAGTTGCCGTAGACGGACGGGTTGCCGTAGTTGCCGTAGTGATCCCAGTCGACTTCGGTCGTGATCGTGAAGCCCGGGACGATGGTGTAGGCGACGTTCGCGGCAAGAGCGTAGTTCTTGTCGTCGTCAGCGGAAGCCTGGACGTTGAACGACGTCTTCTCGTTGAACTTGTAGGTACCGCCACCCCAGACGGCCCAGTTGCCGCCCCACGGCTTGTACTGGCTACGGCCCTTCGCGTTGATAGCATTTGTCGGGTCGGTGAGGTTGTCGTCGGTGCCATAGCCGCCCATGATGAACAGCGACAGTTCCTTGCTGACATTGACGTCGAGGCGAACCTTGCCGGCCACTTCCTCGTAGTTGCTGTCGTAGGCAACGACGCCGGTGATCGCACCCCAGTCGCCCTTGTACTTCAAGCCGCCGACGACATGCGGAACATAGCTGTCGATCGTGTTGGCACCAGTGCCTTCTTCGAGCGAGACCACACCCGTGAAGCCGCTGCCAGCGTCGAAATAGTACTGGACGACGTTGGTGTCCTTGATGCCGTACGGGATGATCGTGTCCTGGATGACGTTGCCGGCATAACCGATGAACTGGTCGTATGCCGTTTCATCCTTACCGACGCGCAGGCCACCGAGCTGGATCCAGGCGAAGTTGAGGCTGGTGTTCTTGTTTCCGGCCTGGTAGCCAGTGCCGCTATTGGCGACCGAATAGTCGGCTGAGGAGTTGCCGAACTGGAAGCGGGTCTCGGTGAAGGTCTTCAACGTGCCGAGTTCAGTTTCCTGGCCGGTATAGGTCCTCAGCGTGAAGCGCATGTTCTTGTAGTAGGTGTCGTGGTTGTCGCCGTTCATGTGGTCTGGAACGTTGTTGACACCATCTAGCGTGCCGGAATCGCCGACGCCGATGTCATAGCGGAGGTAGCCGCCGATGCGCAGGCAGGTCTCGGTGCCCGGGATGTAGAAGTAGCCAGCGCCGTAGACGTCGCAGATCTTGACGTATTCGGCCGGTTCCGGTTCGGCGACGACGACCGCGTCCGCGGCGCGCGCGCCGGACACCGCGATCAAAGCCGCGGCTGAGCCGAGAAGGAGGCTCTTGATGTTCATTTTCTGACCTCTCCAGTCAAGTTTGAAAAATGGCTTCTGAATTGTGGCTGGCGGATATGTTTTCCCGCCTCACCCCCACAATGAAAAAAGGCTCGCACCGCGTCCCGTTTTCGCGGCGAACATACCCACCAATCTTCCGCCTTCAATGACAATTCCACAAATATTCCGGATTCCGACCACAGATTAAATCCGTGTTGCACAAATAACACTAGCCTTACCTCCCTACCCGTCAAGCTGGCACAAATGGCACATCGTCATTTTTATGTAGCAATTTCAATGTTATTATACGAATTTTCTACAATAGTGTGATTTATTCTTGTATTTTAAAGCAATTATCGCGAAAATACCTGACATATTCCAGGAATTTGCTTATTCGTACATAAGATCTCTAAGATAAATACGGACGACCCTCGGCGGTCAACGCACCCCAGCGGGATCCCCAAAGGATTGCACCCAGCAGCAACTCTTGATCCGTCCGGAACTCAGCCCAATGCGGGCGGCGAACGCTTTGCCTCACGCCTCGCGCTCGATCAGCACCGCATCGATCACTCGTCACGCTTCCGCGGTCTCGGCTGGCGCGATCTCTATCTGTCCGGCGGCGGTGATCAGTGCCTTCCACAGCGCCCAGCCGCGTCCGCGCGCCCAGATCGCTCGATCTGCCGCCATGCTGGCGCGAAAAATGTTTCGGCTTTCGCCGTCGGACAGCGTCCAGGCAATTGCCAGGTCGCGGGAGGGATCACCGACACCGCAGGTGCCAAAATCGATCACCGCGCTCAACCTGCCTTTTCGTCCAAAAGGGTTGCCCTGGCTGACATCGCCATGGAACCAGACGGACGGACCTTTCCAAGCGGCGGCAAGGGCCGCCTCCCGGACCGCGGTGGCGGCGTCGGCATCGATGCGGTTGCCGAGTGTCGAGATCGCTTGCCTGGTCTCGCCGTCTTAGACGGTGAGCGGCCCGCCGCGAAAGAAATTGTGCTGCCCTGGCGCCGGCCCGTCTGTCGCGTCCATGCATTTCAACGCAACCAGGAACCGCGCCAGGTCCGCCGCGAATTCCGACAGATTTGCGATTCGTTCCCGTTTCGCGGTCTCGCCCTCGATCCAGCCATACACGGACCATTGCCAGGGATAGCCCTCGGCCGGAACGCCCATCGCCAGCGGTACCGGAATGGGCAATGGCAACAGCGGCGCCAATTTCGGCAGCCAGCGGTGTTCCTTTTCCACTTGCAGGGATAAGCAGCGGCGCTCGGCAACCGCACGGTCATCTCGTCGCCGAGATGAAAGGTCCTGTTGTCCCAGCCGCCAAAATCAACCGGCCTGACCGCAAGATTCTTCCAATGCGGGAATTGCGCGGCAATCAGGCGGCGCACCAAGGCGACATCAATCGCGACCTCAAGCATGATCTTTCCCGAAAACAGACCCTCTTGCTCGGGATCATGCCCTAATGCGGAAACTCCAGACCCATCTCGCGGTAGCGTTCGGGATCGTCACCCCAGTTCTCGCGCACTTTCACGAACAGGAACAGATGCACTTTCTGCTCCAATATGCCTGATATCTCCATCCGCGCCGCCTGGCCGATGGCACGGATGGTCTCGCCCTTGTGGCCGAGCACGATCTTTTTCTGGCTGTCGCGCTCGACATAGATGGTCTGGTCGATGCGCACCGAGCCGTCCTTCTTCTCTTCCCATTTCTCGGTCTCGATATGCGAGGAATAGGGCAATTCCTGATGCAGCCTGAGATAGAGTTTTTCGCGGGTGATTTCGGCCGCCAACTGGCGCATCGGCAGGTCGGAAATCTGGTCTTCCGGGTAATACCAGGGGCCGGCCGGCAGGGCCTGGGCCAGATAGTCGAGGAGATCCTTGCAGCCGGAACCGGTCAGCGCCGAGACCATGAAGGTGCGTTTGAACGGCACTTTCTCGTTGGCGGCCGCGGCCAGGGCCAGCAACGCCTCGTGCTTGACCCGATCGACCTTGTTGAGGATCAGCGCCATCGGCTGGCGCACGTCCTTCAGCCGTTCGAGGATGGCGTCGGCGTCGCCACGGATGCCGCGTTCGGCGTCGATCAGCAGCAGGACGATATCGGCATCCTTGGCGCCGCCCCAGGCGGTGGTCACCATCGCCGTGTCCAGCCGCCGCTTGGGCTTGAAGATGCCCGGCGTGTCGACGAAGACGATCTGCGCGTTGTCGTGCGTGGCGATGCCGCGCACGATGGCGCGTGTCGTCTGCACCTTGTGGGTGACGATCGAGACTTTGGCGCCGACCAGTTGGTTGACCAGCGTCGACTTGCCGGCGTTGGGCGCACCGATCAGCGCGACAAAGCCGGAATGCGTGGCAGGGGCTTCAGCAGTTTCAATATCTGTCATGCTGCGTTCCATACACCTTCGCGCAACAGAAGGGCAGCCGCGGCGGCCTGTTCGGCCTCGCGCTTGGAACGGCCGCTGCCGGTTGCCGGTTGAAACGCGCCGACCCTGACGCTGACGGTAAACAGCGGATCGTGATCGGGGCCTTCGCGGCCGTCGATCTGATAGGCGGGAACCGCACTCGCCGCCTGATGCGCCCATTCCTGCAATTCGGTCTTGGCGTCGCGGCGTGCCGCGCCCGAGGCCTGCGAACGCGGCCGCCAGTATTTGTGGATGAACGCGCGAGCCGCTTCCAGACCACCGTCGAGATAAAGCACGGCAATCAGCGATTCCAATGCATCGGCACGCAGGTTGACGCGCTTGCGCCCCTCGAGCCCGCGCACGTCCGATCCGGCCCGGATCAGGTCCGGCAGCCCGATATCCTCGGCGATTTCGGAAAGCGCCTCGGCGTTGACGAGCGCATTGAGCCGCAGCGACAACTCGCCTTCCGCGGCGTCGGGAAAAGCGGACAGCAGCATGTCGGCGACAACAAGACCAAGAACCCGGTCGCCGAGAAACTCGAACCGCTCATAATCGGTGCCGGCATTGGCGCCCCGCGCACTGGCATGGGTAAGAGCACGCTGCAGGCGCCGGCGATCGGCGAAGGCGTGGCCCGTGCGTTCCGCGAGCGCTTCGGCGAGCGCATCGGCGGTCAACCGTTTTGGTGCCGCCATGACCCTAGTTGACGAAATGGAATAGGCGCGAAGCGCGCATCAGCGACGGCCATTTCCAGATTTCGAGCGGGCTTGCCTTGCCGGCGATCGAGAAGAAGACCAGGTTGGCGCGGCCGACCAGGTTCTCGGCCGGAACATAGCCGACGGTGAAGCGGCTGTCGGCGGAATTGTCCCTGTTGTCGCCCATCATGAAATAATGGCCGGCGGGCACGTCGAATTCGCGGGTGTTGTCACCGATCGAGTTCGGCGACAGGTCCAGCGTGTCGTAGCTGACGCCATCGGGCAGCGTCTCGCGATAGACATCGATCGGATAATCCTTCTCCGTGATGTCGGGATTGTCGATCTGGCCGGTCTTGACGCGCGGCACGCCGACGCCGTTGATGAAGACTTGGCCATCCTTCATCTGGATCTTGTCGCCGGGCAGGCCAATGACGCGCTTGATGTAGTCAACGGACGGATCCGGCGGGAACTTGAACACCACCACGTCACCACGCTTGGGCTCGGAGCCCCAGATGCGGCCCGAGAAAATGTCCGGTCCAAAGGGCAGCGAATAGCGTGAATAGCCGTAGGACCATTTGGTGACGAACAGGTAGTCGCCTTCCAGAAGCGTCGGCCGCATCGAGCCCGACGGGATCGAGAACGGCTGGAACAGCAGCGTGCGAATGACCAGGGCGAGCAAAAGCGCCTGGACGATGACGCTGACGGTTTCGCCAAGCCCGCCGGATTTCTTCTGGGATTTTTCAGCCACGCTCATGTCGTCCTCGATTGTGCGTTGGATGGTATAGAGTCTCGGCGCGCGCTGGGCAACGTCAATGCCGGTCGTCAGATGCAATCAATGTGGCGCTTCTTCGACCGGGACCGCCTCTATGATCACAAAGGCTTGAGCGAGCGGGAAATCATCGGTGATGGTGAGGTGGATCGCTGCCCGATGGCCTCGGGGCAGGATCTTTTCCAGCCGCGCCAGCGCGCCACCGGTCAGCGCCATGGTCGGCGCGCCGCTGGGCAGGTTGACGACACCCATGTCGCGCCAGAACACGCCCTGTGCCAGACCGGTGCCCAGTGCCTTGGCGCAAGCCTCCTTGGCGGCAAAGCGCTTGGCGTAGGAAGCCGCACGGGCGCGCCGGTTCTCCGAACGTGCCTGTTCCAGTTCGGTGTAGATTCTGTGGATGAAGCGCTCGCCATGACGCTCGAGCGATTTCTCGATGCGTCTGATATCAATCAGGTCGCTGCCGATGCCGATGATCATTGGGCGGCGGAACCGACGCTTCCGCCGGGATGAGCGGAACCAACGCTTCCGCCGGGATGAGGCGAATGCTCACGGCGTCTCGCGCGCTCGGCCAGCCGCTTGCGCCTTTGCTCGCGGAAGACATTCATGCCCCAGCGGGTGATGCCGTAGAACACGAGGCCGAACACCAGCCCGAGCGGCACCGCCCCGATCAGCATCGGTTCCAGAACGGGATGCCAGAGTTTCGCGAAGGAAAGCGTGTGCAGCATCTCGCCCAGATGCGCCGGAGGGCCATGCGCGGGCAGGCGATCATGCAGGATAAGCTTGCCGGTTTCCCAGGAAGCGCCCCACAAGATCGGAAAGGTCAGCGGATTGCCGAAGAAAACAGCGCCGAGTGCCGCCGCCACGAGATTGCCGGCGATCACCCAGCACAGAACGGCGGCAATGATGAAGTGGAAACCCACGGGGAAGAAGGAAGCAAAGACACCCGCCGCGACACCCGCCGCCACCGCGTGTGGGGTGGCCTTCAGCCGCAGAATGCGCTTGGAGAAATATTGGAGCGAGCGCGAAAACGAACGGCGCGGCCACAGATAGGTGCGCACCCGCTCGAAAAGGCCATCAGGCTTGCGGCGACGAAAAAGCACTCTCTTCCTATTCCCGACAATTCACAGCTTGCACGCCGGCTTTTTCCGGCCAGGCTTCGCCACCATATCTTGCGCTTTACGGTCGCCGAAAGGCAATCGCGACTTTGATATAGCTATCCGCAACCCCGACAACAACCGAAGGCGGTCCGCGCAGCAGCCGCACCGCCAGATTTTGGCAGGTCCGTCTTCAACATCGGACAATCGCGGCGAATTTGAGAAGTGGTCTTCGGCTAATTGTCGCAGTCTGATGCTCGATATGCGGCCGCGGATACTGGCTGACTTCGACAAGGTTGCCATCCGGAGGCAGGTCCATGATGCCCTTCCAGGCACCGTGCCTTATTTCAGATATTCGCTGACCTCGACCAGATTTTCGTCGGGATCGCGGAAATAGACCGATATCATAGGCCCTCGCGCGCCGATGCGTTCGACCGGACCGACTTCGATGGCAACGCCGTTGGCCGCGAGGCTGGCCTGGATTTCGTCGAGAGGCTCCGCCGCCACGAGGCAGAAATCGCCAGAACCCGGCATCGGCGTCTTTGCCTTCGGCTCGAAAGTGCGGCCGACTTCGTGCAGGTTGATCTTCTGCGAGCCGAACAGAAGCGCCGTCGGCCGGTTCGGCTGATCCAGGCGCCGCATGCCAAGGACGCGTCGGTAAAAGTCGCAGGTTTGTTCAACCGAGCGGACCGTCAACACGAAATGGTCGATGCCGGCGATCATTCGACCCCTCCTCAGATGTTGCGGCTGCCGGGCTTGATGGCCGGGATGGCGGCAAGCTCCGGCGGCAACCTGTCCGGCGGATAGGCTGGAACCTCATATTCGGCAAGCGCGATCAGCGGCACGCCAACATGGGTCTTGCCAGCCGAGCGGTCGATGATGCAGGCGGCCGCGACCACCTCCGCGCCAAGCTCGCGCAGGCAATCGATGGTTTCGCGTATCGACAGGCCGGTGGTGACGATGTCCTCGACGATGACGACGCGCGCGCCTCTGTCGATCTCGAAGCGCCGCAAGCGGAACTCGCCCCCTTCCCGCTCCACCCAGATTGCCGGCACACCAAGATGGCGCGAGGTTTCGTAAGCCGGGATCAGCCCGCCAATCGCCGGGCCAACAATATAGTCGATCTTGCCTGGCACCGCGGCGCGGATCCTCTGCGCCAGCGCCCTGCACAGCCGCTCGGTCTTGTCGGCATGCATGAACACCCGTGCCTTCTGCAGGAAGACCGGACTGCGCAGGCCCGACGTCAGGATGAAATGACCCTCCAGAACAGCGCCAGCCTCACGGAATATGCCCAGCACTTCGTCGGTGTTCATCTCGTCCCCCATGGTCGGCTATCGCTAGCCATTGACGCGCCGTGCATCGCTGACGCTCGAATTGTCCTTGAGCTGCGACAGCAGCCGGTTGAGATGCTTCAGGTCCCAGACTTCGAGATCGATCAGCATCTCGGTGAAATCGGGCGCGGTGCGCACCATCGACAGCGTGTGGATGTTGGCGTCGTTGGAGGCAACGACCTGGGCGATGTCGGCGAGCGATCCCGGCGCGTTGATGGCGGTGACAGAGACCCGCGCGGGAAACCGCTCCTTGGTGCGCTCGTCAATGTCCCAACGGACGTCGATCCAGCGCTCCGGCTGGTCGTCGAAAGCCTGCAGCGCCGGCGACTGGATCGGATAGATGGTAATGCCCGTGCCCGGTTGAACGATGCCGACGATACGGTCGCCAGGGACCGCGCCTTCCGGCGCGAAGCGCACCGGCAGGTCGCCCCGCACGCCGCGGATCGGCACGGCGCCGGCGCCTGGCTGGTCCTTGTCCTTGCGCGCGGCCCGGCCAGGTATCTGGAACAGCATGCCGGCGGCGTTGCGGATCTTCGACCAGCCCTCCTCGCGCTGCTTGGGAGCCGCTGATGTGACGCGCTCGTCCTTGTAGTCGGGGAAGACCGCTTTCATGACATCGGTGGAAGCCAGTTCTCCGCGACCGACGGACGCCAGCACATCCTCGATGTCCTTGCGCGCCAGCCGGTGCAGGACGGGCTTCAGGCTTTCCTTGGCGAAGGTCTTGCCGGCCCGCTCGAAGGCACGCTCCAGGATACGCGCGCCGAGACCCGAATACTGCTTGCGGATGGCGTTCTTGGTGGCGCGGCGGATGGCGGCGCGCGCCTTGCCGGTGACGACGACCGATTCCCACGCGGCCGGAGGCACCTGCGCCTTGGAGCGGATGATCTCGACCTCGTCGCCATTCTTCAGTTCCGTCATCAGCGGCATGATGCGGCCATTGACCTTGGCGCCGACGCAAGTGTCGCCGACATCGGTGTGGACGGCATAGGCGAAATCGATCGGCGTGGCGCCACGCGGCAAGGCAATCAGCATGCCCTTTGGGGTGAAGCAGAACACCTGGTCCTGGAACAGCTCCAGCTTGGTGTTTTCGAGAAAATCTTCCGGGTTGTCGCCCTCGGCCAGTTGCTCGATGGTGCGCCGCAGCCAGGCGTAGGCGTTGGTTTCCTTCGAGATTGCATGGCCGGCGCCGTTCGTCTTGCCACCGGTGTCCTTGTAGATGGAATGAGCGGCGACGCCGTATTCGGCGATCTTGTTCATCTCGCGGGTGCGGATCTGCAATTCGACGCGCTGGCGCGAAGGACCGACGATGGTGGTGTGAATCGAACGGTAGTCGTTCTGCTTCGGCGTCGAGATGTAGTCCTTGAAACGGCCAGGCACCATCGACCAGGTGGTGTGGATGGCACCCAGCGCGCGATAGCAGTCCTCGACGGTGTCGACGACGACGCGGAAGCCGAAAATGTCGGACAGTTGCTCGAAGGACAGCGCCTTGGCCTCCATCTTGCGGAACACCGACCACGGCTTCTTCTGCCGGCTCTTCACACCAGCGTTGATGGCATGCTTCTCAAACAGTGCCGACAGCGCCTTTTCAATGTCGGTCAGCACGCCCTTGTTGCGCTCGAAGATCTCGGCCAGGCGGGCGGTGACGGCGCGGTAGGCTTCCGGATTGATGAAGCGGAAGGCGATCTCTTCCAGCTCCTCGCGCATGCCTTGCATGCCCATGCGCCCGGCCAGCGGCGCATAGATGTCCATCGTCTCCTCGGCGATGCGCAGGCGCTTGGCCTCGGGCATGTGATCGAGGGTGCGCATGTTGTGTAAACGGTCGGCGAGCTTGACCAGCAGCACGCGCACATCTTCCGAGATCGCCAGCAGAAGCTTGCGCAGGTTTTCCGCTTGCTCCGCCTTTTTCGAGACGAGGTCCAGCTTCTTGAGCTTGGTCAGGCCCTCGACCAGCTTGCCCATTTCGGGGCCGAACAGATCGTCGATCTCGGCCCGCGTCGCAGTGGTGTCCTCGATGGTGTCGTGCAGCAGGGCGACAGCGATGGTCGCCTCGTCCATGTGCATCTCGGTGAGGATGGCCGCGACCTCGAGCGGGTGCGAGAAATAGGGATCGCCGGAAGCGCGCTTCTGGTGGCCATGCTTCTGCATGGCATAGACATAGGCCTTGTTGAGCAGCGCCTCGTTGACGTCAGGCTTGTAGCGCTGGACGCGCTCGACAAGCTCATACTGACGCATCATGGGCACAATCTCGCGGTACTGAAATGATTGATGCGCCGCACTGGTGTGCGGCGCATTTCATAGATAGCCACGAAACTGACTGGACGGAAGTGCCGGAAACGTATTCCAGGCAGGTCCAGAGCGCTTGCTTAGTAGTCGTCGCTCTTTTCCGGCGGCACCAGACCCTCGATGCCGGCCAGCAGGTCTTCCTCGGTCATGCGATCGAAGGTGACGTTGTCCTCGGCGTCGTCGGTGTCGGCGGCGGCAACGGCACCGCCAGTCTGGTCGGCGATCACTTCGCCATCGGCTTCGGGCTCGTCGACCTCGACATGCTTCTGCAGCGAATGGATCAGATCTTCCTTGAGATCGTCGGGCGACAAAGTCTCGTCGGCAATCTCGCGCAGCGCAATGACCGGGTTCTTGTCGTTGTCGCGCGGGACGGTGATCTGCGCGCCCTGGCTGATCTGACGGGCGCGGTGGCCGGCCAGAAGCACCAGTTCGAAGCGGTTGTCGACCTTGTCGATGCAATCTTCAACGGTTACGCGGGCCATGGATTGCCCCTTTCATGCCTGGATGTGTCGGAAAACAGGCGCGGTCCATAACCCGAACGGCGCCAAAATACAAGCATCATGGCAATGCAGGCCCATCGGCACTCAATCTCTCCACCAAACTCCGGCTCTCCACCAAACTCCGGATTTGGCAAAACGGGCCGCGTCCACGGTTCGGCGCCACGATCACAATTGCTTGCAGTGCGCCGGACGCCCTTGGATTGCCACCAAACTGGCGTTATCTCGGTTGGTCCAAGGTCGGCCGGTTTATTATGAGCCCGACCAGTAGTCGCTACCGCATTTCGTTTAGACGGCGCTTATTTCGAAAAGGACTATTTCCATGTTCGACCCTCGTGAAAAAATCGCCCTGTTCATCGACGGCGCCAATCTCTACGCCACCTCGCGCGCGCTCGGGTTCGACATCGACTATCGCAAGCTTTTGGCGAGCTTCCACAAGCGTGGTTATCTGCTGCGCGCCTATTATTACACCGCGCTGGTGGAGGACCAGGAGTATTCCTCGATCCGGCCGCTGATCGACTGGCTCGACTATAACGGCTTCAAGGTGGTGACCAAGCCGGCCAAGGAATTCACCGACTCGACCGGCCGCCGCAAGATCAAGGGCAACATGGACATCGAGCTTACCGTCGATGCGCTGGAACTCGCCGACGTCGTCGACCACTATGTCATATTCTCCGGAGACGGCGATTTCCGCACGCTGGTCGAGGCGCTGCAACGGCGTGGCCGCAAGGTGTCGATCGTCTCGACCATGGCCTCGCAGCCGCCGATGATCTCGGATGACCTGCGCCGCCAAGCCGACCATTTCATCGACCTGGCGACGCTGAAGAACGAAGTCGGCCGCGATCCCTCCGAGCGGCCCGTAAGGCGGCCCGAACCGGCCGAGGTCGACGAGGACGACTACTGAGGCCGGTCGAGTTGACCGCCCTCTCCGCTTCCGAACCCGGCCGCGACTGCCCGCTCTGCCCGCGGCTGCATGGCTTCATCGCCGAATGGCGGCAGCGTGAACCGTCCTGGTTCAATGCGCCAGTGCCGACCTTCCTGCCGGGCGGCGAAGACACCGTCCGGCTTCTGATCGTCGGTCTGGCGCCTGGCCTGCGCGGCGCCAACCGCACCGGGCGCCCGTTCACCGGCGATTATGCCGGCGACCTGCTCTATTCGACGCTGATCGCGCACGGTTTTGCACGCGGCGAGTTCAAGGCGCGGCCCGATGACGGGCTGGAGCTCGTCGGCACGGCGATCACCAACGCGGTGCGCTGCGTGCCGCCGGAGAACAAGCCGGTGGGAGCCGAGATCACCACCTGCCGGACATTTTTGGTGCCGACGATCGCTCGCTTTCCCAATTTGCGCGCCGTGCTGGCGCTGGGATCGATCGCGCACCAGTCGACCGTGCGCGCATTGGGCGAACGCGTCGCCGCCTATCCGTTCAAACATGGCGGGCAATTGCCAGCCGGAGGCATTACGCTGTTTTCGAGCTATCATTGCTCGCGCTACAACACCAACACCGGTGTCTTGACGGAAGCCATGTTCGTCAAGGTCTTCAGCGACATCGCGGCATTCCTGGAGACCTGAGGTGCGGGACGTCTCGTTCGGTCTCCGGCAGCTAGTCACACCGGCAGCAGGGCGTCCGGCTTCACGTCGCCGATCGAGGCATAGGTATGTGTCTCCTTCACCCCCGGCAGCGGCAGGATGACGCGTTTGAGAAAGTCCTGATAGTCGGCCATCTCGGCAATGCGCGCCTTCACCAGATAGTCGAAGCCACCGACGACCATGTGGCATTCCAGAACCTCGGGCGCTTTTGCGACAGCCTCGGCGAAGCGGTCAAAGATATGCGGGGCCGTGTGATCGAGCCGCACCTCGATGAAGACAAGCATGCCGCGGCCAATCTTTGCCGGATTGAGAATCGCCCTGACAGCGATGATGAACCCGTCGCGAAACAGGCGCTTCACGCGCTGGCTGGCGCCGGTCGGCGACAGGCCGACGCGCGCGGCCAGGTCAAGCGTGGTGCGGCGTCCATCTTCCTGCAGCAGCCGCAGAAGACCGCGGTCGACGGCGTCGAGGTCGCCTGATTCAGGATTCACGTTCAAGCCACCTCATTTGCGTGAATTACACTTCAAGTTGTGAAAACAGCGTATTTTGTCGCGGCCATTTCCACAATAGGCTGCGCTTCATCGCAATGTCGGGATGTCTCCTCCCGGCGGCATGAATGTGACGGCGGAACTGACATGGCGGACGTACGAGGCGCGGGGAACACAAGGCTGGCGGTGATCGCCGGCCTCACCATGATTGCCATCTATGCCGCGCAGTTCGTGGCCGCCCGCTTCAGCCTCAGGGAGCATCTGACGGCCACCGACATGGCCGGCCTGCGCTTTGCCGGTGCCGGCGCGGTGTTCCTGCCGATCGTCTGGAGGCGCGGCCTGGCGACCATGACGGCGCTGGGTTGGCGGCGTGGATTGACCTTGGCGGTGCTGGCCGGATTGCCCTATCCGCTGATCATCAACTGGGGCCTGACCCATGCGCCCGCCGCCCATGCCGCAGCACTTTGCCCTGCCTCGATCGTCTTTTTCTCGTTCCTGTTATCGCTGCTGAGGGAAAGCGCGTCGCGCCGACGGATCATTGGCGTGGCCACAATCATCGCCGGCTTGTTGCTGTTCATAGCGCCGGCGCGCGCCGGCGCCGGTGATGTCCTGTTCGGGGACGTGCTGTTCATCGGATCGGGCGCGATGTTTTCCGCCTATGCCGTCCTTGTGCAGCGATGGCGTGTCGATCCGGTCACGGCGACCGCGAGCGTCGTGCTTTTGTCCTGCCTGCCGCTACCACTTCTCTATGTCTTCGCGCCAAGCGGCCTCCATGCCGCCGCGGGCGCCGAGATCGTCAGCCAGATCGTGATTCAAGGTCTGCTCGCGGGCGCTGCCGCAATGTTCCTCTACACTTACATTGTCGACCAATTGGGCTCGCAGGCGGCATCGCTGTTCCTGCCGGGTGTGCCGATCGCAACCGTGATGGTCGGCACGGTCGTGCTTGGCGAGACGCCGCTGGCGATCCAATGCGTGGCCATCGCCATCATGGCCGCCGGGATGGGTTATTCGGCGATGGGCCGACGCGGCGCCAGGGAAAATCTGGCTGCCCCGACATCGGCTGGATCGTGAATGGTGTCCAGAGGTGCGAAGGCTTTGGAAGAACCTGACCGGCACCAGATTGGATATGTCCATCAAGGCCTGGCGGCCAGCAGCGCCGCCAATTTCTCCTGCCCGCCCTGTAAGACGTTCAGGTCGACGTCCCCCTCAATGCCGTCGACGCGCCCCTTGTTGTGGTACTGCCAGTAGATCCAGTCATGGCGGTCCGGCTCCATGAGCAATGAGCGGAGCCAAAGTGGCCGAGCGGCGATTTGCCCGGCATAGGCAGCCTCGGCTTCGTCGGTCAGATAGACGATCGCCGGCTTGCCGAACGCAGCCTCGACAGGCCCGAGGAAAGCCTGGAGTTCGGCATTCAGTTGCTCGGGTGACGGGCGTTGCGGGCAGTTGCCGCCGAACTCGATATCGACCACGGGCGGCAGCAAGGGCTGATCGTGCGGCACCACCGAGATGAAATTCCTGGCCTGGTCGGCACCCGGACGGCAGAAGGTGAAGAAATGATAGGCGCCGACGGCGAGTCCGGCGGCGCGGGCCTCGCGCAGATTGCTGGCGAAAGCATCGTCGACATGATCGCCGCCCTCCGTCGCCTTGATGACGGCGAAGGCCACGTCGTTAGCGGCAACGCGCCGCCAGTCGATCTGGCCCTGATGATGGGAAACGTCGATGCCCCTGACCGGATATTTGTCCCGGTCGGGAGAGTAGGTGCGAAAATAGACCAATGCCCCCACCACAACGACACTTGCCAGAGCAAGGCTCGCCAAGCCCCAGAGAACAATCCGCTTCTTCAAGACCATCCCCTGTTGGACGCAGATTGGTCGACCTTTAAGTGGGAACCGATGGCTTTTTTCAGGCCGTTAGCTGGTCACCCACGTTCCTTCAGCAGCCGGCCCTTTTCGCGCGACCAGTCGCGCTGCTTCTCGGTCTCGCGCTTGTCGTGCAGTTTCTTGCCGCGGCCAACGGCAAGCAAGAGCTTGGCGCGCCCCTGGTCGTTGAAATAGATTTTCAGCGGCACCAGCGTCATGCCTTCGCGGTCGACGCTTTGCGACAGTTTTGCCATCTCGCGCTTGTTGAGCAACAGTTTGCGGCGCCGCCTGGGCTCGTGATTGAAGCGGTTGGCCTGCAGATATTCCGGCAGATAGGAGTTGATCAGCCAGATCTCGCCGCCTTCGACCGAGGCATAGCTGTCCTGGATGTTGGCTTGGCCCTGGCGCAGCGATTTGACCTCGGTGCCTGTCAGCACCAAGCCGGTCTCGATCGTGTCGAGCACCTCATAGGAAAACCGCGCCTTGCGGTTCTCCGCAACGGTTTTGTTGTTGGGATCGGCTTTTCTGACTTGATTCATGATGTGGAGAGGTGGCGCCTCATCCTTAATTAATCAAGCCGGCGTGCTTCATGGCCGCATCGATCTTCTCGGCCGTTGCCGGCTCGACGGTCACCAACGGCGAGCGCAGAACGTTCTCGACCTTGCCGAGCTTCGACAGCGCGTATTTGGCGCCGGAGACGCCCGGCTCCAGGAAGATCGCCTTATGCAGCGGCAACAGACGGTCCTGCAGGTCGAGCGCCTTGGCGCTGTCGCCGGACAACGTCGCTTCCTGGAACTCGGCGCAGAGCCGCGGCGCGACGTTCGATGTCACCGAGATGCAGCCGACGCCGCCATGCGCGTTGAAGCCGAGCGCGGAGGCATCCTCGCCCGAAAGCTGGATGAAATCCTTGCCGCAGGTCATGCGCTGCTCGGACACACGCTCGACCTTGCCGGTCGCGTCCTTGACGCCGACGATGTTCTTGAAGTCGTGCACCAGCCGGCCCATCGTTTCCGGTGTCATGTCGATCACCGAGCGCGGCGGGATGTTGTAGATGATGATCGGCAGCTTGGTCGCCCTGGCGACGGCGGCGAAATGCTCGTAGAGGCCGCGCTGTGTCGGCCTGTTGTAATAGGGCGTAACGACCAGGGCGGCATCGGCGCCAGCCTTCTCGGCATATTGCACGAGGCCAACAGCCTCCTCGGTGTTGTTGGAGCCGGCGCCGGCAACGACCGGTGCGCGGCCCTTGGCCACCTCGACACAGACCTGGACGACATGGCGATGCTCGTCATGAGAGAGCGTCGGCGACTCGCCGGTCGTGCCCACGGGAACCAGACCCGTCGTGCCTTCGCCCAGCTGCCATTCGACGAACGCGCGAAAGGCTTTCTCGTCGAAACGCCCGGTCTTTTCGAACGGTGTCACGAGCGCGGTAAGCGAGCCTCTCAGCATGTCGTCCAACTCCCTGGGACTTCTTGGTTCATGCATGTCGTTGCCCCAAAACCGGTATCCACTTTTGGGCGACATGGACTTTGTTGGTTATGCATGTCGTTGCCCCAAAACCGGTATCCACTTTTGGGCGACATGCATCGGTGTTTTGTCGTGCGCGCCTTCTAACCGAAAGCGAAGCCGCGCACCATAGTCTCGACATTGTTGCGCGGCAAGCATTGCCATGGTGCCAGCAAGCGTAATTCGAACGGCCTCGATAACCCTTTGTTTACGAGCCCTTCACGACCTAAGTTTAGGCTTCGAGGCTGCTTCGCCTGCTGGTAAAATGCTGGATTAAGGAAAGACACGCAGACCATGCCGACCGGTCGGCCCCATTTGTTCGCGCTTCTTGGCGCCATCGCCGCGCTGATGCCCGGCGTGGCGATCAGCGGCAGCGTCGATGTGCGGGTCACCTCGGCCATCCCGATGCCTGGTGTACAGGACAAGGTGCAACAACAGGCCCCCTCGCCCGGTGTCGCGCTCCTGAAAAGCGGACTGGATGCACTGGCGGCCGGCGATATTGCCAGCGCGCGCGGTGTGCGTGACGCTTTACCCGCACAATTGCTCGACCAGCACATATTGGCCTGGGCGATCGCCCTTTACGGCGGAGACAAGGTTCCGAGCGGGGATATCGCGGCGGCCGCGAAGATGCTGCCCAACTGGCCAGGCACCGTTGCGTTGCGCAAGAACAGCGAGCGCGCGCTCTATCGCGAGAACCCGGCGGCGGACATCGTCGTCAAGGCCTTCGACGGCAGCCAGCCGCAGACATTCGAAGGCGTGATGGTGCTTTCCCGCGCCTATGTAGCGCAAGGCGACGCCAAGGCGGCGCGGTCCGTGCTGGTGCCGTTCTGGCGGACCGCGCTCCTGGAAGCCAAGGACGAGACGGCTCTGATCAAGGAATTCGGCAGTCTTGTTCCTGCGGCCGATCACCGTTTTCGCATGGAGCGCATGTTCTATGCCGACCGGGTGAATTCCGCCTTGCGTGTCGCCGGCCTCGCAGGCGCCCAGTCGCTTGCCGACGCCTGGGCCGCGGCCGACAGAGGCGACAAGAATGCGGCCAAACTGCTGAAGGCGGTGCCGGTGGCGCAGCGTTCTGCCGGCTATTTCTTTGCGCAGGCCGAATATCTGCGCAAGCAGGAGGATTTCGCGGGCGCCGCGGCGGTTGTCATGAAGGCGCCGTCGGACCGAGACTCCCTGGTCGATCCGGATGCCTGGTGGGTCGAACGCCGGGTTCTGTCGCGCGAGCTGGTCGACCAGGGCGACATGAAAACCGCATACGGAATAGTCGCCATGCATGCCGCCGAAAGCGCGGCCAATGCGGCGGAAGCCGAGTTCCATGCCGGCTGGTATGCGCTGCGCGGCCTGAACGATCCCAAGCTCGCGGCGACGCATTTCGCGCGCATCGCCGACCTTGCGCAGGGGCCGATGACGCTGTCGCGTGCCTATTACTGGCTCGGCCGCGCGGCGGAAGTCGGCGGCCCCGGCAATGCCAAGGATTATTTTGGACGCGCGGCGACCTATGGCACGACGTTTTACGGCCAGTTGGCGGCCGAACGCGTCGGCCGGCAGGCGCTCAACATCGTCTATCCCCAGCCGAGTGCCGCCGACCGGCAGAACTTCGCGGCCCGCGAAGCCGTCAGCGCCATCAAGCGCCTGCAGGAGGCAGGCTACGACCGCTATGCCGAAACGCTCTATCGCGACCTTGCCGGGCAGTTGACCAGCCCGGGCGAATTGGCCCTGCTCGCAATCCTCGCGGAAAAGCAGGACAACCATTTCATGGCGCTGAAAATCGGCAAGATCGCCGGGGCGCGCGGCATCGATGTGGGCGCGCTGTCGCATCCGCTTGGCGTCATCCCCGATTCGGCCAATATTTCCGGTTCGGGCAAGGCGCTGGCCTATGCGATCGCCCGTCAGGAAAGCGAATTCAACATCGGCGCCGTATCCAGCGCCGGCGCGCGCGGGCTGCTGCAGCTGATGCCTGGGACCGCGAAGCAATTGGCCAAGAAGGCCGGATTGCAGTTTTCGCAGGCCAGGTTGACCACCGACGCCGGCTACAACGCAACGCTTGGTTCGGCGTTCCTCGGCGAACAGCTCGATCGCTTCAACGGCTCCTATGTGCTGACGTTCGCGGGCTACAATGCCGGCCCTACCCGCGCCAGCCAGTGGGTGGCGAAATATGGTGACCCGCGCGGCAAGGACATCGATGCGGTGGTGGACTGGATCGAGCGGATTCCCTACACGGAAACAAGAAGTTACGTTCAGCGCGTGATGGAGAATTACGAGGTCTACAAGATGCGTATTTCCGGCAGGTACGACATCGTCGGCGATCTCGTGAAGGGACGCGGCTGAGGCTCCTGCTTTCCCTCGCGGACCCAAGGAGAAGCCTTTCCCGTTTGACCCTCCGGCGCCGCGTCTATAGCAGTCGTGGACGATCCCGCGGCCAAGGCGTCCGTTCCATGACGAGCAATCCAGATTTCTCCGACTTCTTCTACGCCGCGCCAGATGGGCTGAGGCTTCACGCGCGTGTCTATGGCGAAGGCAATTCCGCGCACTGGCCGGTCGTCTGCCTGCCTGGCTTGACGCGCAACGCGCGGGATTTTCACGAACTGGCGCTCTATCTCTCGACGCGATCCGCCCTTCCCCGCAAGGTCATTGCTTTCGACTATCGCGGGCGCGGACAGTCAGCCTACGATCCCGATGTCAGCCACTATAATGTCGGCGTCGAGGCCGGCGACATCCTTGCCGGGCTGGCGGCCCTCGGCATCGAGCAGGCGGCCTTCACCGGCACCTCGCGCGGCGGGCTGATCATCCATGTGCTTGGCGCGATGCAACCGGCGGCACTGAAAGCCATCGTGCTCAACGATATCGGGCCGGTGATCGAACCCGCCGGCCTCGCCCACATCCAGGCCTATCTCGAACGCGTGCCGAAGCCGAAAACCCTCACCGAGGCGGTGGACGCCCAGCGTAAGGTTCATGGTCAGGATTTTTCAGCGCTCACCGATGCGGATTGGGAGCGAATGGTGCGCGCGCTCTATCGGGAAACGAATCAGGGGCTGTTGCCCGATTTCGATCCGAAGCTGGTCGATACGGTTGCCAATCTCGACCTGTCACAGCCATTGCCAACTCTTTGGCAGCAGTTCGACGCGTTGGCGGCAATTCCGCTGCTCGTCATACGCGGCGCCAATTCGAGGCTATTGTCGCCCGAAACGCTGGCGGAGATACGAAGGCGTCATCCCGGCGCCGACACAATCACCGTTCCAGGTCAGGGGCACGCACCTTTCCTGGAGACCGGCAGCCTGCCCAACGACATCGCGCGCTTTCTGGATCAAGCAGAGGAACAGCGGCAAATAACCCCAAGACCAAGCGGAGCCTTGGGGCAGTCACCATAGTATAGTCCAATCTCGACAGCCTATTTGGCTTTTGAATTCTTCCGAGGCGCTTTCGGCGAAATCTTCCGCGCATCGCCCTGTTTCCGCTCAGCCTTGCCGGGTGAAGGCGTTGTCACCGGAGAGGAAAATACAGAGGTTTCGGTGTCGCTTGCCGATTGCTCACACCGAGGCTTCTCCAGCACGACAACGCAACCATCGAGATCATTGGTGGCCAGATGCGCGTAGCGCATGGTCATCGACAAGGTCTGGTGACCGAGCCACATCTGCACCCGGCGGATGTCGATGCCGCCCTGGACAAGGCGCGAAGCGCAGGTGTGGCGCAGGATGTGCGGCACGACCTGGTCGTCGGCGCCAAGCCCGACTTCCGCCTTCGCATCGTTCCAGATCGCGCGATACTGCGCCTGGCTGAGCTTGGTGAACGGGCCCTTGGGTCGACGCCCTTCGGATGGAGGCAGCTTGATGACCTCCTTGACCCGCTCGGTCATCGGAATGGTGCGGCTGCGGCCGGACTTGGTGATCCAGAAGGAGACACGGTGTTCCTGGATGTCGTTCCAGATCAGCCCGAGCGCTTCGCCAAGACGGCATCCGGTGTCGACCAGGAAGACGGAAAGTCGGTAAGCATCCTCGCTGCGGCTCTTGATGGCGGCAAACAGCCTGGCCTCTTCGTCCCTCTCGAGGAAACGAATCCGTCCCGCCCGCTCCTTCTGGCGGCGAAACTCGGGCAGGCTGTGAACATCTCCCATCTTGTAAGCCTTGCGCAGCAGTTTGCTGAGGGCAGCCATCTTTCGATTGATGGTTGCGTTGCTGTTGCCGCGCTGGCGCAAGGTGCCGATAAGGTTGTCCAGGGTACTCTGGTCAAAGGCGCTGAAACGCTCCCCAAGGAGGATCTCGTCTATCTCGCCGATGAAGGAGCTCACATTATATTTATGCCGCCCATCATCCCACAGTATGTCTCGATAAGCTGAAAAAAGCTCTCCGACCCGGTATGACTTTACTTCTCTTATCTTGTTGTACGTGTAGTTGATCTTCGAATTCTGAGAAGAAAACGTCGAAAACTGATCAGAGGAGTATCCCTCTTGAATCGCTTCGTTGGTCATTATCCGTCACTCCCCCGAGTGGATGGGATCAGCCCTATCCGCTTGGGAGCGTCCTTTCAAGAGATTAAATCACACAGTCGTGATCTCACCCGCCCACCGCGGATCCCACGAAACCAACCCTGCGGATCTGTTCAGCTACCGATTCCCCCTCTTCCTTCGTTTGCGTTGACCCAGCCACGAAACAAAAACAGCCCGGGCGTTTGTGCGCCCGGGCTGGATTTCACCTGTAAGGAACCAGCCCTTAGAAGGAGCGCTGGAAGCGGAGGATACCGCCGATGTTGCTCTTCTTGGTCGCACCAACCCACACGTTGTCATGGTCGATAGCGTCCTGGCCAACGCGCTGGTAGTCGACTTCGGCCGTAACCGTGAAGCCGGGAACCACGTCGTAGGCAATGTTTGCCGCGATACCAATGTCCTGCCAGTCATCATACGAAGCCTGGAGATTGAACGAGGTCTTCTCGTTGAACTTGTAGGTGCCACCGCCCCACACTGCCCACTTGCCGCCCCACTGCTTGTAGAAGCCGCGACCGTCATTCCAGTCTTCGAGGTTGTCGTTGCTGCCGTAGCCGCCCATGATCCAGAGCGACAGCTCGTTGGAGACGTTGACATCCAAACGGACCTTGCCGGCAACTTCTTCGTAATTGCTGTCATAGGAAACGACGCCGGTGAGCGCGCCCCAACCCTGAGTCCACTTCACGCCGCCGACGACATGCGGGACATAGCTGTCAATCGTGTCGGAGCCCGAACCTTCTTCAAGCGAGACCACGGCCGAGAAGCCATTGCCCGCGTCGAAGTAGTACTGAACGACGTTGGTGTCGAAATTGCCGTAGGGGACGATCGTGTCGTTGATGACGTTACCGGCGTAGCCGATGAACGTATCGAAGGCCGATTCATCCTTACCAACGCGCAGACCACCGAGCTGGATCCAGGCGAAATTCAGCGAAACGCCGCTGTTGCGAGCCTGCCAGCTGGTAGAAGTCTTGGAACCACCACCATCCGGATCGCCGAATTCATAATCACCGTAGCTATTGCCGAAGTTGAAGCGGGTTTCCGTGTAGGTCTTCAAGGTGCCGAGTTCGGTTTCCTGGCCAGTCCAGGTCTTCAGCGTGAAGCGGGCCTGCTTCCAGTAGGTGTCATGGTTGCCATCGTCCATGTGGTCGGCAACGTTGTTGACGCCATCGAACGAGCCGGCATCGCCCACGCCGATGTCGTAACGGATATAGCCGCCGATGCGCAGGCAGGTTTCGGTGCCGGGGATGTAGAAGTAGCCAGCGCCGTAGACGTCGCAAATCTTGACGTATTCAGCGGGCTCCGGCTCGGCGACGACGACGGCGTCGGCGGCGCGCGCACCGGAAACTGCGATCAGGGCCGCAGCGGAGCCGAGAAGAAGGCTCTTGATGTTCATTTTCTGACCTCCAGTCAAAAGTTAAAAAACGGGTCTGGGTATTCTTTGCTGAAGGACAGCGTTCCCTGCCCCATCCCCACTACCGAAAAAGATGCGCACCGCGCCGCTTCCTCGAGACCGACATTACCCATGAGCCGGCGGCGTTCAACAACGATCGTACCAGCGAAAGGGCTGTTCGGCTGCTATCCCCCAGCGTTGTTGCACAAATGACACGATTTGGCCTCACTCAGAAAGCTCTCGTTAACCATCAGGCCCGCCGCAATCGGCTATTTCCCGCCGAATCCGACATTCGGCCGACGGAATCATGGCGAGGCCGCGAGTCACCGGCCAGGGATTTGCCGCATAACCGCCGCATCGCGGAAATCCGCGGCGCCGGCGCGGCGTTATTTTCCATATTAATGACGCGGGCTTGTTGATTGTGCCGGCGCTTTTCTTTATCCAGCGCCTCAACGGAGAGGTGGCCGAGTGGTCGAAGGCGCTCCCCTGCTAAGGGAGTAGAGGTCAAAAGCTTCTCGTGGGTTCGAATCCCATCCTCTCCGCCACCCTACGCCCTGCGGGCTTCGGGTGGCAGGCCACCAGGAACCGCATTTGGGCGTAGGAGTGTCGCGCGAAGCTACGAAGTAGCGTAGGGGGACCATGTGGTACGTCTATTTCCTGGAGCTCCGTAACGGCGATATCTATGTCGGATCGACAAACGACCTTCGACGCCGCACCGAATCGCACCGATTGGGCAATGTTCCATCGACAAAGGCCTACCTGCCCGTAGCCTTGAAGAGCTACATCGCGGTCGAAACCGAGGCCAACGCTCGCCAACTCGAGAGATATTTCAAGACCGGATCGGGCAAGGCTTTCGCAACCAAGCGTTTCTTGCAGACCGCGCCTCGCTGATTGTCACCATATTATCTAACTGAAATAAAAAGGAAAACGGCTCTCCTGGCAGCTTTTCGTCGGCCTTCGCTCGCGATTCTGACTGGAGGTCAGAAAATGAACATCAAGAGCCTTCTCCTCGGCTCCGCTGCGGCCCTGATCGCAGTTTCCGGTGCGCGCGCCGCCGACGCCGTCGTCGTCGCCGAGCCGGAGCCCGCTGAATACGTCAAGATCTGCGACGTCTACGGCGCTGGCTACTTCTACATCCCCGGCACCGAAACCTGCCTGCGCATCGGCGGTTATGTCCGCGAGGACATCGGCGTGGGCGATGCCGGCTCGTTCGATGGCGTCAATCACGTTCCGGACCACATGAACGCTGGCGACACCGACTCGACCTATTGGAAGAACACCCGCTTCACGCTGAAGACCTGGACCGGCCAGGAAACCGAACTCGGCACGTTGAAGACCTACACCGAATACCGCATCAACTTCGGCAACAATTACGGCGACTATGATGACGGCCGCACCATCTCCCAGAATGGACCAAATGGCTGGCGGGCAGGGAACAAGAGCAGTGCCTTGGAATTCGCCTGGATCCAGCTCGGTGGCCTGCGCGTAGGCGCTGACGAATCGGCCTTCGATACGTTCATCGGCTATGCCGGCAACGTCATCAACGACACGATCGTCCCTTACGGCGCTTTCCAGACCAACGTCGTCCAGTACTATTTCGATGCCGGCAACGGCTTCTCGGCCGTGGTCTCGCTCGAAGAGGGCTCCGGCTTCGATTCGATCGATAGCTACGTTCCGCATGTCGTCGGCGGCGTGAAGTGGACGCAGGGCTGGGGTGCGATCACCGGCGTTGTCGCCTATGACAGCAACTACGAAGAAGTTGCCGGCAAGGTTCGCCTGGACGTCAACGTCTCCAACGAATTGTCGCTGTTTGCCATGGTCGGATATGGTTCCGACAACAACCTCAACGATTCGAGCAACAACATCGACGCGCTCGGTCGCGGCTTCTACAAGCAGTGGGGCGGCAACTGGGCAGTGTGGGGCGGTGGCACCTACAAGTTCAACGAGAAGACCTCGTTCAACCTCCAGGCTTCGTATGACGACTGGAAGGACATCGGTGTAGCGGCGAACGTCGCCTACACCGTCGTTCCCGGCCTTACGGTTACGGCCGAAGTCGACTGGCAGCGCGTCGGTCAGGGCGCCATCGACAATGACTCCGTCTGGGTTCTGGCGACCAAGAAGGACAATGTCGGCGGTCTCCTCCGCTTCCAGCGCGACTTCTAATCAATTCGCCTTGGCGAAATCGAAAACCCGGCGGGCAACCGCCGGGTTTTTTCGTGGTAGCGGCAAAATGCAGCTTCGCCACGGGCCTGTGTGCAGCGGTTTTCCCAGCAGGTGAGTAGCGCTTTCCCTTAGGGATTGCGTTGGAACAAATAGATAGAACGTTTCCGCGAAACGCCGAACCGCTGGCGCTGAATCAGCCGCCGGCCAGATCACCCAAGGCATCGATCAGCGGCTGGATTGAACCTCCATAAGCCTTCCAGCGATTGACCGAGGAGGTGTAGATCGGTTGTCGAACCTGCCAGCGGCTGAACGTGTTCACCGAACCTGGCTTGTCGAAGAACCGCAGACAGGCATCGTCCCAGGGCAGACCCAGATGGTCGATCAAGTGGCGCGATTGCGCTTCCTGGTCGGAGACCATGTCCTCATAACGGTTCTCAAGGATTTGCCCTGGAAAAACCCCATCCCAGTGACGCATAAGCCGGTCGTATTCGCGATAATACAGTCCGAGTGTCCGGAGATCAGCGGTATAGTTATTGTCCTCATTGAAACTCAGGAAATAGCACGAGAGGCAGTTGTCGATAGCATCGCGACGGCAATGAATGATGCGTGCCTTGGGAAACAGAAGCCTTATAAGGCCGATAAGTTCAAAGTTATGCGGCAATTTGTCGACGATACACCGGGCGTTGGGGGATCGTTGCCGGATATGGGCAAGATAGTCTTCAGCCAAAGCCTTCGACTGATCCACCGTCATGGTCAGGATGGAGCTTCGCAATTCTTCCGGCGAGCGCGTTTTGGGCGCGAGACTGTTCGTGATGCGCCTGAGTTTTGTCAACTCGCCAGCGCCATAAGCATCCGGGTGGCTCGCACAGATTTGCTCGGTCAAAGTGGTGCCCGAACGTGGCATGCCAAGCACGAAGACAGGCACTTCCGAAGAGCTCCCATGTCCTGCCTTGGCGGCCAGCATCCCGGGGCTGAACAGTTCGATCAGGAAATCGACGCTGTTGCGATAAGCCTCCAGGTCAAAGCCGCGGGTCGAGCGCTTTGCCTGCTGAAAATGGCCCATCGCCTCGTCATAGCGCCTGATATCGTTGAGCACCTTCCCGGCCGCATAGTGGAGCTGTTGTATGCTTTTGTTATCAAGCGCCGGATTTTTCAGTTCGGCCAGAATGGATTTTAGCTCCGCCGGCTCTTCCTTGAATTTTCGTATGCTGACCAGGCCGTTGTAGGCAGCGGCGACATCCTGGCGACGGGCGATCGCCTCTTTCATGTAGTTTGCCGCCTCATCCATCCGGCCCAAGCTTACAAGCGCGTTGGCCAACCCTATTCGGATAGCGGAACGGCCGCCGTCGATCTTGAGCGCTTTCTCAAAGAGTGGGACCGCCACGTCGGCTTTACCGAATCCGGTGTAGGCGCGGCCCAGCGCGCAAAGCGCCTCGACCCAGTCGGCCTTCAGTTCGCAAGCACGCTCGAAATGCCTGATTGCATCCACATGCTCGCCGACTTTCAAATAGGTTTCACCCAGGGTCAGGTGGTAATGGGGATTTTGAGGTGCCTCCTTTACCGCTCGCTCAAAACAGCGAATGGCCATCTCGTCATCCAGCCCGAGCGCGAAGCTTCCCAGGAGATACAAGGCAAGAGGATGTCGCGGGGCATGAGCCAATACACGCTGACACAGCGCCTCCGCCTCCGGCAACCGATTTGCCCGATGAAGTTCTACCGCTCGCCTGAGCAGTGCGTCATCGGCCTGCGCGCGTGATAGCGGGCCTGCTTTGGGTTCGGCGATTTTCGGCTGCGGATTTTTCGGTCCGGACGGAGTTTTCAGATGCTTGGACCAGGCAGGCGGCAGACGATTGTTCATCGTGTCTGGCTATCAAAAAGAGACGGCCGAATCCAGCATGACAAATTGCTGCCTGCGAGCAACTTGCACCGAATAGGCCGGCACGTTAGCAAGAAGGCCCCTTCCAAGCGAGCTTCCGCCATGCGCCAACGCCCCCTTTTGACTCCAATCATCGCAGCACTTCCGTCGACCGTGCCGTTCGTTGGCCCCGAAGCGCAGGAGCGTGAGCGCGGGCGCGCTTTTCGCGCCCGCATCGGCGCCAATGAGAGCAGCTTTGGTCCTTCGCCGCGCGTCATAGCCTGCATGGAGCGCGTCGCGCGCGACCAGTGGATGTATTGCGATCCCGACAATTACGATCTCAAGGTTGCGGCCGCCGCGCACCACGACGTGGCGGTCGATAACGTCGTTGTCGGTGAAGGCATTGACGGCCTGCTCAGCCTGGTGGCGCGCATGTATGTGGCGCCTGGCGATGCGGTGGTCACCTCGCTTGGCGCCTATCCGACCTTCAACTTCCATGTTGCCGGCGTCGGCGGAAGGCTGGTGACCGTCCCTTACGAGAACGATCGCGAAAGCCTGGACGGCCTGCTGGCTGCGGTCGTCAGGGATAAGGCGCCGCTGGTCTATCTGTCCAACCCGGACAATCCCATGGGGAGTTGGTGGGAGGCGGATGAAATCATCCGCTTCATCGAGGCCTTGCCGGAAACCACGATGCTGGTGCTCGACGAGGCCTATGGCGAGTTGGGGCCGGCCTCGGCCCTGCCGCCGATCGATGTTTCCAGGCCCAACGTCATCCGTATGCGCACCTTCTCCAAGGCCTACGGGCTTGCCGGCATACGCTGCGGCTATGCGTTGGCCGAGACGCAAGTCATCAGCGACTTCGAGAAGATCCGCAACCACTACGGTGTCAGCCGCATGGCACAGATCGCCGGCGTCGAGGCGCTCGCCGACCAGGCCTATCTCGAGACGGTGGTGGCGCGGGTGGCAACCGGACGGCGGCGCATCGCTGCTGTCGCCGAGCAGAACGGGCTGAAGCCGCTCGCCTCGGCGACCAATTTCGTCACCATCGACTGCGGCCATGACGGTGCTTTCGCTCTGAAAGTGTTGCAGGGACTGTTGTCGCGCGACGTCTTCATCCGCAAGCCGATGGCGCCAGGGCTCGACCGCTGCATCCGCGTCAGCGTCGGTCTCGACCACGAACTGGATATCTTCGCCGAGGAATTGCCTGGTGCACTGGCAGCGGCGCGCGGAAACTAAGGCATTTCCAGACATCGGAAGCCACCGCCGTATCGAGCAGAGAGCTGAGGCGCGCGAGCATGTCCGACAACTCGACGGCATCCTGGTCGCCCAAGGCCGCGGTCAAGCGAGCAAGATCGCGATCCGCCGCGGCCTGAAGGCTGGTCAATGCCGCCAGGCCGCGTTGCGTGAGTGAGAGAATGCGCCGACGCATGACGTCAGGGCCGGAGCGCGTTTCCGTCAGACCGGCGGCAGAGAATTTGCGAAGGATTCTGATGACATAGCCAGTATCCAGCTGGAGCGCGCGAGCGATTTCGGATGCCGCTGGTGCGAGATCGAGTTGGAGCGCCCGTGCCAGAAAGCCTGTCTTGCCGCCAGCGACGGGGGCGATCTGGCCGGGTCGCCGACCCAATTCGAACAGCACACGTGCCTCGGTCAGCGTGTAGGCGCTATGCAGGAAGGTTTCGTCCAGCAGTCCGATCAGGCCGGTATAGAGCCGGTTGAACGGCGGATGTCATTGATCACGGCTTTCCGATTGGCTGGCATGTCAGGCGCGTTCCCAAGGGGTTCACACCAGACTTTTGCATAAAACTTGACTATGTCAACTATTTAGTGGGCCAGGTCGTACACCACCGGAACCCAATGCGACCCATCAATTTGTTCGCGTCATCCCTTCCAGCAGTTGCCTTCGTTCGATCCTGCGCCAGACTCCATGCAAGGGAGCGAGCCATGGATGACCGGACAAGAGCAGTGCAGGCGCGCGTGTTCGGCAAGGTGCAAGGTGTCGGCTACAGGCTGTGGGCGCGAAGCGAAGCGACCGGGCTCGGGCTGGTGGGCTGGGTGCGCAACGAGAGGGATGGCTCGGTGACGGCATGGCTTGCCGGCGCCGACGCGGCGGTTGCCGCCATGATCGAGCGGCTTCGCCATGGCCCGCCAGGCGCTTCCGTCTCGCGTCTAGAGGTGGAGGAACTGGAGGCCTGGCCCACGCCTGAAGATTTCAGGATCATTGCCTAGGCGAAACTCACTCTTGAATTAATTGAACGTTCGTTTTATTGTATTTCCATCAACGAGGCGATGATGGCACGCACCGCGGGATCAGACGGCGAGCGAACCGAAGCGGCAATCCGCGAAGCCGCGGTCAGCCTGATCGCGCGGTACGGTTATGAGGCGATGTCGATGCGCCAGTTGGCCGCCGAGGTCGGCGTGCAGGCGGCCGCGCTCTACCGCTATTTCCCGACCAAGGAAGAGCTGCTGTTCACGCTGATGCGCGAGCATATGCAAGGACTTCGCGAAGCCTGGGAGCACTCCAGGCCAGCCGGCGCGGACCCATCGCGGCAGCTTGCCGCCTTTGTGCGCAACCACATCGCCTTTCATATCGAGCGACGCCACGCCACGCATGTGTCGAACATGGAATTACGCAGCCTGTCTCCCGACAGGCTGACGCAGATCCTGCGCATGCGCACGGCCTACGAAAAAGAACTGCGATCGATCCTGCGCGATGGCGCCGAGGCGGGCATTTTCAGCATCGAGGACACCGGCCTGACGGCCATGGCGCTGATCCAGATGATGACCGGCGTCATCGTCTGGTTCCGGCCAGGCGAGCGGCTGTCGATCGCTGAGGTCACTACGACATATCTTTCGATGACAATGCGCCTCGTCGGCGCGAAGATCGATGTCAATACTACAGCGCCGCGCGTCCCGGCGGACGCGCAAAGGACGCTGTAGCACTGGAATTTCGCCCATGAGCCTTCCCGAAGATCGAAGTCGATTTTCGGGGTCATGCGGCAGGAGGAACGGCATGTACACGAACACGCTCAGCTTCGGGCATGACGAGGATGTCGAGGCGTTGCGCGACATGGTGCGGCGCTTTGCCCAGGACAGGATCGCGCCGATAGCCGCTGATATCGATCGCGAGAACGAATTCCCAGCACATCTATGGGGTGAACTCGGCGCACTCGGCCTGCTCGGCATTACCGCCGATCCCGATTTCGGCGGCAGCGGCATGGGCTATCTCGCCCATGTCATCGCGGTCGAAGAGATTTCGCGGGCCTCGGCGTCGGTCGGCCTCTCCTATGGCGCCCACTCCAATCTTTGCGTGAACCAGATCAACCGCTGGGCAACGCCGGCGCAAAAGGAAAAATACCTGCCGCCGCTGTGTTCGGGCGAGCATGTCGGGGCGCTCGCCATGTCGGAGCCTGGAGCCGGCTCCGACGTGGTGTCGCTCAAGCTGCGCGCCGACAAGCGCAATGACCGCTATGTGCTCAACGGCACCAAGATGTGGATCACCAACGGTCCGGATGCCGAAACGCTGGTCGTTTATGCCAGGACCGACCCGGAACGGAAATCACGTGGCATCACCGCCTTCATCGTCGAGAAGGCGATGCCGGGGTTTTCGGTGGCGCAGAAACTCGACAAACTCGGCATGCGGGGGTCCAACACCGGGGAGTTGGTATTCGAAAATGTCGAGGTGCCGTTCGACAATGTGCTGCACGAGGAAGGACGCGGCGTCGAGGTGTTGATGTCGGGTCTCGACTATGAGCGCACCGTGCTTGCCGGCGGGCCGATCGGCCTGATGGCGGCGTGCCTCGACGTGGCGATCCCCTATGTTCACGAGCGCAAGCAGTTCGGCCAGCCGATCGGGGAATTCCAGCTGGTGCAAGGCAAGCTTGCCGACATGTACACGGCAATGAACGCGGCGCGCGCCTATGTCTACGCCGTCGCAGCCGCCTGCGACCGCGGCCAGACCAGCCGCAAGGACGCTGCCGGCTGCGTGCTGTTTGCCGCCGAGAAAGCGACGCAGATGGCGCTCGACGCCATCCAGTTGCTTGGCGGCAATGGCTATATCAACGACTATCCGACCGGCCGGCTGTTGCGCGACGCCAAGCTCTACGAGATCGGCGCCGGCACCAGCGAAATCCGCCGCTGGCTGATCGGCCGCGAGATCATGGCGGAGGGGGTGTAGCATGGCCGTCCTGCAGACCCAGATCTCCCCCTCCTCCGAAAGCTTCCGCGCCAATGCCGAACGCATGCGGGCGCTGGTTGCCGACATCGCTGAAAAGGCCACGGCGGTCGAGCGCGGCGGTTCGGACGAGGCTCGCGAGCGTCATGTCGGCCGTGGCAAGCTGTTGCCGCGCGAACGCCTGGCGCAATTGCTGGACACCGGTTCGCCCTTCCTCGAGATCGGCCAGTTCGCGGCGTGGTCCATGTATGGCGAGGAGATCTCTTCGGCCGGCCTGATCGCCGGCATCGGCCGCGTCGAGGGCACCGAGGTGATGGTCGTCGTCAACGACGCCACGGTGAAGGGCGGCACCTATTATCCGTTGACGGTGAAGAAACATCTGCGCGCGCAGGAGATCGCGCTGCAGAACAATTTGCCGTGCGTCTATCTGGTCGACAGCGGCGGCGCCAACCTGCCCAACCAGGACGAGGTGTTTCCCGACCGCGAGCATTTCGGCCGCATCTTCTACAACCAGGCCAATATGTCGGCCGCCGGCGTCCCGCAGATCGCCTGCGTCATGGGGTCCTGCACGGCTGGCGGCGCGTATGTGCCGGCGATGTCGGACGAGACGATCATGGTGCGCAACCAGGCGACCATCTTCCTCGGTGGACCGCCACTGGTGAAGGCGGCCACCGGCGAGGATGTCAGCGCCGAGGATCTGGGCGGCGCTGATGTGCACACCAGGCTTTCCGGTGTCGCCGATCATTATGCGTTGGACGACGAACACGCGCTGGCCTTTTGCCGGCGCATCATCAAGAACCTGAATCGGAACAAGGCTGTAAGCCTGAACTTACACAAATCGATTCCGCCGCTTCATCCCCCGGATGAACTCTACGGCATCGTGCCCACCGACCTGCGCCAGCCCTATGACGTGCGCGAGGTGATCGCGCGCATCGTCGACGGCTCCGAATTCGATGAGTTCAAGCAGAATTACGGCACGACGCTGATCACCGGTTTCGCCCATCTCCACGGCATGCCGGTCGGCATCATCGCCAACAATGGCGTGCTGTTTTCCGAAAGCGCGCTGAAGGGCGCGCACTTCATCGAACTGTGCTGTCAGCGCAAGATTCCGCTGGTTTTCCTGCAAAACATCACCGGCTTCATGGTCGGCCGAAAATACGAGGCGGGGGGCATCGCCAAGGACGGCGCCAAGCTGGTGATGGCGGTGGCGACCGCCAAGGTGCCGAAGGTGACCGTCATCATCGGCGGTTCGTTCGGGGCCGGCAATTACGGCATGTGCGGCCGCGCCTACTCGCCGCGCTTCCTGTGGATGTGGCCCAATGCCCGCATCTCGGTGATGGGCGGCGAACAGGCGGCAACGGTGCTGGCCATGGTCAAGCGCGAAGGCATCGAGCGCAAGGGCGGGGAATGGAGCGCCGAGGAAGAGGCGAAATTCAAGAAGCCGATCCTGATGAAATACGAGCATGAAGGCCACCCGCTCTACTCATCCGCCCGCCTTTGGGACGACGGCATCATCGATCCGGCCAGGACCCGCGAGGTGCTGGCGCTCAGCCTTTCCGCGGCGCTCAACGCCGAGATCGAGGAAACACGCTTCGGCGTGTTCAGGATGTGAGATGAGCAAGGCCCAAGACAGGATCCAAGTCCACACCGGGGACATCATGAAGCTCGACGTAGACGCCATCGTCAATGCCGCCAACACTTCGCTTCTTGGTGGGGCGGCGTCGACGGCGCCATTCATCGCGCGGCAGGCCGCGAGCTTGAATTCGAATGCCGGATGCTGAATGGCTGCAAAGTCGGCGATGCCAAGATAACCAAGGGTTACAAGCTGCCGGCTCGACATGTCATCCATACTGTCGGGCCTGTCTGGCAGGGCGGTGGCAAGGGCGAAGCCGAGCTGCTGGCGTCCTGTTACCGGCGTTCGCTTGAACTAGCTATCGCCAATGATTGCCGCTCAGTTGCGTTCCCAGCCATCTCGACCGGTGTATACCGCTATCCGAAAGATGACGCGGCCAAAGTCGCCGTTTATGAGGTCAATGACTTCATCAAGCACAACGCGCTTCCCGAAATCGTTGTTTTCTGCTGCTTCGACGAAGCGATGGCGGAACTATACCGGCGACATCTTGCGACATTGGGTGAATATTGAATTTTATAGACCAGGCGCTTATTTCGGTCACGAAATCGCGAGCTCATCCCGCAGCTCTGGCGGCGCCGGAGAATATTCGCTATCGCTCCTCCTGCACTTTGCAGTCGGGATGGGATGAGAATGAAAAGGAAATATTCACGGAATGTGTCTACTTTAATACTTTCGGCATTGCTGCTAGCCGCCTCGTACGGTTTGGGCGTGGCCGGATCGCTGGCGGGAAGCGAGGGAGACAAACGTTTCCCGCCCTATTTGCCACGAAACTCGAAAGATCCATGTACCAAGGCCTACAAGGCGTATGTGGCGGCCGGCGGCCATTCGGCCTACGCCACCACGCCCTATGCCCGGATCATGTCATCATACATAATCTGCGGCGGGCATCTGAACGCGCCGTCACAGAAGGCAGCGGAAGAACTGGCTATGAAATCCTGTCTCGCCACGCGCACGCACTACAAGGTAACCACCGGCGGCGCCTGCGAGATCGCCGCTTCGAAATAGGCCGGTGCCTGCCAAAACGGCGCCGCCCGATACTGACCCGGGAGGCTCCATGTTCACGAAAATCCTGATCGCCAATCGGGGCGAGATCGCTTGCCGCGTCATTCGCACGGCGCGCAAGCTCGGCGTACACACTGTCGCCGTCTATTCGGATGCCGACGCAAAATCCCTGCATGTCGAGATGGCAGACGAAGCGGTTCATATCGGCCCCTCGCCCGTCGGCGAGAGCTATCTACGCGGCGACAAGATCGTCGCGGCGGCGCTCGCGACGGGCGCGCAGGCCATTCACCCCGGTTACGGATTCCTGTCGGAAAACCCCGACTTCGTCGACCAGGTGGTGGCGGCCGGCCTCGTTTTCATCGGCCCGTCGGCGGCCTCGATCCGTGCCATGGGACTGAAGGACGCCGCCAAACGGCTGATGGAGAAGGCCGGCGTGCCGGTCGTGCCGGGCTATCATGGCGAGGCGCAGGAAATCGTGCTGCTTGCGTCCAAGGCGCGCGAGATCGGCTATCCCGTGCTGATCAAGGCGCGCGCCGGCGGCGGCGGCAAGGGCATGCGCCGCGTCGAGCATCCCGATGATTTTTCCGAGGCGCTGTCCAGCGCCCGGCGCGAAGCCAAGGCCGCTTTCGGCGACGACCGCGTGCTGGTCGAGAAATATGTCGACAAGCCGCGCCACATCGAGGTGCAGGTGTTCGGCGATAGCTTCGGCAATGCCGTGCATCTCTACGAGCGCGACTGCTCGGCGCAACGCCGCCACCAGAAGGTGATCGAGGAGGCCCCCGCCCCCGGCATGACGCCGGCGCTGCGCAAGGCGATGACGGAAGCGGCGGTGAAGGCCGCCAAGGCGATCAACTATTCCGGCGCCGGCACCATCGAGTTCATCGTCGATGCCTCGCAAGGCCTGAAAGTCGACCGCTTCTGGTTCATGGAAATGAACACCCGCCTGCAGGTCGAGCACCCGGTCACCGAGATGGTCACCGGCACCGATCTCGTCGAGTGGCAGTTGCGGGTCGCCAGCGGCGAAAAACTGCCGAAGACACAAAGCGAGATCGCGCTTTCCGGCCATGCTTTCGAGGCGCGCATCTATGCCGAGGACGCGGCCAAGGGGTTTCTGCCGGCGACGGGCACGCTGCACCACCTCAAATTTCCGGACATTGCCCCTGAAGGTGCCGCGATGCGCATCGAGACCGGCGTGCGGGCCGGCGATGCCATCTCGCCCTATTACGATCCCATGATAGCGAAGCTGGTCGTCCATGCCGGGGACAGAGCGGCAGCACTGGAAGCGCTCCGCGCGGCGCTCGCGCAGACCGAGGTTGCCGGATCCACCGTCAACACCGCTTTTCTTGCGGCCCTTGCCGCCGATCCGGATTTTGCGGCTGAAGACGTCGATACCGGCCTGATCGGCAGACACCAGGAGGCGCTGACGGCGGTCGCGCCGCCGACCGGCGAAATCATCTCGGCCGCCGCCCTGGCCGCTTCGGGTGCCGGAGCATTGCCGTCGTCGGACGACCCTTGGTCGTCGCTTGCCGGCTATGCGCATTTCCACGGTGTGGCGCGCCGCACCCGGCTGAAATTTGGCGACGAGGCGATACTGGCAAAGGTTTCAATGCGGCCGGACGGCCGCTTTCAGGTGGCGCTCGATGCGCCATATGACAACGCCAATGCGCATGACCTTCGCACCCTTCCCCGCCTCGCCCGCTGGCCTGGCCACATCACGGTGTTCGAGGGCGCTGTCGGCTATACTTTCAGCGTGCCTGATCCCCTGGCCAGGAGCGATGAAGCAGCAGCCGCCTCCGGCAGCCTGCGCGCGCCGATGCCGGGCCTGGTCAAGCTCGTGCGCGCGGCGAAGGGCGAAGCTGTGATCAAAGGGCAACCCTTGCTGATCCTCGAAGCGATGAAGATGGAGCACACCATCGCCGCACCACATGACGGTGTGATCGCCGAGATCGCGGCCGAGGGTTCTCAGGTAAGCGACGGGACGGTGCTGGTGCGGTTCGTCGGAGAACCGAACGCCTGACGGCGGGCGCGTCACATACCTATACGGTGGAGCCCTTTGCGGCCACGCTCGGGCGTTTCCTCACTCTCCAGGTAAAGATCGACGTGGCCGCATAGTTCCAAACGGCGCCGAGGAGGATGCCGGCCAAGCCTGCCGACCACCATCTGTAATGATTGTTGGCGAACAGATAGTTTGCAATGCCTACATTGGCGAAAGCACCCACGGAGCATACAAGCATGAAAGTGAACAGACCAAAGATCACCTCCTTGGCACCCCGGAGACGTCTATCGCGATAGGTCAGTGTGTTGTTCACAAAGAAATTGAACACCATCGCGGTGACTGTCGCGAGGCCTTGAGCGGCTATAAAATCCGCAAGACCCGTGGCGAGAAGTGCCGACAAGACCACCATGTGAACGAACACGCCAAGGCCGCCTATCAGGGAGAAGGATATGAAGCGCGCCGGAACGACGTGACCGACCAACTTGTCGGCCAGCAGCATCAGATATTCCCATGTAACCAAGGCATCCAGCTTGCTCTCGCCGGCCTGCCTGGTGCGAAACTGGTAAGCGACCTCCTGGATCCTCAACGGAGATTTCGAGGAAGCGCAGATATCTAGCAGGATCTTGTAGCCTTGACCTGACAAATCCCTGACCGAGTTATCGAAAGCTGATCTCGTAATAGCGAAGAACCCGCTCATCGGGTCCGTGAGATCGCTCTTCGTTACCATCTTGGCCAGCCGCGTTGCAAAAGCACTAATTTGTGCCCGGCGTTTGTCCCAGGAGCCCAACCCACCCCCTTCGATGTACCTGGAGCCAACCACAAGATCAGCGGTGTTGGCTTCGAGGAAGGAAAGCATTTTCGGTATGATGGCCTCGTCATGCTGAAGATCGGCATCCATCACGACCATGAACGGCGTGGTCGTGCTGAGCATTCCTTCGGTGACGGCAGTGGACAGCCCGCGCCGGCCGATCCGATGGATGAGCCGAACTCCGGGGAGAACGGCAGCCAATTTTGCGACTTCAGCTCTGGTTCCGTCAGAGGAGTCGTCGTCAACAAAAACGATCTCATGTTCCTTGCCCTCGAGCGCATTCCCGATGGCCGCGGCGACCTTGGACACATTCGCAAATTCATTGAATGTCGGAATGATCACTGAAACCAATGGGGCAAAATGCGACGTCGCATTTTGACTGTCTTTGACATCGATGTTCAAAATCATCCTTGGGTTATCTGAGCTTGGCACAGTAGCAATCCTGTGGAACAAAAACTTACCAATGCAGAAGGGGATCCGCTTCCACGACAGTCAACTTTCCGGCAGCGACGAGTTTGTCGATGGCATCGGGAGGAAGGAGGCCGGCGAGAACCTGCTGGTGGACGTAGAAGGGATCAACAATGAACGTTTTTCCTGAACGGTAGCTGGCGAGCGTACAGAAACAGGTCGCATCTCCAGGGACGCTTTTTAAGCGCGCGGCCGTCGTGGACATAGCCGCTTCGCGCGCGGCTATTTCCTCATGAAAACTCGGATCGATCAACAATCTCACCGGTTCAATGCGTGACGACGCCACTAGGCGAAGACAAATGGCGAGCAAAAGAAAGAACCGCAGCGCCTCCGGCGACCAGCGCCGAGCGAGCGGCAAAACCGGCGCATGCGCGAAAGCGAGGCCGGTGGCAATCGATACCCCGAAGACCAGTTCGAATTGCGCGTTGTAGGCCACGCCATCGCCGGTTTTCTGGACAAAGAACATCACGAGGCCAAGGATGTTTAGGAGATTGCACAAGCGGATATTGGGATCGGTCCTGCGCGTAATGCCGACGTAAACCCAGGCGGCCAGTCCAATGGCAATCCATTGCAGATGGCCGATGGCGCCGAAGGCGTGTTTCAGCGAATAGGCGCGCGGCGACCTCAGATTGCTGAAAAAATCGGGGCCGAAGGCAACGTAACAGAGGGCAAAACCCAGAACGATGGCGAAAGCCGCCAGGATCGCGGATTTCACCATTTGCCGCGGCTTGTTGATGCCCACCCATATCATTGCTGTCAGCGGCATCACTACGATGTTGTGTTTGATGAACCCGGCGGCCACCATCAGAAGAATGGGCAGTGCGTAGCCGCGATCCTGCGCCCGGGCCTTGAGGAAGGCGACAAAGCCAACCGTCATGGCTGCCTGGGCCAGCAAATGGGGATCATCCATCCCGACATAGCCGGTAAAAAAGCGGCACATGGTGGCGCCGAAAAATAGCGCGCCGATCACCGCGGAGGTCGCATCCCCACCCAGCAGGCGGATGGCGCGGAAAACACCCCAGGCGATCACCAGAATTGCTGCGAGCGACAGCAACCGTCCGGCCAGCACGACATCACCGATCAACCGCCCCAGACCCCCGACAATGTAAAAGGAAAGCGGCGGATAATTGTTGGCAATCAGCTGATGGGCAGCGGGATAGAGCGGCATCCGCCCCATCGCCGCATCGGCATAGTAGGCATTCCATCCCTCATTGGTATCAATCTCGATATCGAGGAACGCCCGATAAATCGGCCACAATGCCGCCAAGACGGTCAACACGACGAGGCAGCCGATCATGATGTACACGCGGCGGGTCAAGAAATTCTCGCCGGCCAGGTTTGTGGTTGAATTCATATGGCGCCAGATCCGGATCTGATTATGCGAATGGGGCAAGTCGGCGAGCAAATCTGCCTGTCTCAAAACGCGAAGCGGCAGAAAGAATCACCCCTACATTCATTTTTTTTGACCTAAAAAAGCCTTCCCTAATAGCGCAATTACAGAGTGATACTTATTTCTTTGCGGACGTGAAATGCCGGGCGCTCAACTACAGTGTTTCCGACAAAAATGGCCGGGACGAACCCGGCCATTTGTTCAAGTTCCCTGACTGCCGAAGCGGCGGAGCGATTACTGCGCGATCGGCGCGTATTTGCCGTCATGCCACTGGTTGATGTCGTAGCTGGCGTTCTTGAGGTCGCCCTTCTCGTCGAAGGTGACATCGCCGACAACGGTGCTGATCGGCGTGCCGTTCTTCAGCGCCTCGGCAACCTTGGCCGGATCGTCGCTGCCGGCGCGCTTGATGCCTTCGGCGAAAGCCTGGACCACGGCGTAGGAGAACAGCGTGAAGCCTTCCGGCACGAAGCCGCCGGCCTTGATCTTCTCGACCGCCGCCTTGGCTTCCGGCTTTGCCTGGGGATCCGACGGGAACACGAACATGGTGCCCTCGCCGGCCGGGCCGGCAACCTGCCAGAATTCCGGCGAGGCGATGGAGTCCGGCATGATCAGCTGGAACTTCAGGTTCTGTTCGGCCGACTGACGCAGGATCAGGCCAGCCTCAGGATGGTAGCCGCCGAAATAGACGACATCGGCCTTGAGATCCTTGAGCTTGGTGACAAGCGCCGAATAGTCCTTCTCGCCCGGATTGATGGCGTCATAATAGACTTCCTTGAGGCCACCGGCATTCATGGTTGACCTGACGGCATCGGCCACGCCCTGACCGTAGGCGCTCTTGTCGTGCAGGACGACGACGTTCTTGCCGGCATATTTCTTGGCGATCCACGGGCCGATGAAGGCGCCCTGTGCGTCGTCACGCGTATAGAGACGCATGATCGTCGGCCAGCCGGCCTTGGCCGCGGCGTCGGTCAGCACCGGGTTCGACGAAGCCGGGCTCATCATCAACGCACCGGCCTCCGCATAGACCGCCGAGGCCGGAATGCTCGAACCCGAGCAGGCATGGCCGTCGATGAATTTGACGCCGTTGGCGACGATGCGATTGGCGACCGACACGGCCTGCTTGGGATCGCACTGGTCGTCCTCGATGTCGAGCTTGATCTGCGAGCCGTTGACACCGCCAGCGGCGTTGATGGCGTCGGCGGCGGCCTGTGCGCCCTGCTTGAACTGGTCGCCGATGGTGGCGAGCTGTCCGGTCATCGGGCCGACCACCGAAATGGTGATGTCGTCGGCGAACGCGACCGGCGCGCTCATCATCAGGCCGAAAATGGCCGCGCTCAAAATACTCATTTTTTTCATGACAAGAGAACTCCTCCACTCACGCGCGGCCGCCCCGGCCACGCTTCTTCCAGAGAGGCGGGACAATTTCATCCTTCATTGCGCCTGTCTAGGCGCATTGGCGCCGCTCGATTGGGCCTGAGATGGCCCACTCACGCAAAAAAGCCACGCCAGCCTTGTTCCGGCTGGTCGTGGCTTTTTTGCCTGTCGGGCTGTTTCCCCAGCGCCCCCGCGCCACGAACCCAACTTGATCTTCCCTGTCTTCCTGCTGACCATCATTCGCGCGGCTTGAGCCCGTCGGCCTGCCGCATTCTGTCATTGTTGGCCTGTGGCTGGCTGTCTGCGCAGCCTTGTCCCTGTTTAGCCCGACCGTCTTTGGCGGTCTTGGCCGAAGCGTCCCCGTCTGGCGAAACTCAGTGCATGGTCATCCATTCGCGGGCTTCGCGCAGCGCCTTGGCGATCTCGATCTTCGACATCGCGGCCGAGAGTTCCGAGCGCAGTTCGGCGGCGCGGGCCGATCCCTTGATGGCGGCGATGTTGAACCATTTGTGGGCGGCAACGACGTCGGTCTCGCAATCGCGGCCGGTCGCATACATCATGCCCAGTTCGAAAAGAATGTCGGCCTGGGCAGTTGCCCCCATGGCGCCGAAACCTGCTTCAAGCATTTCAAAACGTGCCATTTTAGTCCCCTGTCTGGCTCCCGAGAGCTGCCTCCGTTTGTCTTGTCCGGGCCGCTCTTTCGATGCTTTCGAGAATGCCGCGCAGGCTTGAATCCGTCGTTAAATGGCGTGCTTAATTTGAGGAAAACAAAGCTAAAACAAGAGGTAAACACGGAAATTCGTTAAGGATACGAAGCCAGCAATTCAGCCGATTTTCGTCAAATTTGACGAAAATCTGGCAGGCCTCGATCAACACTCCGCTAACCCTAGGAAACAAACAGGAGACGGCGATCGTTTTCATTTCCTCGCCGACAGCGCGAATTCAGGCGGCTTCAAAATGCCAAAGTCTTCCGTAGCGGCACCGCTTTTGTTTTGCTGGAAGCTGGATTAGCTTACGTTTGCGTAAGCGGCAGACCGGCGAGGCGGAGCATCCGGCCGGCTATCCAAAGGGAGGAAGACATGTTTCGAAAAGTGAGCCTGGCCTTGGCGGCCACTTTGATGCTGAGCGGCGCGGCGTTTGCCGATCCGATCGAGGGCAACTGGAGGACGCAAGCCGGTGACACCGCTGCCATTGGTGGCTCCGGCTCGTTTTCCATTACGCTGAAGTCCGGCAAATATGCCGGCAAGACCATCGGCTCGCTCAAGGCGGCCGGCGACAACAAATATACCGGCAACATCACCGATCCGGCAAACGACAAGACCTATTCAGGCAAGGCGACATTGTCGGGCACCTCGCTCAAGATGAGCGGTTGCGTGCTCGGCGGCCTGATCTGCAAGAGCCAGACCTGGCACAAGCTCTGATCGTCCATTTCCTAGTCATTTCAAAAACGGGGCCCTGCGGGCCCCGTTTTCGTTTCATCGACACGTTAGCAGTCGCGCTCGAGGCGCCATTCGGGTCGCCGGCAACTCGGCCAATGTCCCGTCAATCAATTTGAACCGCAGATGAACGCCGGCATCAGAGCCGGTTCAGAGGCATCAGGGCATTCTCCTGCGTGTTGAAGGAGACACGGACCCAATGCTTGCTCGCCGCTTCACCATCGTCTGCCTGCTGATGAGCCTGTTTGGAATGTTCTTCGCCATCCTCGTCGCCGAAGCGGGCCGTTCGCCCCGCTCCTGGGACGAAGCCACCAGAATGTGCCACCTCGGCTGCCCGACCACGCTTCGCCACTGAAACAGAGAACCCGGACCTCGAAAAGAAAAGCGCAAGACATCATGAACCGCATCGCCGCCAACCTCACCAAGACCCTCCGGCTCCTGCCGCGGGCGGCGCTTATCCTGATGCTTCTGGCCGCTCCGGTTCTGGCGGTGCCGATGATGCGCGCCGATGCCGGCTCGACAATCGAGGCGCCGGCACTCAGAAAGTCCGGCGTCGGCTTCGTGCTGCTGGTCAGCCTGCAGAGGGGTTGAAGAAAAATGGCGCTTTGAGCGCCTTCGGCGGCGACACCCCTCCCAACCGCCCGTCCAAGTCTCTATATTGAGCCATGGAAAAGCGAATCTATCCCCAAGCCATCGAATCTGTCGTCATGCCCGAGCCTTTTGGCCGGCAAAGCTTCGACAACGCCGAAAAGGCCGTTGCCGCACTGCAGGTGCTTTACAACAGAAACACCAAGTTCCTGCGCGACTCCTTCGCGGCCCTTGCCGCCGGCGGCGACAGCAGCAAGCGCTACCGGGCCTTCTATCCCGAGATCGGCGTCACCACGAGTTCCTTCACCCAGGTCGACTCGCGCCAGGCCTATGGCCACATGCCGACGCCGGGACATTTCTCGACCACGATCACACAGCCGCAGCTGTTCGAGACCTACCTCATCGAGCAACTTCGCCTGATCATGCGCAACCACGGCGTCGCGGTCACGGTTTCGGAATCGACCACACCCATTCCGCTGCATTTCGCTTTCCTGGAGGGAACTTACGTCGACGGCGCCGCCGCCGAGCGCATCAAGCGGCCGATCCGCGACCTGTTCGACGTGCCGGATCTGGACGGCACCGACGACCAGATCGCCAACGGTACTTTCGAGGTCGCCTTTGGCGAGCCCCGGCCGCTGGCGCCGTTCACGGCGCAGCGCATCGACTATTCGCTGCACCGCATGACGCACTACACCGCGACCAGTCCGCAGCATTTCCAGAATTTCGTCCTGTTCACCAACTATCAGTTCTATATCGACGAGTTCGTCGCCCGCGCCCGCGACCTGATGGAAAAGGGCGGTGACGGCTACACGGAATTTGTCGAACCTGGCAACGTCATCACCCGGGCTGGGCAAAGCGCGCCAAGCGAAGGCGTGGCGCCACAGCGCCTGCCGCAGATGCCGGCCTATCATCTGAAGAAGCCGAACCATGGCGGCATCACCATGGTCAATATCGGCGTGGGGCCTTCCAACGCCAAGACCATCACCGACCATATCGCCGTGCTTCGGCCGCATGCCTGGGTGATGCTCGGCCACTGCGCCGGGCTACGCAACACCCAGGCGCTTGGCGACTATGTGCTGGCGCATGCCTATGTGCGCGATGACCATGTGCTGGACGACGATCTGCCGGTCTGGGTGCCGATCCCGCCGCTGGCCGAGATCCAGGTCGCGCTGCAGGAGGCGGTCGCCGAAGTCACCGGCCTGTCGGGCTACGACCTGAAGCGCATCATGCGCACCGGCACCGTCGCCACCATCGACAACCGCAACTGGGAACTGCGCGACCAGCGCGGACCGGTGCAGCGCCTGTCGCAGTCGCGCGCCATCGCACTCGACATGGAATCGGCGACGATCGCGGCCAATGGCTTCCGCTTCCGCGTCCCCTACGGCACGCTGCTGTGCGTTTCCGACAAGCCGCTGCATGGCGAACTGAAATTGCCGGGGATGGCGACCGAGTTCTACAAACGCCAGGTGGCGCAGCACCTGACCATCGGCATCAGGGCGATGGAAAAGCTGGCCGAGATGCCGATGGAGCGGCTGCATTCGCGCAAGCTCCGGAGCTTTTCGGAGACGGCGTTCCAATAGAACGCCGCGCGAAGCCTCGGCGAGGCAATTCGTCGTCTTGCTCGGGCCGCATTTTGGCCGATAAGCAAATCGACGGATCGTCAGGCGGCATTCGGCGGACACGACCTCGATGACAACAGGCGCGCGCTTGAACATGACGGCTGGGCTGGCATTCCTGGCGATGATGGCATTATCGGCCGCTTTGTTGGCCGGGTTCTTCGGCGCGCTGCACCCGGCTTTCGATTCCTTCGCGCATTTTCGCATTCACTTCAGTGTGCTGATGGCGCTTCTGGCGTTGCCGCTGCTTGCGAGTTCCTACCGGCTGCAGGCGGCCGTGGCGATGCTCTTCGCCATCGCCTGCCTGGCCACGACGGCTAGCGCATTGCCAAGGCTGTGGCCGCGGCCCGCGGTTGCCGAGCCCGCCGACCAGATCGTCTACAGCCTGCTGCAGATGAACCTGCGCTTCAACAATCCGACACCGAAGAAGGTGCTCTCGCTGATCGGCCGCACCAATCCGGACGTGATCACGCTCGACGAGGTGTCGCAGATGTGGACGACCGAGCTTGGCTATATCGCCAGCGCCTACCCCTACCGGATCCTCTGTCCCTACCCGAACGGCATGTTCGGCGTGGCGCTGCTGTCGCGCCGGCCATTTGCCGCCGGCACCGCGCCGCGTTGCGAGCCGCGCGGCGCCATGGCGACCGCCACCATCGACTTCAGCGGGAGCGATGTCGACGTCGCCGCGATCCATTTGAGCTGGCCCTGGCCGAAGGAGCAATATTGGCAGATCGGCGAACTGGCGGGGCCGCTGGCCGCGCTCGGCCAGACCGCGATCGTGGCCGGCGATTGCAACGCCGTGCCGTGGAGCGCGGCGGTGCGGCGGGTCGCGGCTCTCGGCGGGCTGACACTCATGCCTTCCGCCGGCCCGACCTGGATCCATCGGACACTGCCCGACTTCCTGCGCCGCTACGCGGGCTTGCCGATCGACCAGGCGTTCAGCAAGGGCGGCGTGTCGATCCTGTCGTCAAAGCGGCTGGAGGATACCGGCTCGGACCATCTCCCGGTGCTGATCGAATTCTTGGTTCGATCGGATCAGAAACCACCCGAGGACGGGCGCGCCAGCGCACTCGCGGCAAGCGACTTGTCAGCCAGGCCTCGGGGCTGACTTACAAGGCCGAGACGCCGCGACGCGTCGAGATGGCGAACGGTTCGCTCGTTCATGGTTTTCCGATCAAGGCAGCGATCAGATGTTCGACATGGCCGCCATTGGCATGCTCGCGCCGGTCGAAGGCGATTTGTTTGGCCTCATATTCGGCATAGACCGCCTTGATGCGAAGCCGGGCCTCGCTCCGTGTCTTGTAGCAGGACGGGTCGTTGGCGACCCGTAGGCCGGTTATCGACCTCTCCGTGGCGCGCATCATCTCTCTGGCGATACGCCCATGTGTTTCCTCATGGCTGCGAACACCGGCGAAAAACCTGTTCCAGCGCCTTTTCAGCGCCGGCGTCATCGGCGAGGCAACGCGAGGGAAGGTGTAGAACAGATTGAGCGTGCCGTTGACCTGTCCCAGCCGGCAGAAGCCCTTATCCTGACCTCCGCCGAGATCCCAGTCGACGGTATAGGCCGTGGTGGCGATGGCATGCGTCATGAAGCCATGCTTGGGGCCTTTGCTGTCCATCGCGTCGATGAGGGTCGTGCCTGAACTTCCGTTGATATCGTAGGTCCGCGTCTGGACCACCGCCCTGGTGCCGGCCAGCGCTTCCGTCACACACAGCGCCCCGATGACGGCCAGGCATGTCAGAACGATCCGGCGCATCTGCCTTTCTCCTTATTCCTGGAGAAGGGAACCATAAGCTGGCGGTGGTTTCAACGGTTCTAATGTACCACACACCCTCGCGGGAATTTGCCGCTGTGCCCGACCCCAGGCCATCGCTCACATATTCTGGTACACAGGGCCCTCGCCGCCCTGCGGCGGCACCCAGTTGATGTTCTGGTTCGGATCCTTGATATCGCAGGTCTTGCAGTGCACGCAGTTCTGCGCGTTGATGACGAAGCGCACGTCCTTGACCTGGGGATCGGCGGCGGCGTTGCCATCCTTGTCCACCCACTCATAGACACCCGCCGGGCAATAGCGCGTGGACGGTCCGGCGAAGACGTCGTGCTCGGAGCGTTGCTGCAGCGCCATGTCGCCGACGATCAGGTGCACCGGCTCGTTTTCCTCGTGATTGGTGTTGGACAGGAACACCGAGGACAAACGGTCGAACGTCAGCACGCCATCCGGCTTCGGATAGGTGATCTTCTTGTGCCGGGCTGCCGGCTCGAGCGTGGCATAGTCGGCCTTGCCATGCTTCAGCGTGCCGAAGGGCGAAACGCCGAACAGCGTGTTCAGCCACATGTCGAGGCCGCCGAGGCCGACGCCGATGATGGTGCCGAAACGCGACCATAGCGGCTTGACGTTGCGCACCTTCTTCAGATCCTTGCCGATGTCGGTCGCGCGCCAGGCGTCCTCGTAGGCGGAAAGCTCGTCATTGGCGCGGCCGGCGCCGATCGCTTCGGCGACATGCTCGGCCGCCAGCATCCCCGACAGCACCGCATTGTGGGAGCCCTTGATGCGCGGCACGTTGACGAAGCCCGCCGCGCATCCCATCAGCGCGCCGCCCGGGAACGACAATTTCGGCACCGACTGCCAGCCACCCTCGGTGATCGCACGCGCGCCATAGCCGAGCCGCTTGGCGCCTTCGAACGTACCTGCGATCGCCGGATGGGTCTTGAAGCGCTGGAATTCCTCGAAGGGCGACAGATAGGGGTTCTTGTAGTTGAGATGGAGGACGAAGCCGACCGCCACCTGGTTGTCCTCGAGATGATAGAGGAACGAACCGCCGCCGGTCTTCATGTCCAGTGGCCAGCCGAAGGAATGCTGGACAAGGCCCGGCCGATGGTTCTCCGGCTTGACCTGCCAGAGCTCCTTCAGACCGATGCCGTACTTGCCGGGCTCGCGGCCATCGGAGAGCTTGTATTTGGCGATCAACTGCTTGGCGAGCGAACCGCGCGCGCCCTCACCGATCAGCACATATTTGCCCATCAGCGCCATGCCCGGCGCGAAGCCCGGGCCATGCGTGCCGTCCTTCTCGACGCCCATGTCGCCGGTAACGACGCCGGTGACGGCGCCTTCTTCATTGTAGAGCAGGCCGGCCGCGGCAAAGCCTGGATAGATCTCGACGCCAAGCGCCTCGGCCTTGCCAGCCAGCCAACGGCAGACATTGCCGAGCGAGACGATGTAATTGCCATGATTGTTCATCAGCGGCGGCATCAGGATGTTGGGCAGACGGAACGAGCCGGCGGGGCCGAGCACCAGGAAATGGTCCGCCGTGACGGGTGTCTTGAAAGGATGACCATCCTCTTCGCGCCAACCGGGAAGCAGCCTGTCGATGCCGATCGGGTCGACGACGGCACCCGACAGGATATGGGCGCCGACCTCGCCGCCTTTTTCCAGCACGACCACGGAAAGCTCGGGATTGACCTGCTTGAGGCGGATGGCCGCGGCAAGGCCAGCCGGTCCGGCACCGACGATGACCACGTCGAATTCCATGCTCTCGCGTTCGATATCGCTCATCAACCCCTCCGCACTGGCTTGCCGCTGTTGGCGTATCTTGCTGGCTCCTGCGCTGCATAGCGCATCAATTGGCGACAGGAAACCGGCGCATACGTGACAATGCGGATTCGGCCAAAAAGTCGCGCACCATGCACCAGGGCAGCCGTTTGCGCCGGGAAATAGGCCGCACTCGCGTTTTTGATTGTTTGACGACTTGCTTATCGGCCATACTTCCCGCCATGCGCATTCCCGGGCCAGGCGGCTTTTCTTCGACGCGCTTTCCATCAACGCCCGGCCGGGCCTGCCGGGCGGTCATTTTTGCCCTTCTGGCGTTGGCGCCGGATCATGCCGTCGCGGATGAGGCAAAGGTCTGGGCGACAGGCGCGTATTCGTTCTCCGACGAGCTTGGCGGCTTCCGCATCACCGCAGCCTCCGGCATCGGGACCAAGGATGATCCGCTCGTCATCACCGAAGAGCTGAATTCGGCGACGCCCGTGACGCTGACCATCCGCACGACGAAGCCGATCCAGACATTCGGCAAGGCCGGTGAGTTCGCCAATGGCATCATGTATATGCGCTTAAACGTGCTCAACAACAGCGGCCAGGCCTGGATCGAGTTCCAGTTCGAGTTGCAGGAAATACTGGACCAGCCGAGCGTGTTCGGAGACGGACTTTCGTTTGACCAGCGCAACAAGACGCCCGACAATATCTGGTCGAGCAATTTCGCCGATTTCGACCGCGACTTCGAACCCTATGACCGGCTGCTGTTCAAGAACGGCAAGGTCGATCCGCTGAGGACCGCCAGTTTCGAGTTCCTGATGACCGACTACACACCGCGCTGGACCTTCTATCTCGTGCAGGACCCACGCATACCCACCGGCTAGACCGCGACCTCGCCCCAGGCGAGAGAGATCGGCTGTCGCCGCCGCCTTCGCCGAGGTTGCAAATTGGCGCCGCCCGGACGATGGTGCGGCCATGACTGCCGCCTCTCCCAACAATCCGGTCGATTTCGCCGATCTGCTCGCCTTCTATGCCAGCGCGGGTGTGGACGAGGCTTTGGAGGATGCGCCGGTAAACCGGTTCGCGGAGGCCGCGCCGAAGCCGGCGGAACGCATGCCGGCGACGCCACGTGAAAGCAGGGCACCGGAGCCGCCCACGGCTCCGCCGCGCCTCGATGCGCGCGCCCTGCCGGATGCTCCGGCCGCGCGCCCGCCGACCTCGGCCGTGCCCGACGAGGCGCAGGCGGCGCTGGCGCGCCAACTGGCGACCGCGTCGGTGACCCTGGAAGAGCTACGCCAGCACATGGCCGCTTTCGAGGGCTGCAATCTCAAGGCGACCGCCAAGAACCTGGTGTTCGCCGACGGCAACCCGCAAGCCGCCGTCATGCTGGTCGGCGAAGCCCCCGGCCGTGACGAGGACATTGAGGGGCTGCCCTTTGTCGGCCGCTCCGGCCGGCTGCTCGACCGCATGCTTGCCGCGATCGGGCTTGACCGGACCTCGGTCTACATCGCCAATGTCATCCCCTGGCGGCCGCCGGGCAACCGCACGCCGACGCCGCACGAGACCGAGATCTGCCGGCCGTTCATCGAGCGTCAGATCGAACTGGTCAATCCCAAGGTCCTGGTCAATCTCGGCGGTCCGTCGGCCAAGACCTTGCTCAACACCTCGGAAGGTATCCTGCGGCTGCGCGGCAATTGGCGCGTCCACACCACGGCGTCCGGCATTGCCATTCCGGCCATGCCGACATTGCATCCGGCCTATCTCCTGCGGACGCCCGCGCACAAGAAGCTGGCATGGCGGGATTTTCTCGAAGTGAAGGCCAGGTTGCGGACACTCAGCTAGCGATAACCTCCCAGGTAATTGAAATGCCTTCAGTGTCAACCTAGTCATCCTCGCATGACATCAGCCCAAACCTCCGCAGGCAGTCTCATCCGCGAATGGCGCACGCGCCGCCGCATGAGCCAGCTCGACCTCGCCATGGAAGCCGATATCTCGCAGCGGCATCTCTCCTTCGTCGAAAGCGGTCGCGCAGCACCCTCGCGCGACATGGTGCTGCATCTGGCCGAGCAGCTTGCGATCCCGCTCAGGCAGCGCAACCAGTTGCTGCTGGCCGCCGGATTCGCGCCGAGCTTCAGCGAGCGGCCGCTCACCGATACGACGCTGGCACCGGCAATGGCGGCGGTCGAGATCGTGCTCAAGGGGCACGAGCCGTTTCCGGCGCTGGCGGTGGACCGGCACTGGAACCTGGTTTCGGCGAATGCCGCGATCGCTCCTTTCCTTGCCGATGTCGGCGAGACTTCGCTGCTGACGCCACCGGTCAACGTGCTTCGCCTCAGCCTGCACCCCGGCGGCATAGCGCCACGCATCGTGAACCTGCAGGAATGGCGCACCCACCTGCTCGAACGGCTGAAGCATCAGAACGATGCCGCCGGCGACCCGGTGCTGGTCGAGCTGGAGCGCGAATTGCGCGGCTATCCTTCAGGCCTCAAGGGCAGCCGCCCGGCGCCGGTGGAGCCGAATGCGATCGTCCATCCGCTGAGGCTTGCCCATGGCGATCAGGTGCTGTCGTTCATCAGCACCATCACGGTCTTCGGCACACCGCTGGATGTCACGCTGTCGGAGCTGGCCATTGAGTCTTTCTTCCCGGCCGACGAGCAGACGCGAGCTGTGTTGACGAGACTGGCGAAGGAACGAGCCGAGCGATCCTGATCAGCCCTGCGGCAAGGCCGCCTTGCGGATGCGGGTCTGTTCCAGACCCAGTTGCCGTTCGCGCCAGATGATGAAGATGCCGGCGGCCACCACGATCACACCGCCGACCAGCGTACTGGCTGAGGTCACGTCGCCGAAAACGAGATAGCCGACGACGACACCGAGGATCATCGAGGTGTATTCGAACGGCGCCACCACCGAGGCCTCGGCATGGCGATAGGCCGCGGTCATCAGGATCTGGCCGAGGCCGCCGCAGAAGCCGGCCAGGATAAGAAGCGCGGCTTGCGCTGGCGTCAGCGCCTGCCAGCCGGAAGGCAGCGTCAGCAGCGAAAGCACGCTCGCCGTCGACGAGAACCACAACACGATGGTCGCCGTCTTCTCCGTCTGCACGAGATTGCGCACGAGCAGCATGGCGACAGCCGAGATTGCCGCGGCAATCAGCGCCGCCATGACGCCCAGGACCTCCTGGTCGTCGAGCCCCTCGTCCGAACTAAGCAGGGTCAGCTCCGGCCAGGAAATGATGAGCACGCCAACGAGGCCGATCGCTACAGCGCTCCAGCGATAGACGCGGATCGTCTCGCCAAGGAAGACCGAGGAGAACACCACGACCAGCAGCGGCTGTGCATAGTTGAGGGTGATCGCCTCCGGCAGCGGCAGCCTGGTCAGCGCGAAGAAGCCGAGCCCCATGGCACCGACGCCGACTATGCCACGCGCGATGTGGTTGAAGGGGCGTTTCGTGGCGAACGCGGTGGCCAGATGTCCCTTCAACGCCAGGAAGGCAATGATCGGGAAGATGGCGAAAAAGGAACGGAAGAACACGATCTGGCCGGCGGGCACGTCGCCTGCCGCCTTGATACAGGTCTGCATGCCGACAAAAACCGCCACGGAGACGATCTTCAGCGCGATGCCTCTCAGCGTGCCGTGATCGCCCGTCGTCTCTGGTTGCGCGCCCAACCCTGATGTCACTTTGGCGATGCGTCTCTGTCCGCGATCGAAAGCACGTTGCGGGTCTCGAAATGGCAGAACGGGAAATCGTCGGCACGAACGAAAGCGCCCATCCCGAATTTCGGTGTGACGGCGGTCATGACGGCCTCGCGACGATGAAAGGATAGCCTGAATTAGGCTCTGCCGCAGTTTTGTCGAGGGAGTGTTTCGTGTAAAGAGCGCGGACTTTGAATTTTTTGGACCAGTCAGTTCATGTCCGGTCCCCGGAAAAGACAGGAAAAGCCAGGGAATGCGCACTGACACAGGCCAGGTCTTCAAGCTTGAGGACTATCGCCCCAGCGACTACCTCATTCCGGAAACCAACCTCGACTTCCGTCTTTCGCCGAAGGCTACGATCGTCACCGCGATACTGACCGTCGAGCGCCGCGAGGGCGTATCGAAATCGGCTCCGCTGGTGCTCGACGGCGATGGGCTGACGGTCAAGCGCGTCGAGATCGACGGCAAGATGGCGAAACCGGCGGATCTGCTGGCGAGCCCCGACCAATTGACGCTGCTCAAGCCGCCGGCCGCACGCCGTTTCCAACTGCTGATCGAGACAGAACTGGCGCCGGCCGGCAATGAGGCTCTCATGGGCCTCTACCGCTCGAACAACGTCTATTGCACGCAGTGCGAGGCCGAGGGCTTTCGCCGCATCACCTACTTCCTCGACCGCCCCGACGTCCTGTCCGTCTACACGGTGCGGATCGAGGCGCGGCGCGACGAGGCGCCGCTGCTGCTGTCCAACGGCAATCCGGTCGAAGCCGGCGATCTCGCCGATGGCTGGCACTATGCCAGGTGGCACGACCCCTTCCCCAAGCCGTCCTATCTGTTTGCGCTGGTGGCCGGCAATCTCGGCCAGGTCGCCGACAGTTTCGTCACCCTATCCGGTCGCAAGGTCGAACTCGGCATCTATGTCGAGCCCGGCAAGGAGGCGCTCGCCGGCTACGCGATGGACGCTCTGAAGCGGTCGATGCAATGGGACGAGGAAGCATTCGGACGCGAGTACGACCTCGACGTCTTCAACATCGTCGCCGTGTCGGACTTCAACATGGGCGCGATGGAGAACAAGGGCCTCAACATCTTCAACGACAAATACGTCCTGGCCGACCAGGAGACGGCGACGGATGCCGATTTCGCCAATATCGAGGCGATCATCGCGCATGAATATTTCCACAATTGGACAGGTAACAGAATCACTTGCCGCGACTGGTTCCAGCTTTGCCTGAAGGAAGGGCTGACGGTCTTCCGCGACCATGAATTCTCCGCCGACCAGCGCTCGCGCGCGGTCAAGCGCATCGCCGAAGTGCGCACGCTGCGCGCGCACCAGTTTCCCGAGGACCAGGGTCCGCTGGCGCATCCGGTACGGCCGCGCCGCTACCGAGAGATCAACAATTTCTATACGGCGACGGTCTACGAAAAGGGCTCCGAAGTGGTGCGCATGATCCGCACCATTCTCGGTGCCGAGGCCTTTCGCGCCGGCATGGACCTCTATTTCGAACGTCACGACGGCGAAGCCGCGACCATCGAGGACTTCATCAAGGTGTTCGAGGACGCATCCGGCCGCGATCTTTCACAATTCGCGCTCTGGTATCACCAGGCGGGCACGCCCAACCTGACCGTGAGTTCGACGCACAATCCTGCCGCGCGGGAATTCACGCTGGAGATCGAGCAGTCGGTGCCGCCGACACCGTCGGAAAGCCGCAAGCGGCTGATGCATATACCGCTCGCCTTCGGCCTGATCGGCGCCGGCGGCAAACCTGTCCGCTATAGCGGCGTCGAGGGCGCCAGCGTCGAGGACGGCGTCATCCATATCCGCAAGCGCCGTCACATCGTGCGCTTTTCCGGCGTCGACGAACGACCGGCGGTGTCGCTCAACCGCGGCTTTTCGGCGCCGGTGACGCTGTCGGTCGAGCAGAAGGCGGCCGACCAGTTCTTCCTCGCCCGCCATGACAGCGATGCTTTCTCGCGCTGGCAGGCCTTCAACACGCTGCTTACCTATGCGCTGATCGCTGCCTTCCGCCAGATCCTTGGCGGCAAACAGCCGGACTTCGCCTCACAGCTGACGGAACTAGCCGGCAACATCGCCAGCGACGAGACGCTCGAGCCAGCCTATCGGGCGCTGGCGCTGTCTCTGCCTGGCGACGCCGACATCGCGCGTGACATAGGCAAGAACATCGATCCGGACGCCATCCACGCAGCGCGCCAGGCGCTTGCGCTGGCGATCGGCACGGCCAATGGCGAGGTATTTTCCGGCCTCTACGACGATCTTACCGACAAGACCGCCTTCAGCCCCGACGCGGCGAGCGCGGGACGACGCGCCCTGCGCAACATTCTCATGGATTATCTCTCGCTGCCGCCGGGTGGAGCAACGTTGGCCGTCAGGCATTTCCAGTCCGCGACCAACATGACCGACCGCGCGGCCGCACTCAGCGTTCTGGCGCATCGTCACCATGGAACGCCGGAGGCGAAAAAGGCGCTGGCGGCTTTCGAGAAGACCTATGCATCCGATCCGCTGGTCATGGACAAATGGTTCCAGATCCAGGCCAGCGTGCCGGGGCCGCAGGCTGTCGATACCGTTCGCTCCCTGACCGCTCATCCGGGCTTCTCGATGGGCAACCCGAACCGGGTGCGCTCGCTGATCGGCACGTTCTCCAGCGCCAACCAGACCGGCTTTCACCGCGCTGACGGCGAAGGCTACCGTTTCTTCGCACAGACCGTGCTCGAAGTCGAAAAGCGCAACCCGCAAGTGGCGGCAAGGCTGGCGACGGCGCTGAGGTCATGGCGCTCGCTGGAGCCTGGAAGGCAGGCCAAGGCCAGGGAAGCGCTGCTGGCGATCGCCAATGGCCAGAACCTGTCGGCGGATTTGCGCGATATCGTCGAGCGTACGCTGGCTTAGTCGCCCCTCTCCGTCTCCCATCGGCTAGAAAGCAGAGCGGCGCCGAGCGACACCGGCGGCGCCGGAAAGCGCATTATTTATTCGATTTTTAATCTTTTTTCGCCCGACCACTGGACAAGGCGAATCACCTTTGATTCTTTAATGGCGATTCGGAAGTGCGGTGTTGCCGGATCACCAGCACATAGAAATGCGGCATACTGAAATCGGGGAGTGCCATTTATGGCGAAGGCGGACGCGTGGGGCGCGCCCGGTGGGATGGCTTTTGCGCGTCGCGAGACGCGCAGCGACGGCCTTGCCGGGAACACGCGGCTCATCGCCGAACCGGCCTACAAGCGGCTTCTGGCCGCCGAACCGTTGCTGCGCCGGTCGATACCGGCCCTCATCGTCATCTTCCTGATCGTCATCGCGGGGCTGCGTGTGCTCTCGCTGATGAACGAACGCGACGATGTCGAGCGCGACGCCAAGGCAATCCTGACATTGGCCGCCGCGCAGCTCGCCAGTTCGCTCGCCACCACATCGGACACGCTGCCGGGCGCCACCCAGGACCTGCTTGAGACCACCAGCCGCCAGGGCGCGATGGGCCGCAGCCATGTGCTGGTCATCACCGACAGCGCCTTCAAGATCACCGCCGTGACGCCGCGCTCGGTGCCCTGGCAAGGCCATTCGCTCGACGGCCTGGTCCAGGGCGGCCAGCCTCTGTTCATGTTCGGCGACCGCGCTGGTGTCATCGAGGTCAACATCGGCGGGCAGGACTGGTACGCGGCGGTCAGCCTCTCCAAGGACAGGAAGGGAGCCGCCGCGGCGCTTGTGCCGCAAGAGGCGGTCTTCGACACCTGGCGCAAGACAGTCTCGCTCAACGTCACCCTGTTCGTGCTGACGGCGGGCGTCCTGATCATCATCCTCTATGCCTATTTCGGGCAGGCGGCGCGCGCGCAGGCAGCCGACCGCATCTATCTCGAGGCGCATCAGCGTATCGACATGGCGCTGGTGCGTGGCCGCTGCGGCCTGTGGGATTGGGACATGGTGCGCGGCAAGATGTACTGGTCGCGCTCGATGTACGAAATGCTCGGCTACGAGCCCTGCGAGACGATGCTGTCCTTCGGCGAGGTCGACGAGATCATCCATCCCGAGGATGGCGACCTGTTCGAACTGGCCAACAGGATCGTCGCGCGAGAAATCGACCACATCGACCAGGTGTTCCGGATGCGGCATGCCGATGGCCAATGGGTCTGGATGCGCGCCCGGGCGCAGGTCATGGACCCGGAAGCCCCCGAGATCCAGCTGATCGGCATCGCCGTCGACGTCACCGAGCAGCGCCATCTGGCGCTGCGTTCGGAAGCCGCCGATCTTCGCCTCAGAACCGCGATCGAGAACATCAATGAATCCTTCGTGCTGTGGGATTCGGCTCAGCGCCTGATCATGTGCAATTCCAAATACCAGCACGACAACGGGCTGTCGGATCGCGATGTGATGCCAGGGGTGACGCGCGCCTCCCTGGAAGAGCGGATGCTGGCCTTTGCCTCGGAGCGGCGGCTTGCCAACACCAATGGTCCGCAGGGCGGCGCCACATTCGAGCGGCAGCTCGCCGATGGTCGCTGGCTGCAGGTCAACGAACTCCGGACCAGGGATGGCGGCATCGTCTCGGTTGGCTCCGACATCACCCAGATCAAGCTGCACCAGGAGAAGCTGGTCGACAGCGAGCGCCGGCTGATGGCGACGATACACGATCTCAGCCTCGCCAGGCGCTCCGAAGAAGAGCGCTCCAGTGAACTGGTCGACCTCAACCGCAAATACATGAAGGAAACCGAACGCGCCGAAGCGGCCAACCGGGCCAAATCCGAATTCCTGGCCAACATGTCGCATGAATTGCGCACACCGCTGAATGCCATCATCGGTTTCTCGGAACTGATGGAGCAAGGGCTGTTCGGCCCGCTGGGCTCGGAGCGCTACGAGGAGTACGCCACCGACATCAACAGCAGCGGCAAATATCTCCTCGGCGTCATCAACGACATCCTCGACATGTCGAAGATCGAGGCCGGCCAGTTCTCGCTCGACCAGGAACAGATCGACCTCGGTCCGCTGATCAGCGAGACGGTGCGGGTCGTCTCGCTGCAGGCGGCACAGAAGGCGATCACCGTGGAAACGCGCATCGCCGATGCGCTGACCTTGTTCGCCGATCGCCGCGCGATCAAGCAGATCGTCATCAACCTCCTGTCCAACGCGGTGAAGTTCACCGGCCAGGGGGGTCATATATCGGTCAGGGCCCGCAACACGTCGGGCGCGCTGGTGCTGACGATCGAGGACAATGGCTGCGGCATCCCGAAGGAAGCGCTCGGCAAGCTCGGACGGCCGTTCGAACAGGTACAGAACCAGTTCTCCAAGAACCATGCCGGCTCCGGTCTTGGCCTTGCCATTTCGCGCTCGCTGGCCGAGTTGCAGGGCGGCGCGCTGAAGATCCGTTCGACCGAAGGTGTCGGCACGATCGTGTCGGTGCGCATTCCGGTGAGGAAAGCGCCGGCGTCGGTGAAGGCCGCGGCTTAGCTCTAGCCGGACCGACCGCCGATCACGATCCTCCGGCACGCAGCAAAAGATCGAAATCCTTCCTGACCGTCCGCGACGTCTCCTTGAGGTGTGCTTCCAGCACCCCGAAATCCGGCAGGTCGGTGACCGCCAGAAGCAGATCCGAAAGCCCGGGGGGGACGTCGTCGCGTTCGAAAGGTCCGGTGAGGCAAAGCCGCGTCATCTGGGTCAGCGCCAGATAGAGGGCGAAAGCATCGCCCAGGTTCTGCCTGATCGCGGCATTGGCGAAACGTGGCGTCAGGCGAGACAGGATTTCGGCCGTACCGGTGGCGCGCGGTCCGGCTTCGACCTGCCCGGTGATGACAGCCACCTGGGCGATGAATTCGAGATCGATCAGACCGCCCGGGATCAGCTTTATGTCCCACAGATCGCGGGGCGGCTTTTCCTGCTCGATCATGGCCCGCATTTCCGAGGCCTCGGCCCTTACCTTCGCCGCATCGCGCGGCTGGCCGAGCACCGCGGCAACTTCCGCCTCGACCTCGCCGCACAGGCCGGCGTCACCGGCAATCGGCCGCGCCCGCGACAGGGCCATGTGTTCCCACGTCCATGCCTCCTGGCGCTGGTATTTCTTGAAGGCGTCGATATGGGTGGCGACCGGTCCCTTGTTGCCGGACGGCCGCAAACGCAGGTCGAGTTCGTAAAGCACTCCTTCCGCCGTCGGCGCCGATACCGCCGATATCAGCCGCTGCGTCATGCGGGTGTAATAGTGCGACGGCGCCAGCGGTTTGTCGCCATCGGAATCCTCGGCGTCCGAATCGTGGTCGTAGAGCAGGATGAGATCGACATCCGACCCGGCGGTCAATTCGCGGCTGCCGAGCTTGCCCATGCCGAGCAGCGAAACCACCCCGCCAGCGATCGTGCCGTGGCGCACGGCGAATTCGGCAGTCACCGCTTGCAGCGCCGCCGCGATGGTCAGGTCCGCCAGATCGGAGAAAGCGCGGCCGGCGCGAGCCGGATCGATCGAGCCCGCGAGAAGGCGCACACCGATCAGGAATTTCTGCTCGGATGCAAATATGCGCAGCCGGTCGAGCACGTCCTCATAAGCCCTGTCGCCTTCGAGGAAGGCGGAAAGCCGCGCCGCGAGATAGGCGCGATCGGGGAGCTCGGTCAGCAATGCCGGGTCGAGCAGGCCATCGAAGACATGCGGCCGACGGGTGATGATCGCCGCCAGCCGGGGCGCCGCACCCATGATCGTCGCCAAAAGCTTAAGCAGTGCGGGGTTCGACTGCAGCAGCGAAAACAGCTGGATGCCGGCCGGCAAGCCGGCGAGGAACTCGTCGAAACGGACCAGCGCCTCGTCGGCGCGACGCGTCTGGCCAAAGGCCTTGAGCAGAGCGGGCGTCAGTTCCGTCAAACGCTCGCGCGCCTCGGCAGACTGGGTGACGCGATAGCGGCCGAAATGCCAGCCGCGGATGACACGGCAGATATCGCTTGGCCGCTGAAAGCCGAGACCGTGCAGGGTCTGCAGCGTGTCCGGGTCGTCAACGTCGCCGGTGAAGACCAGATTGCCGATCCCGGCCGAAAGCTCCGGCGCGGTTTCAAATAGCGCGGCATAGTGGCGCTCGACCTGCTGCAGCGAAGCACGGAACGCGCGGGCAAAAGCGGGCGCGTCGGCAAAGCCCAGCATGCGGGCGATGCGCTCCAGCCCTTCATCGTCTTCCGGCAGCGTGTGCGTCTGCTCGTCGGCCACCATCTGGACGGCGTGCTCGACCCGGCGCAGGAACCAATACTGGTCGGCGAGCGCGTCACGCGCGTCCGATGTGATCCAGCCTCGGGCCGCGAGTTGACCGAGCATCGGCACTGTCTCGCGGCCGCGCAGCTCCGGGAAGCGGCCGCCGGCGATCAGTTGCTGGGTCTGGACGAAGAACTCGATCTCGCGGATGCCGCCGCGCCCAAGCTTGACGTTGTGACCCTTCACCGCGATCTCGCCATGGCCCTTATGGGCGTGGATCTGGCGCTTGATCGAATGGACGTCGGCAATCGCGGCGTAGTCCATGTATTTGCGCCAGATATAGGGCTGGAGCTCCCTGAGAAAGGCGTCGCCAGCGGCGAGATCGCCCGCCACAGGGCGCGCCTTGATCATTGCGGCGCGTTCCCAGTTCTGGCCGCGCGCCTCGTAGTAGCGCAGCGCGGCTTCAACCGGAATCGCCAGCGGCGTCGAGCCGGGATCGGGACGCAACCTCAGATCGGTGCGGAAGACATAGCCGTGCTCGGTGCGATCCTGCAGGATGCGAACCAGCCGGCGCGTCAGGCGTGAGAACAGGTCGGTGGCATCGAGAGGATCGACCACGGCGGGCGCTTCCGGGTCGAAGAACACGACGAGGTCGATGTCGGAAGAGAAATTCAGCTCATGCGCGCCGAGCTTGCCCATGCCGAGCAGGACCCAGCCCGATCGATGCGACGGGTGGTCGAGGTCCGGCAATTTGAGCTTGCCCTGGCCGTGCGCGTCGCGCAGCAGGAAATCGACGGCCGCGCGGGTGCAGGCGTCGGCGAGGTCGCTCAACCGCCTGACGGTCAGCGAGGTTTCGGCCTCGCCCGAGAGGTCGGCGAGCGCGATCAGGAAATGCGCCTCGGCCTTATGCTTGCGCAGCTCCATCATCAGGCTGGATTCCGAAACCGCTTCCGTCAGCGGTGCCTGGTCGATCGAGGCGATGATCGCCTCCAGGCGGGCCTCGATCGGCAGGTCGAACAGCCCGTCGAGGAGTTGCGGCCGGCGGCGCGCCGTATCGCGCAGGAACGGCGAAAGGTCGAAGACGGCGGCCAGGAAATCCTGCGCCGCCCCCTTGCCGGCCAGGAATTTGGCCGCCCGCGTCAGCCCCTCTTCGCGCGCCACAGCCGCGATTTCGGACAGTTCCTGTCGTGCCCGGGCCTGGTCGAGTGGAGCAAGCTGGGTTTCCAGGCTCAGCAACCAGTCCTTCTTGCTCACCTTGGCAACGGCCGCCATCAGTGGTCCTCCCGTGCGGGGAAACTCATGACCACGGATAGTCCGGGATTGCCGGGCAACAGGTCAAGCCGGCCGTAATGGAATGTCATGACCGCCTTGGCGAGACTGAGGCCAAGGCCGGAACCGGGTTGCGAACGGCTCTTTTCCAGCCGCACGAACCGTTCCGTCGCCCGGGCCCGATCGGCATCGTTGGGGATGCCCTGGCCATTGTCCATGACGGAAAGCCTGATCTCGCCACGCGTGCGTTCGATCGCCACGCGGACCGCCGGCTTGCACGTGGAATCGGTCGAGTATTTGATCGCATTGTCGACGATGTTGGAGAGCGCCTGGCCGATCAGCTCGCGGTTGCCATTCACGACAAAAGCGCCGTTCACCTCGGCATCCAGCGACACGCCGGCCTCCTCGGCCACCGGCTCGTAGAGTTCGACGACGTCACGCACGGCGGCCGCCAGATCGACGCGATTGGTATGCTCGGAAGAATACCCGGCCTCCAGCCGGGAGATCATCAGGATGGCGTTGAAGGTCTTTATCAGCTGGTCGGACTCCGTGATGGTGCCTTCCAGCGCCTGCCGATAGTCCGATGTCTTCTGCTTGCCCGAAAGGGTCGCCTCGGCCCGATTGCGCAGCCGGGTCAGCGGCGTCTTCAAATCATGTGCGATATTGTCGGAAACCTGCTTCAGGCCCTCGTTGAGCGTCGCGATCCTGGCCAGCATGGCATTGAGGTTTTCCGAGAGCCGGTCGAACTCGTCGCCGGCGCCGGTCACCGGCAGCCGGCCGGAGAGATCGCCGCCCATGATACGGCGGCTCGCCTCCGACACGCTGTCGATACGCTTCAGCGCCGCACGGCCGACAAAGAACCAGATCAGAAGGCCGCCCAGTCCCATCATGCCGAGCGCCAGCATCAGCGAACGGCGGATGACGGCGCGGAACCGCTCCGGTTCGCCGAGATCGCGGCCGACCAGCATGATCATCTGGTTTGGCAGGCGCAGCACGAGGGCAATGGCGTTGTGACCCTTCTCGCCCTGCGCCTGCGTTTCGCTCTGGTCGGATTGCGCGGTCCCCTTGTCGGCGGGCAAGTTGCGCAGACGATCGAGTTCCCCCTCGCCAAAGCGCTGGTAGGAAAAAGGGCTGGTGGTCCAGCCTTCGTTGTCGAGAACGCCCGGCTCCAGGCTCTGCACGTTACCGGTCAGGATCTGGCCGTTGGCATCGGCGATCAGATAGAGGTTGGCGCCGGGCTGGCGTGAGCGGGCCTCGACCACGCGGACCAATACCGGCAGGCCACCGCGCTGATAGGCACGGGCAAGACCGAGCACCTCGTCATTGATGGTTTCCTGCGTCTGCCCGGTCAGCATACGAGCCGAGAGCGAGGTCATGTAGAGGACAAGCAGCACCGCGCAAAGCGCGAAGAGCAGGAGATAAAGCGCCGAAAGCCGCGCGGCCGTCGTCCTCATGATGGCGGGCACGGAAAGCGCCATGCTGTCGCCTAGCCGCCCTTCAGCATGTAGCCGGCGCCGCGAATCGTATGCAGGATCGGCTTGTCGAAGCCCTTTTCGATCTTGCCGCGCAGCCGCGAGACGTGGACGTCGATGACATTTGTCTGCGGATCGAAATGATAATCCCAGACATTTTCGAGCAGCATGGTGCGCGTCACCACCTGGCCGGCATGGCGCATGAGATATTCCAGCAGGCGGAATTCGCGCGGCTGCAGCGTGATCTCACGCGCCGCACGGCGGACAGAATGCGACAACCTGTCGAGTTCGAGGTCGCCGACCCGGTAGACGGTTTCTACCTCCTTGGCACTGGCGCGCCGGTTCAGCACTTCGACGCGAGCCAGGAGCTCGGAAAAAGCATAGGGCTTGGTCAGATAATCGTCGCCGCCGGCGCGCAGACCGGTGACCCTGTCATCGACCTCGCCCAGCGCCGAGAGAATGAGCACCGGCGTCGTGTTGCCCCTGGAGCGCAGGGCGACAATGACCGACAGGCCGTCGCGGCGCGGCATCATCCGGTCGATGACCATCACGTCATAGTCACCCGCGTCGGCAAGCGCGAAGCCGGTCTCGCCATCACCCGCGACATGCGCGGTATGACCGGCTTCGGTGAAGGCTTTCTGCAGATAATCCGCGGCCTCGCGATCGTCTTCCATGACGAGAATCTTCATATGGCCGTTATACGCGATTTCGCTGGAAGGTTGAGTAGCCGGCATCTGCATTTTAGCCTTTGCCAAAGCGCTTCTCGACCAAGATGATCGAGGGCGTGCGTGATAAAATCTTTGTTGCGTGGCGTCGTTACGCCGAAAATGTCAGGTCACGGTCATCTCGTTACCCGGCAATCGCCGTGCCTACCGGCATTCGGGCCCGAGGGCGTGATGTGGCAGCCATATCCGGTGCGCGGCAGCGGGCGATGGGAAGCCCGCTGCCGCTGAAGAAGTGCGCGATGACTGACTAACGCGCGCTCCTTCTTGCTTTCCCATGCGGCGACTCGGGGGTGTTGAAACCGCCGCATTGGAAAAGTCGTCTCAGCCCTTGGCGACCGGCAGCGCGACGAAACGGTTGTTGTCGTCACGGGTAATCTGCATCAGCACGGCCTTGCGCCCGGATTTGACCGCATCGGCCATGGCCTTGGTGACGTCTTCGGTGCCGTTGACCTCGGCCGAGTTGACCGATGTGATGACATCGCCCGGCTGAATGCCGCGATCGGCGGCGGCGCTGTCGGGGTCGACGTCGGTGACCACCAGTCCCTTGCCGTTTTCGGACTTGGTGACGGTGAGGCCGAGATCGGCCAGCGTGTCCGGCTTTGCCGGGGCGGCGGGTTGCTGCTGCTGGTCGCCCGACGCCTGCTTGTCGCTGGCGGGCAGCTTGCCGAGATCGACCTTGATGGTCTGGCTCTTGCCGTCGCGCCACACGGTGACATCGACCGACTTGCCGGGCGAATAGGCCCCGATCAGGCGGGCGAGTTCCTTCGGCGAGGCAACGTCCTTGCCGTCGACCTGGGTGATCACGTCGCCGGCTGCTATGCCGGCCTTCTTGCCGGGGCCTTCATCCTGGGCGCTGGACACCAATGCTCCGTTGTTGGACTTCAGACCGAGCGATTCGGCGATGTCCGAGGTGACCGGCTGGATTTCGACACCGAGCCAGCCCCGCTGCACGGCACCGCTCTTCATCAGGTCCCCGACGACCTGCTTGGCCGTGGATGCCGGAATGTCGAAGGCGATGCCGACACTGCCACCGGAAGGCGAGAAGATGGCGGTGTTGATGCCGACCACCTGACCGTTGAGATTGAAGGTCGGGCCACCCGAATTGCCGCGGTTGACCGAGGCGTCGATCTGCAGGAAATCATCATAGGGGCCGGCGCCGATGTCGCGGCCGCGCGCCGAGACGATGCCGGCGGTGACGGTGCCGCCGAGACCGAACGGATTGCCGACAGCCACGACCCAGTCGCCGACACGAACCTTGGAATCGTCGGCGAAGTCGACATAGGTGAACTTGCCGCCACCGTCGACCTTGAGCACGGCGAGGTCGGTGCGCGGATCGGTGCCGACCAGCTTGGCGTCGAGTTCCTTGCCGTCATTGGTCACCACGGTGAAGGCGGTGCCTTCTTCGACGACGTGGTTGTTGGTAACGAGATAACCGTCCTCGGAAATGAAGAAGCCGGAGCCTTGCGCCACCGGACGCGGCTGGTCGTTGTTGCGGTCGCGGTGACCGAAGCGGCGGTGACCTTCATCATTCTGGCCACCCTGGTCGCCAAAGCCACGGAACTCCTTGAAGAAGCGGCGCAACTGCGGGTTGTTGGGAAGATTGTCGAGGCCGTCCTGATCATCGGAGCCGTCATCGGCGGTCGGCTGGATCTTGGCCTTAACCTTGACGCTGACCACGGCGGGCGAAACGCGCTCGACGACATCGGCGAAGCCCGGAACCTGCGGCGCCTCGACGCGTACGGCATCGGCCAGAACGGGGCTGGTTCCGCTGGTCAGCGCGCCAACGCCGATCGCGCCGGCGACGGCGATGGACGCGACGGCCGCCAGAAGGCGCTTGCGGGTGCGGGAATATGAATTGGGGGCGATATTCATGGGTTCGTATCCTCTTTCAAAGGGACGCGCCTTGATCGGCATCCTCAGGGAACGAGAATTAGAGCGGCGCACATTACACCGCCATTTCCGGTGCATGAAACTTTGGTAATGTTTGTCGTAGCAGCGAGGTCGCACGAATCCTTGGTCGCAGCCGGCGATTGCATCATGTCGTACACAAATCAGCACAGGCTTTCATCATGACGGCAAGCACTACGATGACAATTCGCGTTTCGCCCGAAACCAAGGTGAAGCTGGAGCGGATCGCCGCCGACACCCGGCGCAGTAAGTCCTTCCTCGCGGCCGAGGCAGTGTCGGCCTATGTCGATCGCGAGCTTGAGATCATCGAAGGTGTAAAGCGCGGCATGGCTGACGCGGAGGCTGGCCATCTCGTCGCCCATGAAGAAGCCATGGCGGAAATCGACGCCATCATCGACGCAGTGGAAGCCAGACGCGCGGGCAGCGCGTGAAGCGGATCTTCACCTGGTCGCGGGACGCACTCGACGATATCAAACGGCCGGTCGCTTTTATCGCGCAGGATAATCCGGCCGCGGCACGACGCTTGGCGGATCGCATTCGCGCCACGGGCCGGGGTCTTGGGGACATGGCGACTGGCCGTTCCTGGCCGGATTAATCGCCTAGCATCTTGTCCAGAGCGGCCTGCTCTTCGGCCGAAAGCGCTGCCGTTGCCGGAAGCCGGCGCGATCGGGTGCTGAGCACTATGAACACGCCACCCGCCAAAAGCAGGAGAACCGGCGTGCCCCACAGCAAAGCGTTGCGCAGATCGAAACGCGGCTTCAGCAGCACGAACTCGCCGTAGCGGGAGACCACATAGTCCATCACCTGCTTGTCGGTATCGCCGGCAACGAGGCGCTGGCGCACCAGGATGCGCAGGTCGCGGGCGAGGTCGGCGTCGGATTCGTCGATCGACTGGTTCTGGCAGACCATGCAGCGCAAGCCCTCCGACAGCGCCCGCGCCCGCGCCTCCAGCGCCGGATCCGCCAGCATCTCGTCAGGCTTGACGGCCAGCGCCGTGCCGGCCACACCGAGCACCAGCATCAGGGCGAGCAACGAGGCGGACAGCCTTGCCTTCATGGCTGGCTCGCGTCTGTCACGGTCTGCTTGCGGCGGCGCGAGGGTGCACCGACCCGCAGCCGCCGGTCCATCAACGACATGGCCGCGCCCGCCATCATCACCAGACCGCCGCCCCAGATCAGCGTCACCAGCGGCTTCCACCAAAGGCGCACCACCACCGAGCCGTCCTTGCCCTCGTCGCCGAGGGAAATGTAGAGCTGCGAGAGGAAGATGGTCCTGATGCCGGACTCCGTCGTCGTCATCTGCCGCACCGGATAGAAACGTTTGGCCGAACTGATTTCGCCGACAGGGCTGCCGCTGACGCCGATCAGCTCGAAACGGCCGCGATCCTCGCTGTAGTTCGGTCCCTGCGCGGGATAGAGCCCGACGAAACGCACCGTGTGGCCAGAGATTTCGACCGTTTCACCGGCATGCATGGAGAGGATCTTCTCCGTGCCGAAGCAGAGCGTGCCGACAATGCCGAGCACCGTCAGGCCGAGGCCAAGATGGGCGAAAGCAGTCCCGAAGACCGAGCGTGGCAGACCAACCAGGCGCCTGACCATGACCGGCGCGGCGACATTGCCTACACCGGCCTTGACGGCGAGGTCGGTCAGCGCGCCAAGGATCAGCCAGACGGCAAGGCCGACGCCAAGCGCGGCTAGCACCGAAGCGCCATCGATGAACAAGGCCGTGACCAGCGTCGCCAGAAGAGCGGCCCCGAACGCCACCATCAGGCGCTGCGCGACGCCAAGGACATCGCCGCGCTTCCAGGCCAGCAGCGGCCCGAAGGGAACCACCACCAGCAGCGGCGCCATCAGCGGGGCGAAGGTGAGGTTGAAGAACGGCGCTCCGACCGAAATCTTGTCGGCCGAAAAGGCCTCGACCGCCAGCGGATAGAGCGTGCCGACCAGCACGGTGGCGGTCGCCGTGGTGAGGAACAGATTGTTGAGGACGAGCGCGCCTTCGCGCGAAACCGGATGGAACAGGCCGCCTGCCGTCAGCCTCGAGGCGCGCAGCGCAAACAATGCCAGTGAGCCGCCGATGAACAGCGTCAGGATGCACAGGATGAAGACGCCGCGCGTCGGATCCGTGGCAAAGGCGTGGACTGACGTCAGCACGCCCGAACGCACCAGGAAGGTACCGAGCAGCGACAGCGAGAAGGTTAAAATGGCGAGCAGCAGCGTCCAGATCTTCAAGGCCGAGCGCTTTTCCATGACGATGGCCGAATGCAAAAGCGCGGTGCCCGCCAGCCACGGCATGAAGGACGCGTTTTCGACCGGATCCCAGAACCAGAAACCGCCCCAGCCTAGCTCGTAATAGGCCCAGTACGATCCCATCGCGATGCCGCCGGTCAGGAACATCCAGGCGACCAGCGTCCATGGCCGCACCCAGCGCGCCCAGGAGGCATCGATGCGCCCCTCGATGAGGGCGGCGACCGAGAAGGAAAAGCAGATCGAGAAGCCGACATAGCCGAGATAGAGCAGCGGCGGATGAATGGCGAGGCCGAGATCCTGCAGGATCGGGTTGAGATCGCGGCCTTCGATGGGTGCCGGATTGAGCCGGATGAAGGGATTGGACGTCGCCAGGATGAACAGGAAGAAGGCAGCACCGATGGCGCCCTGCACGGCGAGCACATTGGCGCGCAGCGTCGCCGGCAGGTTGGAGCCGAAAGCAGCGACAAGCGCGCCGAAGAAAGTCAGGATCAGCACCCAGAGCAGCATCGAGCCTTCATGGTTGCCCCAGGTTCCGGTGATCTTGTAGATCAGCGGCTGCAGCGAATGCGAGTTCTCCCAGACGTTCGCCAGCGAAAAATCGGAGTTCGCATAGGCGCTCGCCAGTGCCGCGAAGGACAGGGCCGTCAAGGCAAAACCGGTCACCGCGACGGGGCCGCCGACCGCCATCAGGCGCTGATTGTTCAGCCGCGCGCCAAACAGCGGCACGATGGTCTGCACCAGCGAGAGCGCGAACGCCAGGATCAGGGCGAAATGTCCGGTTTCAACCATGGCTATTCACTCTTGCTCTCCTGCCAGACGCCCTTGGCCTTCAGCCCGTCGGCCACTTCCTTGGGCATGTAGCGTTCATCGTGCTTGGCCAGCACGCTGTCGGCGATAAAAACGCCGTCGGGGCCGAAAGTGCCCTCGGTGATGACGCCCTGCTCTTCGCGGAAGAGATCGGGCAGGATGCCGGTATAGGTGACCTTGACCGATTTATGCGTATCGGTAACCGAAAAGGCGACTGTCGCACCCTGGCCGCGCTGGATGGTGCCTTTCTCGACCAAACCGCCGAGCCTGATGCGCTGGCCGGGCTGCACACTGGCGGTGGTCAGATCGGCCGGCATGTAGAAATAGGACGCTTTCTGACCGAGCGCGTAGAAGGTCAGGCCGGTGGCGGCGGCGAGGAAAGCCAGGCCGCCCAAAATCACCGACAATCGTTTCTGCTTGCGCGTCATATCAGGCCTACTCCGTCGCCGTCAGGCCGATCGAGGCGGCAAAGGCGGTGAATTTCTTGGCTTCTTCGCTGCCGGGGCCAAAGACCGCAATGGCGCGACCCAGCGCATCGCGCGCCTGGTCAGCCTTGCCCAGCACGACATAGGAACGAACGAGCCGCATCCATCCTTCCGCGTCGCGTGGATTCTGACGAAGTTTATCGTCGAGCCCGGCGACCATGGTGTTGATCATGGCTTCCCTGTCCTGCGGCGACATGGAGGAAGCCGCGTCGACATCGGCGGCATCGGGGCCCTTCGTGGCCGCGTCGGAAGCGACTTCGGGGCCGCCGGATTGGGCCAATGCCTGTTCGATGGCGCCGCGCCACGGCGAATCCGGCGGCAGCTTAGCAAGCGTCGCCTGCCAGGCCGCGGTCGCTTCCTGGCCACGGCCCTCCTGCGCCAAGGCCATGGCCAGATAGAAGCTGGCTTTCGCATTGGCGGGGTCAAGCTTCAAGGCCGCCTCGAAGGCGTCCTGGGCATCGGCCGAAACAATACCGCCCGCGGCACCGGCGATCGCCTCGCCGAGACCGGCCCGGCGGGCAGCACTGTCGCCGTCGAGGCGAATGGCGTTGCGGTAGGCCGCGACGGCGTCGGCGAAGCGCTGCATGCGCAGATAGACCGGCGCCAGCACGTCCCAGCCCCTTCCATCGGAAGGATTGGCCGCGAGATGGGCTTCGGCGCGCGCCACCAATTCGTCGACCGAACTGTCGGCGGGGTTCTTGGCCAGTCGCTCGCCGAGCGGCTGCGACGGCAAGTCAGGCGAGCCGATCTGGCTGTAGAGCCCCCAACTGACCAACGGGACCGCCAGCACGGCCACGGTCGCGACAAGCCTTGCCGTGACCGACGCCGCCCTGCCGGACGTCCTACCGGCCATATCCGCATTGCCAAGGCGAAGGATGCGGCGGGCGATCTCGGCGCGCGCCTCGGCCGCCTCAGCGGGCCGGATCATGCCGCGCGCGGCATCGCGGTCGAGTTCGGCCAATTGATCGCGATAGACTTCCAGATCGTGATCACCGCTGGATGACGCACCCCTGGAGGCCCCGGCCAGCGGCAAAAGCACCGCCAGGCTGGCGCCCAGCGTGAGAATTGCGGCTATGACCCAGAACAGCATGGCTCTTCCAATAAAGGCAGAGCCCTGCCCTGCCAACATACCCATCCTGCGACGCTTTGACGGCAGGAAGCCTGATATCCCTGACCGGCACCCGACACCGGCGCCGTCCGCGGCGAAGACTCAGGTCAATGGCGTCCAACTGCCGTCGGCATTGCGGCAGGCTGTTCCGTGCGCCGTGGAACTGGCGCCGCCGCTGAACACCGTCTGCGTATACTGGCGGCAGTCCTGCGAACCGACGCGGTAGGGCTGGGCTGGAACGACCTCGCCATAACGCGAAGCCTGATCGCCCTTCCACGTCACCTTCTGGCCGCTGGTATTGTATTCGAGCGCCTTGTATTCGGCCTCGAGCGCGCTGCGCTTCTCGGTCTCGCTCAGGCCGTTGCCGATCGACCCGCCGATGAGGCCGCCCCCCATGGCGGAAATGATCGACTTGGTGACGACCTTGCCGCCCGCCGGTGGCGTCGAGGCCGGGGTAGCCGCCACGGTCGGCCCCTTGCCGCTCAAGGTGGTGCAGCCCGACACGGCCAGCAATGCGGAAAAAAGCGCGACGCGAATCTTCATGCCAACAACCGGTATTCTTGAGTTGGAGCCTGCCATGGATGCGCCGGGGGCCGCGTCATCTCAGCGTGGCCATAGTATTGATATTCGTCGGAAATTTGGCCGCCGCCAGTGCGAGGTCAATCTATATGCCGCCATAGCATGCGCGGCCATCGCTGTCGATTGGCCTGGGAACACGTCACTGAAGGCTCCGCAATCGCACCACTGCCCTCAATCCGCCCATGCCGGACCGTTCCAGCACCAGGCCGCCTCCATACTCGTTGACGAGGTCGGCGACAATGGCAAGGCCCAGCCCCGTTCCCGGTTTTGTCTCGTCCAGGCGCCGTCCGCGCTTCATGGCTTCGCGCGCCTTGTCCTCGGGAATGCCCGGGCCATCGTCCTCGATGCTGATCTCGAACAGGCTCTCATCCTTGCTGGCCAAGGGCCCGACCGAGACCGCGACCGCACTCTTTGCCCATTTCATCGCATTCTCGAGAAGATTGCCAAGCAGTTCCTCGAGGTCCTCACGTTCGCCGGCAAAGACGATCTCGGTGGCCGGCAGCGACAGCGACAGGCTGGTCCCCGGGTTGAGCTTCTGCAAGACCCGCACCATGCGCTGCACCAGCGGTGCCACCGGCGTGCGATAGACGACGCTGTCGCGCTGCGCCGCGACGCGGGCGCGCTGCAAATAGTGCTCGATCTGCTTTTGCATGGATGCGGCCTGCTCGGCGATCAACTGCCCCTTGGCGCCGCCGAGCGCCCGGCCCTCGTTGAGCAGAACGGCGAGCGGCGTCTTCAGCGAATGGGCGAGGTTGCCGACCTGGGTCCGCGAGCGTTCGACAATGCGTTTGTTGTTTTCAATCAGCGCGTTGGTTTCATTGGCCAACGGTTCGATCTCGGCCGGGAAGCGGCCGTCGAGCCTCTGCGCGGTGCCCTCGCGCACCATGGCGAGCGCGTTCCGGACCCTGCGCAACGGCTGCAGCCCGAGCAGGATGGCGATGGCGTTGATGGCGATCATGCCGATACCGAACAGGCTGAGATAGGTCAGCAAGCGGCGCTGGAACGTTCCTATTTCCTGCTCCAGCTCTGTCTTGTTGCCCATGACGCGGAAGCGCGCGGCGCGGTTCTTGGCATCGAGAACGAATTCGCTCTCGAACACGACCAGCTCTTCGCCATTGATGCCTTGCGCGGCATAGCTGCGCTGGAAATTGGCGTTGAAGGGAACGTCCGCCACATCGGGCGACGGGATGGTCCGGGTCATGGACGACGAGTGAAGATCGCCATGCACGCCTTCCGAGGCGGGCTCAACGGACCAGTACCAGCCCGAATTCGGCTCGGAGAAACGCAGGTCGCCAAGGTCGGGCGAGCCGGTCAGCGCACCGCCGTCGGAAATTCCGATCGAGCCGATCAGGTTGAACAGATGCGCCGACAGCAGGCTGTCGAAACCCCGCTCGCTAGCCTGGCGGTAGAGCGTGGTGATCAGGGTGAAGATGACGACCAGGGTCAGTATCGCCCAAACCGTGGAAAAGGCGATGACGCGGAACGTCAGCGAGCGCGGCCACGCGCGCAGCGAAAGCCGTCCGCCCACGGTTGGGTTGGTAGGTAGCGGTTCCGCCTTACGCCTCCGGCTCACGCATGCGGTAGCCCATGCCGCGCACGGTTTCGATCATGTCGATGCCCATCTTCTTGCGCAACCGCCCGACAAACACCTCGATGGTATTCGAATCGCGGTCGAAATCCTGATCGTAGAGATGCTCGACCAGCTCGGTGCGGGAGACGACCTCGCCCATATGGTGCATCAGATAGGCAAGCAGGCGGAATTCGTGCGAGGTCAATTTCAGCGGCACGCCGTCGACATCGGCCTTCGAAGCCTTGGTGTCGAGGCGCAGCGGCCCGCAGGTCAGTTCCGACGAAGCGTGGCCGGCGGCGCGGCGGATCAGCGCCCTGAGTCGCGCCAGCACCTCCTCGATGTGGAACGGCTTGGTGACGTAGTCGTCGGCGCCGGCATCGATGCCGGAGACCTTGTCGCTCCAGCGGTCGCGCGCGGTCAGGATCAGCACCGGCATCTTGCGGCCGCCGCGACGCCAGCGCTCGACCACGCTGATCCCATCCATCTGCGGCAGGCCGATGTCGAGCACGACGGCATCGTAAGGCTCGGTGTCGCCGAGGAAATGCCCCTCCTCACCATCGAAGGCACGGTCGACGACATAGCCGGCATCGACCAGCGCATCCGAAATCTGCCGGTTGAGATCCTTGTCATCCTCGACGACGAGTACGCGCATGCGGGGACCAAATGCCTGTTGACCGAGGTTTCAGATATAGGCCGATTCCGCCGGCCTGGGAAACGGAGGGGAAGGCCGCGTCAGTTTTGCGGAACGACGATTTCGGAGCGGCGCGGACGCTGCCCGTCCTTGCCGGGCACCAGCACGACGATGACGCAGACCGGCTGGCCGCCGCGCGTCGATGCCGAGGCCTTGGCGAGCGTTCCGCCATTCTGCTCGGCCACCTGCTGACCGATCGCATAGCAGTCGGATGCGGCCAGGACGATCGGGCTGGGCTGGTCGAGCGCGATGACCGGCATCGCCATTGCCTGCGACGCAAACAGCCCGGCGGCACCAAGCGCCAGGGTCGCGGTTCGGAAATGAGAGCGAAGCGTTTTCATGTCCGGCTTTGTAACGCATCGGTGCTGAACGTGAAATGAACAGTGAACGGCCCTGAAACCATGCTCGCCAACCCCTGCAACGCGAGACAGACAATCTGATTTAACCGCCCCACCGGTGAAACCCGCGAAACCCAGTCTAGACTCCGTTTCGACGATATTGAAAGCGCGTCAGGCGTTTTCCTGCGTCAACGCACGGAATCGCAGCAGACCATGATGGACAAGCAGTTCCTCATCGTAGCGCGCCTCGGTGAATTCCAGCGACAGCCGCGTCTGGCCGCGTGGGCCGACGACCAGGACCGCTCCGGCAAGCCGCGCCTTGATGGCGTCCATGATCGCCCGCGTCTCGGCCTCGCCATGCGCCTTCGACCAGACATGCAGCGTGATCAGCTGGTCGTCATTGTTCTCGGCGCCGGTGTCCCAGTCGAAGGCGGAGGTCTGGCCTGAAGTCACATAGGGAAAGGCGACGTTGCCGGTTGCCCGCTCGAGTAGCCCCGCGCCACCCAGCAGCGCCGACAGCGACGCATCGCTTTTCAACCTGAGGAACAGGGCCTGCTGCAAATCATCGGGCGCGGTCATCGTCCATTTCCTCAAGCCGTTGCGCCACCGACCGTGCTTTCCAAAGCTTGTCCATGTCCGCATCCCTCCCCAGATATAGCGGTTCGCCACGCGAAGGCGATGGCGATTCGTCATCGGAATGATGAATGCCGATGATCTCGAAAATACGACTTGCCGACAATCTCGTCGGCAGGCGCGGTAGAGCCTGGCAAATGGACCATGGGCGCGGCCTCCGATTGCCTGGTCACGTGATCCTGCCCCATATAGGCAGGTCCATACGATGGAATGTTCCTTGCCGGCTTGGCCGGACAGCGGCATGTTGCCGATTTTCGGAGCTGATCATGCTCGATCCAGAAAAGGCTCAAGCCGCGTCGCGTCTGCTGGTAGGTCATTGGGATGATGGCACCCATCTCGACGCCATACCCGAGGCGTTGCGGCCGAAGACACGGACCGAAGGCTATGCCATCCAGGCCCATGTCATGGATCGTTCGGCGGCGCCACTCTTCGGCTGGAAGATCGCGGCAACCAGCGTGGCTGGACAAAGACATATCAATGTCGACGGCCCGATGGCCGGGCGTCTGCTCGCCGAGAAGGCAGTCGGGGTCGGCGGGACCGTTTCACTCGATACGAGCAAGATGCGTGTCGCCGAGATCGAATTCGCTTTCCGGTTCGGCAGCCAGCTCCCGCCTCGCCCGGCACCTTATGAAATCGCCGAGGTGATGGACGCCGTGGCGACCTTGCACCCGGCGATCGAAATACCGGACTCTCGCTATGATGATTTCTGTGCTGTCGGGGCCCCGCAGCTCATCGCCGACAATGCCTGCGCCAATCTGTTTGTCATCGGCGAGCCCGTGGCGGAAGACTGGCGCGGCGTGAACCTCGCCGAACACAAGGTAACCGGTTTCGTTTCCGGCAAGTCGCGACACGAGGGCACCGGCGCGGCTGTATTGGGTGATCCTCGGATCGCGCTGACTTGGCTCGTCAATGAGCTGTCGGGCCTTGGCATAGCCGCCCAGCCAGGACAGGTGGTGATCACAGGTACTTGCGTGACGCCGATACGCGTCGAGGCTGGTGATGAAGTGATCGGCGATTTGGACAAGTTTGGCCGCGTCTCGGTGCGGTTTGTTTAGAGCGGCTCGCTCCCCCGGCGTAGCCGGACCACGAAGCTCCTCACCGCCAGAACCAGCACGGTGATGATGATCAGGATAACCGACAGGGCCGCGATGGCCGGGTCGATGTTGTCGCGCAGGCCCATCCACATCAGGCGCGGCAAAGTGATGGCGTTGACCGAGGTGATGAACAGGGTGACGCCGATCTCTTCCCAGGAGAGCACGAACGACAGCAGTGCCGCGGTGACGATGCCGAACTTGATGTTGGGCATGATGACGCGCGTGGCCCGCTCCCACACGCTTGCGCCGAGCCCGCGCGCGGCAAGGTCGATGCGCCGGTCGAGCTGGCTGAGCGAGACCAGGATCAGCACGGTCGCGAATGGCACCGTCATCACCGAATGCGCCATGGCGACGCCGAGCCAGGTGTCGTAGCCAAAGAAGGAACTGACGCGCGAGATCGAGGTGAGCAGGAAGTAGAGCGTCACCGCCGAGACCACGGGAGGCACCACCATCGGCAACAGCACGAAGCCGACAAGGGCTGCCGTGAAGCGTGGCTGAAACATCCAGACGCCGAGGCTGAAGCAGAGCGCCAGCACGGTGGAAATGGCGCTGCTGACGAGGCCGATCCGGACCGAAAGCAGGATCGACTGGAGCCAGCGCGGATCCTCGATCAGCGAACGATAGTGGCGCAGCGACAATTCACCCGTCGGCATTGCCAGCATGCGGCTCGGCGTCAGCGAGACCGGAATGACGGCCAGCAGCGGCAGCAGCAAGAACAGCGCCACCAGCACGGCGAGGATCAGCGAGACGGGACCGGGGCGATAGGTCGGCATCGCGCTACACCAGGTGCTTCGGTTTGACGTGACGGAAGAGCAGCGCCATCAGGGCGCCGACAAAGACCACCAGCACGACGCTGATCGCGGCCCCCAGCCCCCAGTCCGGGCTCTGGAATATCCGGAGATAGATCAATTCGGCGATCATCACGCTGCGGCCGCCGCCGAGAATCGCCGGCGTGACGAAGAAGCCGAGCGAGAAGACGAAGACGATCATCGCCGAACCGATGATGCCGGAGCGCGTCATCGGCACGAACACCGTCCAGAAGGTGCGCATGCGACTGGAGCCCAGGCCGCGCGCGGCGAGCAGCACGCGCTCGTCCAGGCTGCGCATGGCCGACGCCAGCGGAAAGACGGCGAAAGGAATGAGGAAATGCGTCATGCCGACGATGACGCCGAATTCATTGCGCACCAGCGCCAGCGGTTCGGAAATGAAACCGATGGACTGCAGCCAGGTGTTGATCAGGCCGCGGTTGGACAAAAGCGCCACCCAGCCGAAGGCGCGCGTCAGCACCGAGATCCAGAACGGCACCAGGATGCAGAATTCGGCGATGAGGCGCTGTGCGGGGCTGCCGCGCACCCAGACGACGGTGATGGCATAGGCGGCGGCGACCGACACGACAGTGACGATGGCCGCTATGCGCAGGGTACGGATGAACACCGACTGCACCAGACCGTCGGTGAGCAGCGCCTGGTATTGGCCAAGCCCGGGCGTCGGCAAGGTGAAGCTCCACTTCACCACGCCGAGAAACGGCCAGGCATAGGCCAGGACGAGGAACAGGAGCAGCGGCGCCATCAACAGCGCCGCGCCCATCCTGTCGGAGAGGGTACCCCTCATATCGGTCCGACTGTCCCGGCCCGATCAGGCCGAGATGATCTTGGTGTATTCGTCGAGCGCCGGCCCGTAGTTCTTGGCGTACCAGTCCATGTCGAGCGCGATCTGCTTCTTCATGTTCTCGGGATCGACGGGGTTGATGCGCTTCTTGTCGGCGGGGATCAGCGCATCGGCCGCCGGATTGGCCGGGCCCTGGCCGAGCTTGTCGAACATCACGAGCTGCTTTTCCGGATCCTGGGCGCTGGCGATGAACTTCATCGCCGCATCCTTGCCGCCCGGGTTGTTCTTGAGCACGGCCAGCGCGCCGGGCGAGATCAGGCCCTGATCCCAAATGAACTTGATCTTGCCGCCGGAATCCTGCTCGATCAGCGAGGCCCGCGTCGACCAGACGATCGCCATCGAGGCTTCGCCGTTGAGCAACACGCTCTGGCTCTCGGCACCGCCGCCCCAATAGGCAACGACGTTTTCCTTGAAGGCGGCGATCTTGTCATGCGCGCGCTTAAGATCCAGCGGGTAGAGCGAGGCCGGCGCGATGCCGTCGGCCAGAAGGGCCGCTTCCCAGCTCGACACGCCCCATTTGTAGAGCGAGCGCTTGCCAGGGAACTTCTTCACGTCGAAGAAATCGGCCATGCCGGTCGGCGCGTCCTTGCCGTATTTCTCGGAATCATAGGCGATGACATAGGAGAAGAAATAGGTCGAGGCGGCATAATCCCAGCCAAAGCCCGGCCGCATCTTCTTCTTGTCGACTATTGTGTAGTCGATCGGCTCGAGCATGCCTTGCGCGCCGAGCGTGATGGCCGAGAACGGGTCGACGTCGACCAGGTCCCAGGTCGGAGCGCCGCTCTTGGACTGCGCGGCGATGGCGCCTTCGGTCGGACCGGAGCCATCCATCTTGACGGTGATGCCGGTGTCCTTGGTGAAAGCCTGTCCATAGGCTGCGTCGTAAGCCGTGATGGCATCGCCGCCCCAATTGACCAGCACCAGTTCCTTGGCTTGCGCGAAGGCGCCGGTCGAGCGCAGCAGCATCGGCGCGCCGGCAAGCACGAGTGCCGCGAGTTGCGTGAACTGGCGGCGCGAGATCTCGCCGCGCCTCGTCCTTTCGGACAGCGTTTCGATAGCCTGTTTCTTGGTGTCGTTCATGTCAGTTCCCCTTTGTTTTCGTTGATTTCAATCCGGAAGCCGGTGCGGCGGCTCAGGCCGCACCGGTGCTCATTGTCCTCCTTCCGGAAGGAGGAAACCCTTTTCAGCCGGCCATGTCAGCCAGACGGAATTGCCCTTGCTCAGCGCCGCGGCCGCGACCTCGTTGGGCACCGAGACGGTCACCTTGGCACCCTGTCGTGTCGTCAGGTCGAGCTTGGTCGCCGCCCCCAGATAGGTCGAGGCGATTGCCGTCGCGGCAATGCCGTTCTCTCCGGAGGCGGCCTCGCGCGCGATCGACATGTGTTCGGGCCGGATCGCCAGGATGGCGTCACCACGGACTTTCTCGGCCTTGCAGTGCATGCTGACCGCACGGTCCTCGCACAGGCCGGTCGAGCCGTGACCGGCGGGCTTGACCCCCTTCAGCGGCAGCATGTTGATTTCACCGAGGAACTCGGCGACGAAGCGATTGTCCGGCCGGTCGTAGACGTCGTCCGGCGCCCCGACCTGCAGCAATTTGCCATGATTGAAGATGGCGACGCGCGACGACAGCGCCAGCGCTTCGCTCTGGTCGTGGGTCACAAAGACGAAGGTGGTGCCGGTCTCCTGGTGCAGGCGCTTCATCTCGGCCTGCATCTGGCCACGCAGGCTCTTGTCCAGCGCCGAAAACGGCTCGTCGAGCAGGAGCACGCCCGGCTCGAACACCAGCGCGCGGGCAAGTGCGACGCGCTGCTGCTGGCCGCCGGAAAGCTGCGAGGGCAATTTCTTCTCGTGGCCGACCAGGCCGACGCGCTCGATCATCTCGCCGACGCGCTTCCTGATCTCGGTGGCCGATTTCTTGCGGACCTTGAGCGGGAAAGCGATGTTGGCCTCGACGCTCATATGCGGGAACAGCGCATAGCCCTGGAACACCATGCCGGCGGCGCGCTGTTCGGCCGGGCGGTCGGTGATATCGGTTCCGTCGCTGAAAAGCCTGCCCTCGGTCGGCTGCACGAAGCCGGCCAGGATCATCAGGAAGGTGGTCTTGCCCGAGCCGGAGGGGCCGAGCAGCGTCAGGAACTCGCCGCGACCTATGTCGAGCGTCAGATTGTCCAGCGCACGGAACGAGCCGAAGCTCTTGCCGATCCCGATCGCCTTGATCTCTGCGGCCCGGCCGGGTTGCTGCATCCTGCCTCTATCCTTACCGTTGAGCCAAATCGTAGGCAGGGCCGAAGCTCACCGCAACCGAATAGTTTTCGCCTGATCGGCAAATTTGATTCATCTATGGCGGGCTGACGCCACCCTGCCTCTCAATAAGGCTGAATGCGGTTCTCGGAGAGAGTCGACCTCAGCCATCCCGCGAACGCTTCCAGGACCGGGTGCGAGGCCTTGGCGTGTTCGGAGACCAGAAAATAGGAGCGCGGCGATTTGATCGCGATGTCGAACGGCCTGACTAGACGGCCTTCGCTTAGCGCACGGCGGCTGGTCAGTTCATCACCCATGGCGATTCCCTGCCCGGCAATCGCCGCCGAGAAGACGAGGTTCATGTCGGAAAAGAAGATGCCACCTTCGGTGTCCGGGTTTTCGACCTTGGACAGCGCCAGCCAGCGTGCCCAATCCTCGGTGTCGTCGAGATGGAGCAGATTGGCGCGCAACACGTCCGCCGGCCGGGAAAAACCGCCGACCTTGTTGAGCAGTGTCGGGCTGCAGAGCGGGGTGAACGAGATTTCGCACAACAACTCGGCCATGCGGTTCGGCCAATTGCCGACGCCGAAGGCGATGAAGGCGTCGGCATCGGCATTGCTGACATCGTCGAGCCGTCGGGGCGTCAGGATGCGCAGCGCCACATCGGGATACATCTGCCGGAACTCGCCTATATGGGTGCACAGGAACAGCGAGGCGAAGCCCGGTGTACAAGAGACGGCGAACGAGCCGCCGACGCCGGTGCCGGCATCACGCGCCACCGCGTCACCCAGCACGGTCAGCGCCTTGCGCACGTCGCTGGCATAGCGCTGGCCACGCGGGGTGAGCGCCACCCCCTTGCCGATGCGCTCCAGCAGATCGAAGCCGAGATCGCGCTCAAGCAGCCGCAATTGGTGGCTCACCGCGCTGCGGGTCAGGTGCAATTCGTCGGCCGCGCGCCAGACGCTGCCATGCCTGGCGAAACTGTCGAGAGCGCGCAGCGCCTGTGTCGAAGGAATTCTCAAGGGGTGAACCGAATTTGCACGAACCGGGAAAACATATCACTTTTTGGCGAGCCGCTTCACTGCTTTCTTCTAGAGCATGGACAAACCGGTGACGACATCGGCGCAAGAGACGGCGCTCGCCTGCCTCGACGGCATCCAGCCACTGCTGTCGGCCTGGACACGCACCATCTTCGATTTCGGCGAGACCGCGTGGCGCGAATACCAATCGGCCGCCTGGTATGTCGATCGGCTCAAGCGCGAGGGATTTTCGGTCGAGGAAGGCTCGGGCGGCATGCCGACCGCCTTCTGCGCCCACTGGACGAATGGTGCCGGACCAACCGTCGGCATGTATGCCGAATATGATGCCGTGCCCGGCAATTGCCAGGACGCCGTGACGGTAAAGCAGCCTCGGCCTGGCCTTGGCGCAGAGGCCGGCGGCCATACCGACCCGCATTCGGGGCTTGGCATGGCAAGCCTCGGTGGCCTGCTCGCGACCAAGGCCGCCATGCAGCGCCACGACATTCAAGGCACGCTGCGCTTTACCGGCGAGCCGGCCGAAAAGGTGCGCGGCTCGAAGCCTATCCACGCCGCCAAGGGCTATTATGACGGCCTTGCCGGCATGATCTCCTTCCATCCGTTCTACATGCTGCCGCTCTGCAATACGGCGCGCTGGGACACGCATTGCGGCGCGGCCTATGCGATGATCTATCGCTTCGTCTGCGACGAGCCTGAAAACTGGGTTCGCGCAGGCGACGGCGCACCGATCCCGCAGGCGCATTCGGCGGTCAGGGCACCGGGTGCCAACGATGCGCTGATGACCATGTACATGGCCTCCAAGGCACTGCGCGATTCCATGCTGCCGCATCAGGGAGGCTGGTCGATCAGCGAGGCGATCCTGACGGCCGGCCAGGCCACGGCCGACAATCTGCCGGCCGGCCTCGCCGAGATCCAGTACATGATCCGCGTGCCGACCATTGGGATGGCCGAACAGGTGACGGCGGTGCTCGACCGCAACGCCGCGGCCGCCGCCGCGATCAGCGGCTGCCGCCATGAGCGGCACTGGGTGTCGAAGTCGCGGCCGGGGCTGGCCAACCACGCCATGGCCGGGATTACCTACGAAGCCCTGTCGACGGTCGGGCCGCCACGCTGGGACGAGGCCGCCAGGACGATCGCGCGCGAGATTCAGGTCAATGCCGGAGGTACCGCGACCGAGAACCCGTTCATCGATGAACTGGAGCGGCTGATTGCGCCACGGGAGGCCGAGGCGATCCTGCGCCGTGACCTGCCGCCTTCGCAGGTGAATTCGACCTCCGACGACTACACCGACATGAGCTGGCACGCGCCGACCGCGCGCTTCTATGTTGCCCGCCCAGCGCTGCGCTCGGCAAACGGCCACGCTTTTCCGGCATGGGTGATGAATGCACTGGGCGGCATTCCCGCGACGATCGATCCGATGGTTGTCTGCGCGGCCAAGACGGTCGCGCTGGCGGCGCTGCGCCTGCTCGAGGACAAGACCGCCCGCGACGAGGCGATGAGCGAGTTCACCACCCGGACCGGCGGCGGCGTCGGCGGCTCTGACTGGATCGCGCCGCTCTGCGACTACGAGCCGCCAATCAACTTCCGCTGGCCGGAATATGTCACCACGCCACGCGGGCGCGACTGGTGGATACCAAGCAATGCGCGACCGACCAACTCTTGAGAACAAGCCACGAGGAGAACCGCATGACCGTTCATGACCGCATCATCGCCGAGCCGTTTTCGCTGCAACGCCGCAACCCGGCCGGCGGCACCAAGCCGCTGACATCATGGGGCTTCGCCAACGAGACCGACGTCTTGACCGACGTGCTGCTCGGATCGCCGAATTTCCTGCGCCACCTCTCGACCAGCTCGCTGTCGCGAAAACATCTGCGCGAAGCGCCCTGCAACGTCCAGATCGCGCAGGCCCAGCACAAGGATCTGGTCGCCGCCTACGAGCATTTCGGCGTCAACATCCATTGGCACGAGCCGACGCCGGAACTGCCGATGCAGGTCTATTCCCGTGATTCCAGCGTCATGACGCCTTATGGCGCCATCATCACCGCCATGGCCAACTGGTGGCGACGCGGCGAGAATTACGCCGCCATCCGGACCTATGAAAAGCTCGGCATCCCGATCTACGACATGGTGACGGCCGGCACTTTCGAGGGCGGCGACTTCAACGTCATCGAGGACGGCGTGGTGTTGATCGGCTGCGGCGGCGCCCGCACGCAGGAGGAAGGCGCCCGCCAGGTGCAGGCCTGGTTCGAGAAGGAGGGCTGGGAGACGCGCATCGCCTTCATCGACGAATATTACGTCCATATCGACCTGATGGTGGTGCCGATCGCCGAAAAGCTGACCGCCGTCTGCCTCGCCTGCACCGAGCCCGGCATCGTCGACTGGCTGAAGGGCATGGGCCATGAGATCATCGACGTGCCCTTCCAGGACACGATGGCGCTCGGCTGCAACTTCATGTCGCTCGGCAAGGACCGGGTGATCGCGCCGACCTCCAGCCAAGCGTTGATCGGCCAGCTCAAGGCGCGCGGCTTCGAGGTCGCGGCCGTCGACATGAGCGAAATCTCCAAGACCGGCGGCGGCATCCACTGCATGGCGCAGGCGCTGAAGCGCGAAGCGGCCTGATAGCCCGGAGACTGCAAAACCACCCTCGTCCGGCGGATCGACAATCTGGCGGACGGGAGACCGGCCCCCGCTCGCTCTCCCCTTCCATCGAGAAACCGTGCGACTGTGTCCTCGCCGCCCTTGTGAGCGTCCACAAAATGGATGAATAGTCGGAACAGGGCGTTGCCCTGAAATTGCCGGCTTGCGGTTTTCAGGTCACGCCAGAGCCGAGCGGGTTTTAGAATGGTCAACCCTGAACCGCGCAAGAGAAGAGGTCCGATCGCGTCGCGCCTTCTGGCGCTGGACGCGTGGCTCGATTCCTCGCTCTACGAGATCGGTTTCAAGGGGCGCGAGTTCTGGGAAGCCGCGACGATCTTTTCGCGGCGCTTCCGCCTCAAGGGTTGGCGCCGCGGCCTCATTGAACTTTTGAGCGAAGGTTTCACGCTTGGCGCCGGCGGCATGGTGGTGATGCTGGCGCTGGCCATTCCGGCGTTCCAGGATACGGCCGGCGACTGGCGCGCCCAGGGCGACTTCGCCGTCACCTTCCTCGACCGCTACGGCAACGAGATCGGCCAGCGCGGCATCATCCAGCGCGATTCCGTGCCGGTCGACGAGATGCCGGACCACGTCATCAAGGCAGTGCTCGCCACCGAGGACCGGCGCTTCTTCGAGCATTACGGAATCGACGTTCTCGGCCTGTCGCGGGCGATCTTCGAGAATGTGCGGGCAAACTCCGTCGTCCAGGGCGGCTCCAGCATCACCCAGCAGCTGGCCAAGAACCTGTTCCTGACCAATGAGCGCACCTTCGAGCGCAAGATCAAGGAAGCCTTCCTGTCGCTGTGGCTGGAGGCCAATCTTTCAAAGAAGGAAATCCTGCAGCTCTATCTCGACCGCGCCTATATGGGCGGCGGCACCTTTGGCATCGAGGCGGCGGCGGATTTCTATTTCGGCAAGAGCGTCAAGGACCTGAACCTTGCCGAGGCGGCGATGCTGGCCGGCCTATTTAAAGCCCCGACCAAATACGCGCCCCACATCAACCTGCCGGCGGCGCGCGCACGCGCCAATGTGGTTTTGTCCAATCTCGTGGATTCCGGCTTCATGACCGAAGGCCAGGTGCTGCAGGCCAGGCTGCACCCGGCCGACGTCGTCGACCGCGGCGAACAGAAGAGCCCCGACTACTACCTCGACTGGGCCTTCGACGAGGTCAAGAAGATCGCCAAGCCCGGCCAGCACTCGCTGGTTGCCCACACCACCTTCGACGCCAACATCCAGAAGGCGGCGGAGGAGTCCGTCGAGTTCCACCTGCGCCAGTTCGGCAAGGAGTACAACGTCACCGAGGGCGCGGTGGTGGTCATCGAGACCAACGGCGCGGTCAGGGCGATCGTCGGTGGCCGCGACTACGGCGCCAGCCAGTTCAACCGCGCCACCAAGGCGTTGCGCCAGACCGGCTCGTCGTTCAAGCCCTATGTCTACGCCACGGCGATGGAGCACGGCTTCACGCCGAACTCGATCATCTCGGGCGGGCCGATCAGCTGGGGCAACTGGTCGCCGCATAATTACGGCGGCGAGTCGGCGGGCAACATCACCCTGCTCATGGCGATGGCCAAATCGATCAACACCGTGCCGGTGCGGTTGGCCAAGGACCATCTCGGCATCGGCCCGATCAAGGCGATGGCGGAATCATTCGGGGTGGAATCGCCGCTCGAGGGACACAAGACGATGGTGCTCGGCACCTCTGGCATGACCGTAATGGACCAGGCGACCGGCTTCAGCGTGTTCGCGCAGAACGGCTTCGTCGGGTCCCGGCATGGCATCACCCAGCTCGTCACCCGCACCGGCGACGTGGTGTATGACTGGACCAAGGATGCGCCGCCGCCGCATCGCGTGCTGTCCGAGCAGGCGCTGAAATCCATGAACACCATGCTGACGGCCGTACCGGTGGTGGGCACGGCACGGCGGGCGCAAATTCCCAACATCGTCGTCGCCGGCAAGACCGGCACGACGCAATCCTACCGCGATGCCTGGTTCGTCGGCTTCACCGGCAACTACACGGCGGCCGTGTGGCTGGGCAATGATGATTTCACGCCGACCAAGAACATGACCGGCGGCTCGCTGCCGGCGATGGTGTGGCAGCGGCTGATGGTCTACGCGCACCAGAACATCGACCTGAAGCCGATCCCCGGCATCGACAAGCCGTTTGTCGACGAGGAGATCGCGGCCAAGGCGGCCGAGGCGCAGAAGAAGAGCGATGAGCAGGCAGCGGCCGATGCCGCCGCAGAGCGGCCGCCGGTGTTGTCCAGCCGAACCACGCAGACGCTGCGGGACATGAGCCAGCTGTTCCAGACAGCCCCCAAACTCGACGCGCCCGCTTCGCCCGAAACGCTTTCGGCCCTGTAACACCGTCCGGCAAAGACAAGACCGACAGGCAAATCCTTCATGCGGCTTGCCACGGGACCCCGCGCCGCGATATCCCCGAACGCCAATCCTTCGTGCACCGGCCATTCATGCTTAAGAACGCCTTCCTGATGCTGCTTTCGCTTGCCATAGCCGTTGGCGGCGGCGGCGCCAGCGTCTGGTATGCGCTGAAAATTCAGGACGGCATCGGCGCGATCCGGATCGGTCAGTGGACCGCCTTTCCCGACATCGGCACACCGGCCGCGGACCCCTATTCCAAGGCGCGCGTGGCACGCGAGGGCGTTCTGGCGCTCGGCCGCGCCGAAGGCCTGTCATTCGTCGCCGAAAATGATGCCGCCGGCGACCAGCTCAAACGGGAATGCACCTACAGGATCGAGGGTGGATTTCCGACGGCCCGCTTCTGGACGCTCTACGCCGCCGATCAATCGCTCGGTGTCGTCGAGACCGGCAAATCGCGGCTTGCAGCACTTCAGTCCTACGAGGTGCTGCGCCAGTCCGACAATTCCGTGATCATTTCCGTCGGGCATCGGCCGATGCCGGGCAACTGGCTCCTGACCGACGGCTCCGGAAGGATGTATTTCGTCCTGACCTTCTACGACACGCCCATCGCCAGCAGCACCGGCCTGTCGGACGTTTCGCTGCCCAGGATCGTCAAGGCGGGCTGCGATGCTTAGTTTGCGTGCCGCACTGCGCAGGCTTCTGCATGCCGTCCTGCTCGGCCTCGTCGGCGCCGGCATCGTCCACATCGTCGTCCTGCTTCTGGTGCCGGAGTTTTCGGAACGCGACGCCTGGTCGCGCTTGTCCATGGCCTCGGATCTCTACAGGATGAACCGGCTCGATGCCGAAGCGGGCGGCGCGCCGGTGGTGAAATCGGTCGACCCGCTGTTTTACGCCACGGCCTGCCGCTTCGACCTCGAGGAAGGAATGGTCCGCATCAAGGCGCCGGGAAACGTGCCGTTCTGGTCGGTCTCGGTCTATGACCGCAGCGGCCACAATATCTATTCCTTCAACGACCATACGGCGACGGGCGGCAAGCTTGATGCCGTCGTGCTGACGCCGGCGCAGATGATCGACGTGCGCAAGGACCTGCCCGAGGACCTTCAGGGGGCGATCTTCGTCGAGGCGCCCATCGGCGAGGGCATCTTCGTCATCCGCAGCTTCGTGCCGGACGAGAGCTGGAAGCCGATCGTGTCGCGCTTCCTCGATCAGAGTTCCTGCGAGCTGCAGGATTTCTAGATCGCCGATCTAGTGATGCGGCACCGGCGTTCGTGGCGATCCAGGCTTGTCCGGGCCGGCAGGCCGCGCTTCGCCGGTATTGGACCGCTCATAGCGGATGCCGGGAAATATGATCACGGCCGCCGGTATTTCGGTGGTTTGCTTGGCTCGATTGGTCGGTGCCGCACGCGGCACGAAAGACAGTACCATGCCCATGGTTCGCGCATTCCTCTCGGTTTTCCCGGAGCACAACGCAACGCCTCCAAATATCATTAAGGCAGGCAGAGGGTTAACGGAGCGCTAACGGATCGCCGCTAACTTGATCTTTGTCTGGAGGTCGGGACGTTCTGACCCGAGACAATCGCAAAACCGGCACGGTCCCGGTGGAACGTGTTCAAGTTCGTGTATCTGGTGTCAGGCGTATCCTTCGTGTCATCTTCGGATTTCAGGCAAATCGCGATAAGGACGGAATCGGGAAAAGCCGAAAGGTTGTTCCGCGCCGCGGTGTCGGCGTTCTGCTCGCTGACCCGCCCGTCGCGCCGCGAGATCGGCCAGCTCGAGGACCTGACGCTGCCGCTGTTCGACAATGTGTCCGTCGAATCGCGACGCTACGTGGCAGCCGCCCTTTCCGAATGCGAATATGCACCCGCGGCCTTGGTGCGTCGCCTCTGCGAGGAACCGGTCGACATCGCCGCGCCGCTGCTCATCCGCTCGCGCGCCGTCAGCGATATCGACCTGATCGCGCTGATCGGCCGGCATGGGCTGCCGCATGCGCGCGCCATAGCGCGGCGCAAGGATCTGAACCCGACCATCGCCGATCTGATCAGGGTGCTCGAAAGACCAACGCTGGTGCGGGTGCGGGATCCGGAGACGGAATCCTACCCGGCGCGAAGCCTTGCCGCGAAAACCCACGCGACGGCCGACGGCGCGGAAACCCCGCAGGCGCCCGGCCGGCAGACGCCCGGCGTCGCCGCGGAAAACGCGCGGCGCAGGCTGCGCTCCATGATGCGCACCGGCGACGAGGCCTCGGCGGCGAAGGTCGATGCGTTCCCGGGTGCGGATACCTACGTCAAACTACGGGAGACGGCTCTGACGGGAAACGCCGCGTTCTTCCAGACCGCGTTGGCGGACGCCCTCGACATTGATTTCTCGATCGCGCAATCGCTGACCGCCAACCAGAACTATGCGCCGCTGCTTGCGGCGCTGCGTTCACTCGACTTCAGCGAGGACCGGGCATTCCTGATCACGGTCGCCGTCTATCCCGGCCTGTTCCCGCACCCGCAAGCCATCCGCACCTATCTCGACCGCTACCGGCTCCTGCATCGCGACGTGGCCCTGGACAAGGTCAGGGGATGGAAGGCCGAAACGCTGTCCAGAGTGGTTCGCAACGCGTCGCCGGCAAACAGCGAAGCCCGCAAGGCCTCCAACAGCGACGAAGCCGAGGCGCCTGGCCTCAGGGCGTCTTCACGGAAATAAGCTCTTCGAGCGGAACGGTCCCGGCCTCGATCTCGACCACCCAGATATCGGGATCGAATTTCTTCTCCCGCTCGAGTCTGGCGTCTAGCACGGCTGCATCATCCTCGGTGGCAAGAAGGCTGAAGAACCGGTCTTCCGGCTTGTCCGAATCGTAGCTCGTCTGCGGCGCCGGCCCGTAGAGAGCGGTTTCGCCCAGCCTGCCTCGTGCCAGGATGAACACAGCCCCGGCCTCGGTTGCACCGCGCTTGACCACGGCGGCAAATCCGCCAGCGCCGAAAACCCGGCGCAACAGGGCCGACACCCACAGATCAGCGGTTACGCGCATGGCAGACTCCCGACGGCACTCGGGCTCTCTATCGAAATTTTACGTCCGGGGCGAGCCGTCGTTTTGGCCGTCAGTTGGTCAGGCCGATCTCGCGCATCTTGACGTAGACGATCTCGTCGGGCTCGCCGGTCTGCGGCAAGCCGAACAGCGACTGGAACTCCTTGATCGCGGCCTTTGTGCGCGCACCGACGACGCCATCCAGTTGCATGTCGTCATTGCCGAAGGCCTTGAGCCCGGCCTGGATCTTGATGATGCGGGGATCTGGTCCTTCGGTCGAGGTCGAGGCGGTACTCGCCTGCCCGGAATTCGTTTGCCCAGAATTCGTTTGCCCGGAATTCGTCTGCCCGGAATTCGTCTGCAACGACACGGGAACGGCGGCCGGCGCCACGTCGGGACGAGGCTGCGGCCTGGGCACGGCGGCGGTCTTCGGCGTTGCACCCAGTTGGTCCAGCAGCAGCGCGTCGATCTCGCCCGAGGCGTTCAGCCCGACCTTCTGCTGATAGGCCTGTATGGCCTTGCGCGTGTTGGGCCCGGAGATGCCGTCGACCGTGCCGGAATAGAAATCGAGGTCCTTCAATATGCCTTGCACCTGCTCGACCACCGGATCGCCCTTGATCGGGGCGGGCGCGGCGTTGGACCGCACGATGTTGATTGTCGTCTCCGGCTCGTCGGCGGCGTGCGGAACACCCTGGAAATTGCGTGTGGCGAAAAACGCCCCGGCATGCGGGAAAGGCTGATACCACAGCGCATTCGCCGAGACATAGAACAGCGTCACCAGGAATGCGGTCGAGCCTCCCACCAGGACGGGATTGCGCGAAATCATGCCGCCGACGGCGATGGCGCCATCCTGAAAGGCATTGCCGCGGCGTTTGACCGCCTTAGGCTGTTTTGCGGAGCGAGCCATTTCCGTCCCCTTTCGCCCTCGGCACCGGCATCGTCAGCACTCCGCTCGGGTTGGCGGGGCGGCCCTTCGGCCCGCTGACCGGCAGGCTGATGGTCACCGTGGTGCCCTCGCCCGGCATGCTTTCGATCGACATGGTCCCTTGGTGCAAGGCCACCAGCCCCTTCACCAGCGAAAGGCCAAGACCCGTCCCCTCGAAACGGCGTGTATAGTCGTTCTGGATCTGCATGAAGGGTTTGCCGAGATTGGCGAAATCCTCCTCGGCAATACCGATGCCGGTGTCCCTGACCCAGAAATGCAGGCGCGACCCGATCCGCTTGGCGCCGACGACGACATCGCCGCCATCGGGCGTGAACTTGATGGAGTTGGAAACGAGGTTGATGAGCATCTGTTGTACGGCGCGGCGATCGGCATTGATGTCGCCTGCGTCCGGGGCGATCTGCGTCCGCAGGTCGATATTCTTGGCCTGCGCCTGCAACCGCATCATCGACTGGCACATGTCCACGGCTTCCATGAACCGGAACGGCTCCGGCTCGGTGGCGTAGACGCCCGATTCGATCCTCGACACGTCGAGTATGGATGTCACGACCGCCAGCAAATGCTGGCCCGAATCCCGGACGAGGCCGACATATTCCTTCTGGCGCGGATCCTTGAAGGCGCCGAACATCTCATGCAGCAGCATGTCGGAGAAGCCGATAATGGCGTTCAACGGCGTGCGCAGTTCATGGCTCACCACCGCCAGGAAGCGGCCCTTGGCCACTTCGGCGGCGGCAGCGGTCTCATTGGCTTGCGCCAGTTCGTCGCGCAGCCGCGCGGTCTCGTCGTTCTGGCGCAGGACGAGCGTGAAGACGTCGCTCTGTTCCTCGCCGCGCACCAGTTCGAGCGCGAATGGCTGGTAATTGTCGGCCACCAAACCATTGCCGTTGTGGGCGCCACCGCCATTCTGCGGCAGCCTGATGCGCAATTCGAGGCGGCGCGACAGGGCGCCATCGCGCATGTCGGCCAGGGCGCTGAGATAGGAGACGCGGTCCGACAGATGGACGCGGTCGAAGAGGCCCGTTCCGGACAAAAGCTCGGGCGGCAATTTCAGCAGCGTGCGCGCCTTGGCGGACGCATCCACGACTTCTCCGTGGCGCGCGACCCGCAAGACCACCGCGTCGATAATGTCTTCCAACCGGTCGCCCGCATCGACCGTGTCGGCAGCGCCGGCGGTGCCGCGAAAGGCCGATATGCGCGGGACGAGGGTCAGCGCCCAGGCCAATGGCACCAGCCAATGCCAGGCGGCGACGTGCGAGCCCACGAATGGAAGGAAGGCGGCGGACAAGGACTGAAGGGCGATGGCGATGACGGCCGAAGCGGCGCCCCACAATGCCGCACGCCGCGAAGCGCCGATCCACCAGGCTTCGAATGGCAACGCCAGGGCAAGCATGGCGACAGGAGAACTCAATCCTCCCGCGGCACAGATGAGACCGCCAAGGGCAAGCGCCGCCATCGCCAGGGCGATCGGCCCCGCAGCGGCCATCTTGCCGGTAGCGGCCACCAGCAGGGCGACGAACCAGCACAGGCCGAAGGCCGCGAAAATGGCGGCCATGGTCACGGCGGCGCCCATCCCCGACGTCACCAGCGTGACCGCCGCGCCCGCGGCAAAGAACGGTGCGGCCAGCATGACGCCAATGAAACGGCGTTGGCGCTCGCGGTCGCTCCCTTCATGAACGCTGGGGTGAACCATGCGCTCACAACCGGCCGCCATTGCGCCAGGCAATTCAGCGTATCTGGCCTCGATCGGCATCAACTCAACGCACTCGCACTCGTCGTGAACAGCTCTGCTTTTGCAGATTGTCTTGGTTGGCTTTGAAACTCGCATCCAGCGTTTAAGGAATGGATAAGGCAGGGCCGACCAAGGCCCGCCCCGCGGCAAATATCGGGATGGCGGCGGCCGAAAACCCGGGCAAATGCAGCCATAGTAAACGGACGGTTATTCGCGAACACCCGTCGCCAGCCAGCCGATCGAGCCGCCGGAATCGCTTGATCTCGTCGGAAGTACAATGAAACCAATGGGATGGATGGTTATCACACAGTAAGGAAAATTGTCCCGATCCGAGACAAATCGGCAGCAAGAACGCCTGGTTTCGAATTTGCCTAAAATTTGAAGAGAATTTTCGTTTTGCCTGCAAGCCGTCCTTCGTGCCTGTGTGCCAACATGCTGCCCATAAAAGAGGTCATGCCCTTTGATGCATGATCCGGTCACGACGAGAGGCAAGGCATGTTCTTCCTGATAAGAATGGCTTTCTGGTTTTCCCTGGTACTGCTGGCGCTGCCGCTGGGTGTCGGGTCCGATGAAACGGGCCAGGAAAGCGTCGGGCCGATTCAGGCCCTGTTCGCGGCGCGCGACGCCGTCGGCGACATCGCCGGAATCTGCGAACGCAAGCCCGACGTCTGCGCAACCGGCAAGTCGGCGATGCACACCATCACCGCGCGCGCCAAGGAGACCGCCAAGATCGCGGCCGCCATGCTGGATGACAAGTCCGCCGGCCCCGACACCACGACAATGACCGGCAGCGTGCCGGAAGTCGTCCTGCCCGAAACGGTCGACCTGCCCATCAAGAATTAAGCCGTCTCGACGGCGCACCGCGGGCTGTCTGCCCTCTCGACGCCCGCGGTGTCCTTGTTTTTCTCGTGACGCGGCGCCGCCGCGTGACTATATCCGGCTCATGACGACGACGATCCAGACGATCCGCGACGATTTTTCCTTCCTCGATGAATGGGAAGACCGCTATCGCTACGTCATCGAGCTCGGCGAAGCCCTGCCGCCGTTCCCAGATGAGCAGCGCAACCCCGCCAACAAGGTGCCAGGTTGCGTGAGCCAGGTCTGGCTGACCACCGAACGGGGACCGGGCGCCGACCCCGTCATCACCTTCACAGGCGATTCGGATGCCCATATCGTGCGCGGACTGGTCGCGATCATGCTGGCGCTGTTTTCCGGAAAGACGGCCAGCGAAATCCAGAGAACCGACGCCGAAGCGACGCTGAAGGCTCTCGGCCTCGACGAGCACCTGTCACCCCAGCGCGCCAACGGGCTTCGTTCGATGGTCAAGCGCATCAAACGCGATGCGGAGATGGCGCTCGCCCATACTGCGTGACAGATTGCTGCCCGCGCGACAGGTTTCCAACTTCCATTTTCCTACCCAGCAAAGCAAAACGGCGCCCGAAGGCGCCGTTCGATTTCAGTTCGCTTCTGAAAAAGCGGCTACCGCGCCTTGCGTTTGCGGCCAAGGCCCATCTTCTTGGCAAGCTGCGAGCGAGCCGCCGCATAGTTCGGCGCCACCATCGGATAGCTCGGGTCCAGGTTCCATTTTTCGCGGTACTGATCGGGCGTCAGATTGTAGTGAGTCATCAAGTGACGCTTGAGCGACTTGAACTTCTTGCCGTCTTCAAGACAGACGATGTAGTCGTCATGAACAGAGCGCTTCGGGTTGACAGCCGGCTTCTGCTTGTCGGCAGGCGGCTGTTCAACGGTTCCGCCCACGCGACCGAGGGCGGCGTGGACATCAGATATCAGGTTCGGCAGTTCGCCGACCGGCACGGGATTGTTGCTGACATAGGCAGCCACCACATCGGCGGTGAGCTCGATCAGCGCATCATTGTTTCTGGAAGGTGTTTCGACAATATCCATCATCTTCAGGCCCCAACAAGAGTTACGTCGGTCTGTGCCCCTTTTTACAGGCAGGGCATCGCACGAATTTATGCAGATAGAGCTTCTGCGATTCGCGTCACAGGGACATCAATGCGACCGCACGTCAAGTAAGTCAATTCGCCGCCTGCATTATATTTAGGGATTTTGATCAACTATTCCGGGATCAGCTTCAATCTTTCGTGCACCATGTAATTTTTCGATATTTCGTTCGCCAAACGGATAAAGGCTGACGTTAGGTCAGCTAATCATTACATTCGCGATAACTCACAAAATAGGTTTCAATGTTCGGGTTTGCTTGGCGGCCACACCGACAAGCTTGGTTGTTCACACCTGTCCACAAAACCAGAGGTTGCCGACCATTCGTTGGTCAAAACGGCGTAATATATTTGCCATAGGCCCAGCCGGTGACGAAGACGCCGTTCTTGGCGGGGTCATGCCAGACCTCGCACCAGCGATAGCGGACTGTCTGTTGCTGTTTCCATGCCGGTTGGCCGGCAATGTCGAGCAGGTTCATGCCGCCGGTGCATCGTCCTGTCATCTGCAGGACGGTCCCGTTCGGGTAGGCGGCCTGCTTCTGGGATGTCCCCGACGGATATTTGCGCACATTGAGCGTGTCGCCGAACGGCACATTGGCCACTTGCCAAGCCGCGAATACGGTCGCATGAGACTGGCCGGAAAAGACCAGAGTTAGCGAAGCAACGGCGAAGGCCGTGGCAATACGAGACCGAATAGTCATCTTCTCTCCTCCCGGCCACCTCAATGGGCCCACACCACCTCTACGTAACGGCTCTTGAACCCGTCCTGATCGGCGTGTTCATTCGTCATTCAAGATATTTCCAGAGCGAGACGCAATGACCAGGACTTCCCGATTTCCAATCGTCAGCGCCCCTGCCCCCGAGAAAAGGCCCGTCTCGGACACGCATCACGGCATCACGCGAACCGACGAATATGCCTGGCTGCGGGCGGATAACTGGCAGGAGATGTTCCGGGATCCTTCCTTGCTCGATCCCGGGATCCGCGCCGAACTCGAAGCCGAGAATGCCTACCAGTCGAAACTGATGGCCGACACATCGGATCTGCAAAAGCAGCTTTTCAAGGAAATGAAGGGCCGCATCAAGGAAGACGATTCTTCGGTTCCGATGAAGGACGGGTCTTATGCCTATGGGTCCTCCTTCAAGCTGGGCGGCGAGCAGCCGCGCTATTTCCGCACGCCGCGCGATGGCGGACCCGAGCAGATCCTGCTCGACGGCGATGCCGAGGCCGCGGGGAAAGCCTATTTCCGGCTTGGCGGGGTCGATCATTCGACCGACCATCGCAAGCTTCTATGGGCCTTCGACGACAAGGGCTCCGAATTCTACACGCTGCGCGTGCGCGACCTGGCCGATGGCATGGAACTGGCGGACCAGATTCCCGCGACAGGCGGTTCGGGCGTCTGGGACGCGGGCAATGACGGGTTCTTCTACACGCGTCTCGATCCAAACCACCGGCCGTCGAAAGTGCTGTTCCACGCCCTGGGCCAAAACACTGAAAACGACCGGCTGATCTACGAGGAAACCGACCCCGGCTTCTTCATGAACGTCGATGGGACCCGCAACAATCAATGGATCATGATCGGCATCAACGACCATGAGACCTCGGAATACCGCCTGCTGAGTGCTAGCGATCCATTTGCCGAACCGAAGCTGGTTTCGGCCCGCGAGACCGGCCTTCAGTATGAGTTAGAGGAAGGCGGCGACATCTTCTTCGTCCTGACCAATGCGGATGGCGCCAAGGACTTCAAGATCATGACGGCGCCGGCGAGCGATCCTGTCCGCGCCAACTGGCAGGAACTGGTGCCGCATGAGCCGGGCCGGCTGATCCTGTCGGTGATCGGCTTCAAGGACCACATGGTCCGGCTCGAGCGCAAGGAAGGCCTGCCGCGCATCGTCGTGCGTGACCGTGCCAGCGGCGAAGAGCATTTGATTTCCTTCGACGAGGAGGCCTTCTCGCTCGGCCTTTCAGGGTCCCTGGAATACGACACCGAGATGATGCGCTTTTCCTACTCGTCGATGACGACGCCGTCGCAGATGTTCGACTACAACATGCGGACCCGTGAGCGTGTGCTGCTCAAGACCCAGGAAGTGCCGTCCGGTCATGACCCACACCAGTATGTCACGAGGCGGCTGATGGCGCCCGCGGCCGATGGCGAACTGGTGCCGATCTCGCTTCTGCATCACCGCGACACGCCGCTGGACGGTTCCGCGCCTTGCCTGCTCTACGGTTACGGCTCCTACGGCATCACCGTGCCGGCCGCCTTCAATACCAACTGGTTCTCGCTGGTCGACCGAGGCCTGGTCTTTGCCATCGCCCATGTCCGCGGCGGCAAGGACAAGGGTTATGGCTGGTACGATGACGGCAAGCGTGCGCAGAAGATGAACACCTTCACCGATTTCATCGCCTGCGCGCGTCACCTCGTCGCCGAGCGCTATACCGCGCATGACCGCATGGTCGCGCAAGGCGGCTCGGCCGGCGGCATGCTGATGGGCGCCATAGCCAACATGGCGCCGGATTGCTTCGGCGGCATCGTGGCCGAGGTTCCGTTCGTCGATGTGCTCACCACCATGCTGGATGCGAGCCTGCCGCTGACCCCGCCGGAATGGCCAGAATGGGGCAATCCGATCGCGTCGGCGGACGACTACCGGACGATCGCCGCTTATTCGCCCTACGACAATGTCGCCGCGCTCGACTATCCGCCGATCCTGGCGCTCGCCGGCCTCACCGATCCGCGCGTGACCTATTGGGAGCCGGCCAAATGGGTGGCGCGGCTGCGCGACCGCAAGAGCGGCGACAATCCGGTGCTGTTCAAGATCAACATGGATTCCGGCCATGCCGGTGCCTCCGGCCGGTTTTCACGCCTTGAGGAGATCGCCTATACTTATGCCTTCGCCCTGAAGGTAACGGACAAGGCATAGCTTACGGAGGAACGCCGCGATGATCGATCTGTCCACAGCGATAGCCTACATCGCGGTTGTGTTCGGTTTTGTCTTCATTCCGGGTCCGGCCACGCTGTTGACTATCGCCCGCGCGACGAGTTCGGGAACGAGGGTCGGGATCGCCACCGGCGCCGGGATCGCGGCCGGCGATGTGTTCCACACCGTGATGGCGATGGTCGGCATCTCGGCGATCATCGCCACGTCGGCGACGCTGTTCGGCATCGTGAAATATATCGGCGCGGCCTACCTCGTTTACCTCGGCATTCGCGCCATCATCGAGAAAGCACCGACCGATCCGACCGCTGGCGCGCTTGCGATATCGGCCGGCACGGCGTTTCGACAGGCTGTCCTGACCGAGGTGCTCAACCCCAAGACCGCGCTTTTCTTCCTGGCTTTCCTGCCTCAGTTCGTGCGTCCCGAAAACGGATCGGCGATGGTTCAGCTGGCCGTATTGGGGATCATCTTCGTCATGCTGGGGCTTTTCAGCACGGTCGTGTTTGCCGTCAGCGCAGGGCGGCTCGGCGGTTTCCTGCGCCGAAATCCGACAGTGCTGAAATGGCAAGGCAAGGTTGTCGGCGGTATCTACTGCGCCCTGGGTGTCCGCCTCGCCTTGCAACAGCGCTGACGCCAGACAGCAAACATCCGCCGACAGGCGTGATGATCATGACTTTTTGACTTCCGCGCGGTTCATTTCCGCTCGCAATCGCGCCGCTCGCGCGCTACCCAAGGCACGATTTTCCTGGGCACGAGCCCGCACTTGCACAAGGGTCCATTATGCTGCTCGTCGACGTCTACCTCGACAAATCGCCGATCCAGGGCATTGGTGTGTTTGCCAAAAACCACATCCCCAAGGGGACGCTGGTCTGGAAGCTCGACCCCCGGTTCGACCGCATCATTGACGTCGAGACCTATGAGGGCGAGACCGGGCCGGTGAAGAACTATCTCGACCGCTATTCCTACCCCGACCGGCGCGATCCGGCCTATATCGTCTTCGAAGCCGATGACGCTCGCTACATGAACCATGACGACGAGCCGAATTGCGATGTTTCATCGCCCGAGGAAACCTACGCCTTGCGCGACATCGCCCCGGGCGAAGAGTTGACCTGTAATTATAATCATTTCTTCGAAACAGGCTTCGATTTCCTCGGCGATCGCCACCTGTAGTGCGAAGATTGACTCTTTGTTTTGGCGCAATTCCGGACGGAAAACCATTTCACACTTTTCCTGGAATTGCCCTAATTCGTGCTTTTCTGGCGCGCCGGATAGCCGTTGGGATGCGGGGGTATCGCCTTGAGGTAGGCGGCGATCGCCGTGCGGTCGTCCGCCGTCAGCTCGGCCATGTTGCGCTGAACGTCGACCATGGCGCCGCCGACGGAATCGAAATCCGGCGTGAAGCCGGTTTCGAGGTAGTTGGCGATATCGGACGCCGACCAGGTGCCGATCCCCCCCTCGCCCGAAGTGATGTTCGGCACGACGCCCGAGCCCTCGGCGGCCACGGCGCCGGCAAGCCATTCGCCTTTCCTGGTGCCGCCCGCGAAATCGCGCGGCGTGTGGCATTCGCCGCAATGGCCTGGTCCTTCGACCAGGTAGCGGCCTGCCATTACGGGCTCGGGCGTGCCGTCAGGCAGGGGAATGACCGGCTGGTCGCGGAGATAGAGCCGCTTCCACAGGCCAATGCCGCGCCGGATGTTGAACGGGAACGCCAGCGAATTGCCCGGCGGTTTGCCAGCGACGGCGGGCAATGTCTTGAGGAAGGCATATAGGTCGGCAATGTCGGACGGTTTCATGCGCGCGTAGGACGCGTAGGGAAACGCCGGATAGAAATGACGGCCCGACGGCGATACGCCCTTCAGCATCGCGTTGGCGAGATCCTCGACCGACCACGCCCCGATGCCATCCTTGGGATCTTGCGAGATGTTGGGCGGAACGAAGGTGCCGAACGGCGTCTTGAGTTCGAGGCCACCCACCAGTTCAAGCCGTGCGTCGCCCTGCGACCCGGGCTTCGCGTGGCAGGAGGTGCAGCCGCCTGCGTAGAAAATGCGCTTGCCCCGGCTGGCGTCGCCGGGGCCGAGTTGCGCCAGGGCCGCCGCATTGAGCCTGACCGGCGCCGACAGCAGCCAACCGGCGGCCGCGCCGGCGACGCCCACAACGAGGGCGGCGCCGACGAGCTTCCTCAGCCAGGCCATTTCTGGCGATCAGCCCTTCTTGACCCTGTAGCCCTGGTGGCAGGTGCCGCAATCCGAGCCGATGGCGCCGATCTGCGTCTTCAACGCGTCGGCATCCGCGGGAGCGGCGGCGACCGCGGCCTTGACGTCGGCGAGATACTTGTCCTCGGCCGCCTTGAAGCCGGCCATGTCTTCCCAGATCTTCGGCGCCGCCGTGGTGTCGCCCGTATCGCTGCCCTTCGGGAACAAGGCCTCGACGTCGAATTTCTCGGCATTCGCCTGCAGCGCCTGAAGTTGCGTCAGCACCGCGGCGGCATCAAAGGGCTCCTCGCCCTTGGCCACTTTCGACAGGCCGCCGACGATCTTTCCACGTTCCTTCATCAGAGCCTGCCGGTCGAGGATCGGATCGGCAAAGGCCGCCGACGCCGCGAGGGCGAGCATGGAGATGGCGATGACAAGCTTTCTCATTCATTTGGCTCCTTGATGAAGGCATTTCAGGACAGGAGGTTAACGGATGCGGCGGGAGGAATATTCCCTTCTTCCCGCGTGAATTTCGTATGACCTTTGGTTGTTCGGTGCCGAAAAAGAAAAGCCCCGCATGCGGGGCTTTTCTGGAGGCAATCAGGCATTTTCGTAGAGTTCGAGCACATGATCCCAGTTGATCAGGCTGTCGACGAAGGCCTCGAGATATTTCGGCCGGGCGTTGCGGTAGTCGATGTAGTAGGAGTGTTCCCAGACGTCGACGCCGAGGATCGGCGAGGCGCCATGGACGAGCGGGTTTTCGCCGTTCGGGGTCTTGGAGATGGCCAGCTTGCCATCCTTGACCGAAACCCAGGCCCAGCCCGAACCGAACTGCGTCGTGCCGGCGGCGATGAAATCAGCCTTGAACTTGTCGTAGCCGCCGAGATCGCTGTCGAAAGCTTTCTGCAGCGCGCCGGGGAGCTTGTTGCCGCCGCCGCCCTTTTTCATCCACTTCCAGAAATGGATATGGTTGTAGTGCTGGGCGGCATTGTTGAAGAGGCCGGCATTCTTGCCGAACGACTGCTTGACCACCTCTTCGACCGAAAGATCGCCAAGGCCGGCTTCGGCGGCGAGCTTGTTGCCATTGTCGACATAGGCCTTGTGATGCTTGTCGTGATGATACTCCAGCGTCTCTTTCGACATATAGGGCTGCAGGGCCTCATAGTCGTAGGGCAGAGCGGGCAATTCGAAAGCCATGGGTAGTACTCCCTCGTGGAAAGTCCGGTGTGGATACCGGAGTAAGATAGGTCGGGATTGAGCTGGAACAACTCCGGAAGTGAAGCGCCGGCCCCTTTCTAAGCGGGTTCCCGAGAACTGTCACACGCTTTTCCTGCGACCAACTGCCCGGTGGCCGAAAGGCCGGACCGGCATGTCAGCCGGCCGAGGTCGAATGGGCCCAATCCCAATAGAGTTCGCGTGCCTTCTTGGCCACCGGACCGGGTTGCAGGTCGCGGTCCTCGATGCGGGTGACCGGCACGACCTTGGAGTGGTTGCCAGTCGAGAAGATCTCGTCGGCTTCGAGGAAATCCCGCACCGACAGCGTCTTTTCGGTCGTCCTGAACCCATAGTCGCCAAGCAGCGTCATGGTGCGCGAGCGGGTGATGCCGGACAGGAAGGTTCCATTGGGGGCCGGCGTCAGCACATGGCCGTCCTTGACCAGGAAGATGTTGGAGGTTCCGGTCTCCGCGACATTGCCCAGCATGTCCAGCACAAGCGCATTGTCGAAGCCGCGCATTTTGGCTTCGACAATGGCGCGGCCATTGTTGGGATAGAGGCAGCCGGCCTTGGCGTTGGTCGGCATGGTCTCGATGGTCGGGCGCCGGAACGGCGACACCGTCACCGAAAAGCCGGTCGGCGAGATCATTGGCGATTCATAGAGGCACAGGCAAAAGCGCGTCGAGGCCGGATCTGCCGGCACGCCCATGTAGCCGCCATGCTCGGCCCAGTACATCGGCCTGATATAGACCGCCGTCTTGCCGTCGAATTTCTTCAATCCGTCCCAGGTCAGCCCGACGATCTGCTCGGGCGTCATGTTCGGCGCGAGACCGAGCGCGATCGCCGAGGCATTGACGCGTGCGGCATGAAGTTCGAGATCCGGCGCCACGCCCTCGAACCAGCGCGCCCCGTCGAATACGCTGGTCCCGAGCCACATGGCGTGGCTGCGCGGCCCCAGAATGGCGACATTGCCTTCGTACCAATCGCCATCGACGAAAGTCCATGTCGCGGATTGCGCCGCTGCCGCCAGTGTCATCGCGTTTTCCTGTTCCGTTCAAATCTAGTGTGACAACATTGGATGACGCTTTGGCCGCTGCCGTCAACCAGCATCGGGGAGTTTTGTTGAGGCCAGCGCCGGTGCGATGCAATCAAGACTTGCACCTTGTCCCGGCTCGCCTCAAAACTGTTGCCATGCAATACGCCGCCTATGTTTTCGACGCCTATGGCACGCTGTTCGACGTGCACGCGGCCGTGCGCCGCCACGCGGACGCGATCGGCCCGGACGGCCAGCTCCTGTCCGAAATCTGGCGCGCCAAGCAGCTCGAATATTCCTGGGTGCGCACGCTCATGGGCGCCTATGCTGATTTCTGGCAGTTGACGGAACAGGCGCTGGACTTCGCCTTGCGCAAGGTCCCTTCGGCCGACCCGAGCCTGAAGGCAAAGCTGCTGGAAGCCTATTGGAGGCTGGATTGTTATCCCGAAGTGCCGGCCGTGCTGAAGGCGCTGAAGGCTTCGGGCGCGAGACTGGCGATCCTCTCCAACGGATCGCCTGAAATGCTGGAGGCAGCCGTCAAGTCCGCGGCGCTCGACCATGTTCTGGACGACATCTATTCAGTCGATGCGGTGCGGCGCTTCAAGACCGACCCTGTTGTCTACGACATGGTCGCCACCGGCTGGCGGCTCTATCCCGGCGCGGTTTCCTTCCAGTCCTCCAATCGCTGGGACATTGCTGGCGCCACAAAATTCGGCTTCCGCACGGTTTGGATAAACCGCTCCAACCAGCCGGAGGAATACCGGGACCTGCCACCTGCCCTGATCCTGCCGTCGCTGGACGCCTTGGTATGCGGTGGCTAGCAGACCTGTGGCCCCAACGCCACAGTGGCGGCGCAGTCACAGCTTCGCCTTTGTTTGTCCACGTTCGGGCCAGAATCGGAACCGCCTATCGCCCCAGGTGTTGTTCGACACCTGCAACAGCGCTCGGTGTATTCACGCTTTGTTGCGATTTGAGTCCTAAAGAAGGCAGCCATGTCCATAACCGAAATCGAATCCCATCGCCTGAGCCGTCGCAGCTTCCTCAATGCCGCAGCCCTGGGCGCCGCCTCGATCGCGGTTTCCGCATGCACCACCACCGGACCTAGGCCAGCCGAGCCGCCGCCACCAACCTACGTCGAGCCGCCACTCTCCGACTATGCGTCGATGTACGCGGCGGTCAACGATGGCGGCTTCGATCTGCCGGCCATCCCGGTCGACAGAATCGATCCGCAGTTCCTGCGCCAGATCGTGCCTGACCCGACCGGGCAGAAGCCCGGAACCATCGTCGTCGATACGACCGGCCACTTCCTCTATCTGGTTCGCCCGGGCGGCCAGGCCATCCGCTATGGTGTCGGCCTCGGCCGCGCCGGCTTCGAATGGTCGGGCGATGCCGTGGTCCAGTGGAAGCAGAAATGGCCGAAATGGACGCCGCCGGATGAGATGATCGCCCGCCAGCCCGAACTGAAGCAGTACAGCGCCGACAATGGCGGCATGCCCGGCGGCTTGAAGAACCCGCTCGGCGCGCGTGCGCTCTACCTCTTCCAGGGGAATGTCGACACGCTCTATCGCCTGCACGGCTCGCCGGAATGGCGTTCGATCGGCAAGTCGGTGTCGTCGGGCTGCGTGCGGCTGATGAACCAGGACATCATCGATCTCTACGACCGCGTGCCGTCGAAAAGCCCGGTCATCGTGACCAGCGATGCCAGCCAGCCAATGGTGGCGGCCGCGACGGCGAACCACAAGGCCATTCCGATCGACTCGGGCGTGCCGGACGGATCGGTCCTGCTCGGTCCGGTCAAAGCGATCACGAACGCGATCTTCTGAGTTTGCTGAAGGAGCGACGCACCGCCGTCGCTCCTTCCATTCACGTCGATGCCACAGCCTGCGACTTTCGGGGCGGCATCCGTCAGAGGCCAAGCGGAGCCTTGAAAGCCGCGAGTTCTTCATCTGAAATCGAGACCACGTGCTGCGGCTCGGGATAGGCTCCCGTCTTCACGTCGGAGATAAATTCGCGATAGGCAGCGACGCGCTCGCGCTGCAGCCGCTCATATTCGGCGGCGAAGTTGCGGTAGGTCTTGGCATGACGTGGCTTGTGGCCCGAGGTGTGGCCGAGCACGTCCTCGCTGAACAGATACTGCGCATCGGCATGCGGTCCGGCGCCCATGCCGAGCATGATCATCGGCGTGCTTCTGGTGATCAGCTCGGCGATCCGGTTCGGCACCACTTCCAGTTCGGCGCCGAAGCAGCCGATAGCTTCAAGGCGCCTAACGTGGTCCCACACCGCACGCGCGCTCTCTGCCGTTCGGCCAACGGCCTTGAAGCCGCCAGTCCAGGTGCATTGCGACGGGATCAGGCCGACATGGGCAACGACCGGCACGGCGTTGTCGCAGAGCGTCTTCTGGATATCGAGCGAGGCGGCGCAGTAGAAGCAGTCACCGCCGATGCGCATGAAGTGGTATGCGGCTTTCAGATAGTCCTGCGCAACGACAAGATTGCCGGCCGGGCCGTAAGGCAGCCCGACCTGGACGAAACAGCGGCCGGCCGCCTCGCGCATCTCCGGCGAGAAGAAGCGGCCCTCGATCGAAAGCATGTCGACGCCGGCCGCATCCGCCGCCGCCGCCTCTTCGAGCGAGGTGACGTAAAGCATGGAAATCTTCTGTCCGCGGCTCTTCATGGCGCGGATGTCGGCGACGGTGGGCCGGGTATTCTTGCTGACCATTTTGTTCCTCTGACAGTGAAAGCGTCGCGGAATGCTTCGAGTGCAACCTCGGGATCGCTCGAGGCAAATGCCTCCATGCCGACCGGCCCGCGATAACCCATTTCCTTCAGCGCATGGGCGATGCCCCGGTAGTTGATCTCGCCGCTACCGGGCTCCCTGCGTCCTGGCACGTCGGCCACCTGGACCTCGCCGATCCAGGGCAGGCAGGCGCGGCACAGCTCGATCAGATTCCCCTCCCCGATCTGCGCATGGTAGAGGTCGAGATTGAGGCGCAGGCCCGGCCGGTCGACATCGGAGACCAGCGCCAGCGTGTCTTGCGCGCGTCCAAACGGCACGCCGGGATGGTCGAGCGGCAGGTTCAGATTCTCCAGTGTGAACGTCACGCCTTCGGCCTCGGCAAGGTCGGCGATGCGGTTCAGCGTGTCGCGCGCCTTGAGCCACATCGCGCCGGTGACGGTCTCGCAGGGCGTGACCGGCAGGCCGCCTTCGCCGAGCCCGGTGCCATGCAGATTGAGCCGCGCGACGCCGAGGCGCTTGCCGACCGCCGCTGTTTCCTTCGCCGTCTTCACCAGTTCGGCCGCGCCCTCGTCATCGGCAAGCCTGCCGCGCAGATAGCCATTCATGATCGAGAAGGTCGCGCCCGATCTTTCCAGCATCGCGAGATCATGGTCCGGCCAGTTCCACAGGCCGACCTGAAAACCCATTTCGGTGAGGCGTTTGACGCGCCATTCCATCGGCTTGTCGCGCCACAGCATTTCGACGCAAGCCGCAAGCGTAAACGTATCGGACATGTCAGACCTCGATGTACACGCGGCCGTCCTCGACCTTCGTGGTGTAGGTTTTAAGGTTCACGCAGACCGGTGCGCGCAACGCTTCGCCGGTCCGGTAGTCGAACACGCCACTGTGTTTCGGGCATTCGATCCTGTATTCCATAACCAGCCCGTCACAGAGATGCACCTTCTCATGCGTGCACAGCCCGTCGGTGCAGAAGAATGCATCGTCGGGGCTGCGGTAGATGGCGAATGTCCGGCCCTCGTGATCGAAACGGATGACCTCCTTCTCGTCGATGTCATCGGTCGCGCACGCGTTGATCCATTTTGCCATTGTCACTCCGCCGTCTGTCTTTGGTTGGTTGAAAAAGGCGGCCGGCGGACCACGCATTCCGCCGGCCGCACAGGAAGATGCCCGGGAGGAGGAGATGGGCGTCTTCACTGGTCACGCATGGCTGGCGCCAGCCCGCGCATGTCCGTCATCAGCCATGGAGAAGCTCTCGATCTCGGCTTCAAGCTCGGCCATCTGCTCGCCGCCCGCCATCAGGTCGGTGATCGCCTCGCGGCTTTTCTCGCCCTTGCGGAAATCGGCGGCCTTGGCGCCCCTGATGAGCACGGCGAAGTGGTCGCCGACGGTGAGCGCATGGACGACATTGTGGGTGATGAAGATCACCGCGATGCCCTTGCGGCGCGCCTGGAGCACGATGCGCAGCACATGCGCCGCCTCCTTGACGCCAAGGGCCGCGGTCGGCTCGTCGAGGATCAGTACGCTGGCGCCGAAATGCACGGCGCGTGCGATCGCCAGCGCCTGGCGTTCGCCACCCGACAGTCCGCCGACGAGACGATCGCCGTCGTCGATACGGGTGATGCCAAGCTGGCGCATCTCGGCGACGGCAATCTCGTTGGCGCGCTTGCGGTCGTAGATGGTCAGCGGTCCCCAGCGCCGCGTCGGCTCGGCGCCGACGAAGAAGGAGCGGCCGATGCTCATCAGCGGGAACGTGCCGCCGAACTGGTGGACGGTCGCGATGCCATGGTCGCCTGCGTCGCGCGGGCTGTCGAATTCGACTGATCCGCCATCCATATCCATTGTGCCCGACGTCGGCTTGTGGACTCCGGAGAGGATCTTGATCAGCGTCGACTTGCCGGCGCCATTGTCGCCGAGCAGGCAGAGCACCTCGCCTGCGTGAACGTCGAGCGAGATGTCGTGGAGCACGTCGATCGGACCGAACGACTTGTTGATCCCGGTCAGCCTGAGCAGGGGCGGTGTCATCGGCGAGCCCTCGATTTGTTGCGCGGCGCGTAGGTCAACGCCATGGTGCGGAAGGTGTTGTTCATCAGCACGGCCGCCAGCAGCAGGATGCCGATGATCAGGCTCGCCCAGTTGGCGTCGAAGCCGGTGTAGAAGATGCCCTGGTTGACGATGGCGAAAGTCAGTGTGCCCAAGACGATGCCGACCACCGATCCGTAGCCGCCGGTGAGCAGCACGCCGCCGATGACCACCGCGATGATCGAGTTGAAGATGAACGACTGTCCGGCGGCCACCTGGGCGCTGTTGTAGAGGATCGCCTGCGACATGCCGACGAAGGAGGCGCACAGGCCGCTGCTCATGAACAGCGCGATGGTCACCCGGTCGGTCGGGATGCCGGCATTGCGGGCGCTCACCGCGTCGCCGCCCATGGCCAGGATCCAGTTGCCGAAGCGCGAGAAATTCAGGATGAAGCCGACAATCAGGATGGCGGCGATCCACCAGAACAGCGTGACCTCGAACTTGCCGCCGAGATAATCGCCGAACAGCAGCTTGGCGGTGGGCCCGCTCTTCAGCGCGACGCTGGTGCTGCCGGACAAGATAACCGAGAGGCCGAGCGTCAGGCCGGCCAAGGCGAACAGCGTGGCGAGCGTGACGACGAAGGACGGCACCTTGGTGCGGATCACCAGCACGCCGTTGACGAAACCGACCGCGAGCCCAAGGCAAAGCGCCGCGAGGATGCCGACGATAATCGGCAGGCCGTAATGGCCCGATAGGATAGCGATGGTCATCGAGCTGGCGGGGACCATCGAGCCGACGGACAGATCGAGATGCCCGGCGATCATCAGCAGCCCGATCGGAAGCGCGATGATGCCGAGTTCGGAGGCGACGTTGAGCCAGCTCGCGGCACCGCCGGCCGACATGAAATTGGCGCCGCCGAAGACCGAGAAGAAGACCAGAACGGCGATCATGCCGATCAGCGAGCCAACTTCGGGACGGCGCACAAGGCTGCCGAGCGAGGGCATCGAAGAGCGCTGGGAGAGCCCCTTGGTGGCTGCCGCAGCGGATTGGTGATGGGCTTGGGATGTCATCGAAATGTCCCTGGCTTTGTGGCTTGAAAATATGGCCCCCTTCTCCCCTTGTGGGAGAAGGTGTCGCCGCAGTCGACGGATGAGGGGTGTTCCAGCTTGGCAAGGACGGCAATCCGTCACGCACCCCTCATCCGTCTCGGCGCTGCGCGCCGATCCACCTTCTCCCACAAGGGGAGAAGGTCAGGCGTAGCGTTATCGAGCGCCGGCCGCCGCACCGGCCATCGTCGCATCGACATTGGCGGCGTCGACGATCCCCGGTCCGGTCAGCACCGGTCTGGTCGGCAGGTCGAGCCCATAGTTGACGAGGCCGTTCAGCAGCGACACCGCAAGAAAGCCCTGCAGGTAGGGCTGCTGGTCGACCGCGAACATCTGCGTGCCAGCCTTGATGCGCTGCAGGCCGGTCTCGTCCATGTCGAAGGAAGCGAGCTTGACCTTGTCGCCGGCATTGGCCTGGCTGATGGCGTTGGCGGCGCTGTTCGCGTCGCCGGCGCTGATGGTGATGACACCGTCGATGGTGTTGTCCTTCAGCACGGCGGCCTTGATCGCCTCGGCGACCGCGGTCGGGTTGCCGAAGCTGGACGAGGGCAGCGGCAACTGGCTCGATTTGCCGCCGCTCTTGGCGATGGCGTCGGCAATGCCCTTGCAGCGGTCTTCGGTGTTGGTGGCACCCGGCAGTGTGTTGACGCACAGCACGTTCTTGGAGCCATGGCTGCCGTAATAAGTGCCGCCGCCGAGACCAGCGGCATATTCTTCATTGCCGACATAGTTCATGGCGCCGAGCCGCTTGGCCGCATCCATGCCGCCGGAATTGTAGATGATGAGCGGCACGCCGGCGGCGACGACCTCCTTGAAGGCGTCGTCCATCGCTTCCGGCACCCAGTCGGGGCCGACAATGGCGCTTGGCTTCTGGCTAAGCGCGGTGCGGATCAGCTTGGCCGCGTCCGGACCGAGATTGTCGTAGTTCTGCGGACCGAGCCAAGTCACCGAGCCGCCGGTCAGTTCGGCGACCTTGCCGGCATCGTCGGCACCCTTCTTGACCTTGGACCAGAACGGGTCGTCGGCCTTGCCGCCGATGACGAAGATCTTCGCCCCATCGGCCATTGCCGACGTGGCCGATGTCGCAGCCACGCCCGCGAGCATGATTGCCATCAGCAGTTTCTTGATCGTTTTCATTTCGTTCCTCCCGGTTGCCGTCGTCAGACGGGTTTAGAAAAAGCTCGATTCATCCGCCGGCGCGCACCTCACCCCTTGCGCGTCGCGAATCGATCAATGATTGGCCGCGGCCTTGGCGTTCATGCGTTGCTTCTTTTTCTGGAAGCGGGCGTCCATGATGGCGTCGCCCTCCCGGGTGCCGTCGTGCCAGGTGCCGAACCACCGATCGAGCGGAATCAGCCCGTCGCCGCCATAGTTCACCTCGAAATATTTATGGTGCAGGTAATGCGCGTAGGCGTGGCTATCGACAGCCTTTTCTTCGGTCACTTCGAGCTTGTCGAAGCCGAGATGGCCATTGACGGCACCGAAGCCAGCGATGTGCAACTGGAACAGCGCGACGACCGGATTGGACGGGATGACCAGGTGCCAGAAAGCGACCGCGTGATAGAGAAACCCTTCCACGGGATGCATCGACAGCGACGACCAGGGCGACGGGTTGACCGAATTATGGTGGACCGAATGGATCCAGCGGTAGAGCGGGCCCCAGTGGATCAGGCGGTGGATGAAGAAGAAATGCACCTCGTGGATGGCCGGCGCGACCAGCACCAGGGCGACGAGGTAGACCGGGTGATCCTGCCAGCCGACCCACGGCACGTAGCCATTGGCAAAGCACCACAGGAAGACGACTTCGACCACGGTCCAAAGCGGGATGGTGATAAAGAACGAGCGCAGGAAGTTGTCGAGGTTCTGGCTCTGGAACCAGAAAACATCGGAGGGCGTGTCTGCGGGGAATTTGTGGTTGTATTTGAAGCGCGTCGCCTGGGTGCGCTTGATGTAATAGCGCAGCTCGAAAATGCCGTAGAAGACGAGGATCGCCGCCGCGCTGACGGCGTAGAGCCACAGCGCCCAGCCCCAGCTGATCGTCTTCATCGTCTCGACGCTGGGAACGATATAGAACCAGTAGAGCAGCGCCGTGGCCATGTGGAAGGCATTCCACGGCCAGATATAGCCGGGCAGCCATGCCAGGATCTTCGGCAGCCTCGGCGGCCAATCCCAGAACGGTGCGCCCTCGACGCGTCCGTTCGGCTTCCAGTCGCCGCGCTTGTCGCGCACGCCGTATTTGAGATCGTCCATGTAGATCCTCCCCCGCCATGCCTCGGGGATGGCTTGCACGCGCACGCCGCCTCACACCGCCTGAAGTGGTGGCGAGATCCTGGTCCGCGTTGTGCTGCAGCTATCCCTGGGCCGGCGGTGTTTGCGCCTTGCTTGCTTTCCCTGAGATAAACATCTTGATCCAAAATGAATCAAGAATAGAATGTTTATTCCAAATTGATTGTTTCATTCGTATCAATTTCGCGGTTTGAATGATACATTTGTATCAATGAGACGGAGCGATGAGATAAAATGGATCGGGGCAAGCGGCCAACGATCAAGGATGTAGCCGCCGAGGCAAATGTTTCGGTGGCCACCGTCAACCGGGTGCTGAGCGGCTCGGGCGCCGTCCGCCAAGGCATGCGGGAGCGCGTCAGGCTGGCGGCGGAGCAGATCGGCTTCTACGGCACGGGGGCGTTGCGCAGCCGCGTAGCGGCTGCCCGGCCGCGCTACCGGTTCGGTTTCCTGCTGCACCAGCCAGGCCGCGCCTTCTACCGAAACATGGCCGAGGCGCTGCGCCTGGTAACCGAAACCATGTCCGGCTGCGAGATTGAGCTGCGCACGGAGTTTCTGGACGATCTGTCGCCGCAGAACGTCGCCTCGCGGATGCTGGCGCTCGGCGCCGAATGCGATGCCCTCGGCGTCGTCGCGGCGGTCCATCCCCTCGTCACCCAGGCCGTCGACACGCTCAATGCCCGCAACGTGCCGGTCTTCGCTCTGATTTCGCAAATCTCGGCGACGGGAAATGTGCCTTACATCGGACTGGACAATTGGAAGGTTGGGCGCACCGCGGCTTGGGTGTTTGAACATGTCTGCCGCGCGCCTGGCAAGCTCGGCATCCTTGTCGGCAACCACCGCTACCGCTGCCAGGAAATGAACGAGAGCGGCTTTCGCTCCTATTTTCGCGAGCACTCTCCAGGTTTCACGCTGCTCGAGCCGTTGCTGACCTTCGAATCCAGCGCCATCGCGCAGGAGATGACCGAAAAGCTGCTCAACGAAAATCCGGATTTGTCCGGCCTCTATGTCGCCGGCGGCGGCATCACCGGCACCATCGCGGCCCTACACTCGACCGGCAGGGCGGGAAGCCTCGTCGTCGTCGGTTACGAGCTGATGGAATCGACCCGCCCAGCGCTGCTTGACGGCACGCTGACCTTCATCATCTCTCACCCACTCGCCAGCATCGCCCAGGCGGCCTTGGCCGGGATGATCCGCGCCGTCTCAGCGCCGAACGAAGGCGGGAGTTTTACAAACATCCTGCCCTTCGAGATCTACACCCGCGAAAACATCTAGCAGCGTAGTCGCGACCACTCCCAGGCGCGGCTCAACGTCCGCGCGAGAGGCTCCCCAGGATACCGCGCACGATCGCTCGCCCGACCGACGAGCCGACCGAGCGCACCACCGATTTGATCGCGGCTTCCGCCACCGTCTGGCGATTGGAGGGGCGTGGCGCCGGAGCCCGGCGGCCACCGGACTGCGGTGCTGGATCGTCATTGCCGAAGCCGGGAATGGTCCAGCGCGAGCCGCCGCTGCCGGCCTGCTGTGCCTGCGCTTCGGCGTCCTGCGCCTCCTTGGCCTTCTTCTGCAACATCTCGAAAGCCGATTCGCGATCGATGACCTGGTCGTACTGGCCGATAACAGGGCTTTCCCCGATCAGCTTCTGCCGTTCGGCCGGGGTTATGGGTCCGAGCCGCGAGGACGGCGGGCGGATCAGCGTGCGCTGGACCATGGACGGAATGCCCTCGGCCTCCAGCGTCGAGACCAGCGCTTCGCCGGTGGCGAGCTGGGTGATGGCGGTGGCGCAGTCGAAATCCGGATTGGGCCGGAAGGTTTCGGCCGCCGTCCTCACCGCCTGCTGCTCGCGCGGCGTGTAGGCGCGCAACGCGTGCTGCACGCGGTTGCCGAGTTGGGCCAGGACCTTCTCGGGAATATCCAAGGGGTTCTGCGTGACGAAATAGACGCCAACGCCCTTGGAGCGGATCAGGCGGACCACCTGCTCGACCCTGTCGATCAGCACCTTCGGCGCCTCGTCGAACAAGAGGTGGGCCTCGTCGAAGAAGAAGACCAGCTTCGGTTTGTCGGGATCGCCGACCTCGGGCAGTTCCTCGAACAGCTCCGACATCAGCCAGAGCAGGAACGTCGCGTAGAGGCGCGGATTCATCATCAGCTTGTCTGCGGCCAATACGCTGATGGCGCCGCGGCCGTCGCGGGTCGTGCGCATGATGTCGGCAATGCGCAATGCCGGCTCGCCGAAGAAGTTTGTCGCCCCCTGCTGTTCCAGCACCAGCAAGGTGCGCTGAATGGCCCCCACCGATGGCTTGGTGACGTTGCCGTAACGGGCGCTGATCTCTTCCGCACGCTCGGCGATGTTGGCGAGCAGCGCCTGCAGGTCTTTCATGTCGAGCAGCAGCAGCCCTTCCTCGTCGGCGATGCGGAAGGCAATGTTCATGATGCCTTCCTGCGCGTCGGTCAGGTTCATCAGCCGCGACAAGAGCAGCGGCCCCATTTCCGAAATGGTCGCGCGGATGGGGTGGCCCTGCTCGCCGAACAGATCCCAGAAGATGACCGGGAACTCCTGGAAGTCGTAAGGGTCGAGCTTCACCTGTTCTGCCCGCTTGACCAGGAAATCCTGCGCGGTGCCCATCATGGCGATGCCGGAAAGGTCGCCCTTGATGTCGGCGCAGAAGACCGGCACGCCGGCGTTGGAAAATCCCTCCGCCAGGATCTGCAAGCTGACGGTCTTGCCGGTACCGGTGGCGCCGGTCACCAGACCGTGGCGATTGCCGTATTGCAGCAGCAGGTTTTCGGCCCGCTGATAGCTGTCGTCGGGCTTGCGGCTGGCGCCGATGAAAATACTGGTGTCGTCAGCCATATGTCGGGTCTCCGCAAACTGTTGTGTCCAAAGCCAGCCTTTGTCCGAAGGTATAGTGAGGCTGTCGCACAGCGACAATGACAATTGTCCAAAGCGGGGCCAATCATCCAATCGGCGTCGATCGCCGAAATCGGATTTTTGGAACTTGCGAATTTCGATGGTGTTTGGCAATCGTTCATGGTCGCCCACGCAAGCCGACCTATATCAGGAGGGTCGAATATCAGGTGGATCGAATTCAGACCCGGGACGTGCATTGCGATAACCGAACCGGGACCGTAGACTGAACTGCCCCGGGCTGGTGCGGTTGCATAAACGAGGAAGATGAATGGGCGCCGGAGCCTTGACCAGGGATGTTGAGCCAACCAATGCCGAGCGCCAGCGATGGCTGGCCCTGGCGGTGAAGGCGTTGGCCGGCGCATCCTTCGAGGAAAAGCTGGTCTCGCACACCGACGACAACATCCGCGTCGAGCCGCTCTATGACCGCGCGACGGGAGCCGAACCGATCGTGCGCGCCAATGCCCAGTCGCCATGGATCGTCAGCCAGCGCGTTGACGACCCCGATGTCGACCGCGCCAAGAGCCAGGTACTGGAAGACATCGCGCAAGGCGCGACAGGGCTGTCGCTTGTCTTCGAAGGTGCTCCGAACGCCTTCGGCTACGGCCTGCCGAGGACGGCGCAAGCATTGGAGACGGTGCTGGATGGTGTGCCGCTCAACCGGGTCCAGATCCGCATCGATACCCACCCCTGGAGCCGACCCATGGCGGACTGGCTGGTGGCGTTCCTGAGCAAGCGCCGGTCCGATCCGGCGAAGCTCAACCTCTCCTTCGGCATCGATCCGGCGGCCATTCTCGCCGGCACTGGCCGGCTGCGCATGTCGATCGAGGCGCTGCAGGAATCGATGCCGCAATCGCTGGCACATTTCTTCTCGATGGGCGTGCCCGGCGTGCTTCTGGAGGCGGACGGTCGCGTCTTTCACAATGCCGGCGCCACCGAAGCGCAGGAACTCGGCATCATGCTGGCTTCGGCGGTCTCGTATCTGAGAATGTTCGAGAAGGCGCGGCAACCGCTGGTCTATGCCGCGCCGCATATCGGCTTCGCGCTCAGCGTCGACCAGGACCAGTTCCTGTCGATGGCCAAGGTACGAGCCCTCCGCAGGCTCTGGGCGCGTGTGCAGGAGACCTGCTCGATCCCCAATTCCACGGCCAACATCCATGCCGAGACATCATTTCGCATGATGACGGCCGCGGACCCCGAAACCAACATCCTACGCACGACGATCGGCTGCTTCGCCGCGGCGGCGGGAGGCGCCGATTCGATCTCAATCCTGCCGCATACGATCGCGCACGGCCTGCCGGCGGCTTTTGCCCGCCGCGTCGCGCGCAACGCGCAACTGATCATGGCCAATGAAAGCCATGTCGATCATGTCGCCGATCCCGCCTATGGCTCCGGCGCCGTCGAAGCGCTGACCTCGGACCTTTGCGAAGCCGCGTGGGCGGAATTGCAGGCGATCGAGGCGGAAGGCGGCGTGCTTTCCAGCCTCCGGGACGGACATATCCAGCAGCGCGTCCGCACCGCCGCCGCCCAGCGCGGCATTGCCTTCAAGTCAGGCGAGCGGGCCATTGTCGGCGCCACGCTTTACTCCTTGGAAAGCGAGCGTCCGGTCGAGACGCTGGACGCGGAGAAGCGGCCTGCCTTCACCGAGGGCGTCGTCCTGTGCGAGCCGCTGTCGCCGGTCCGCATCGATCAATCCATCGGGGCCGCTTCTTGATTCCGGATTTCAGTCAGATCGGCTGGGTGCCACCGCGCCGCGCCCCGGTCGAGGTCAAGGGACAGCGGACGACGCCGGAAGGCCTCGTCGTCAAGCATCTCTACAATCAAGGCGACCTCAAGGGATTGCCGCATCTCGACACCTATCCGGGCCTGCCGCCCTTCGTGCGCGGCCCCTACCCGACCATGTATGTCCAGCAACCCTGGACGATCCGGCAATATGCCGGCTTTTCGACCGCCGAAGAGTCCAATGCGTTCTACCGGCGCAACCTTGCCGCCGGCCAGAAGGGCCTGTCGGTCGCCTTCGATCTCGCCACCCATCGCGGCTATGACTCGGACCATCCACGCGTCGCCGGCGATGTCGGCATGGCGGGCGTGGCCATCGATTCCATTCTCGACATGCGGCAGTTGTTCGACGGCATTCCGCTCGGCGAGATGACGGTGTCGATGACGATGAACGGCGCGGTGTTGCCGATCATGGCGCTCTACATCGTGGCGGCCGAAGAGCAAGGCGTCGCGCATAAGGATCTGGCGGGGACCATCCAGAACGACATTCTGAAGGAGTTCATGGTCCGCAACACCTACATCTATCCGCCGAAGCCCTCGATGCGGATCGTTTCGGACATCTTTTCCTACACCTCGAAGAACATGCCGAAGTTCAACTCGATCTCGATCTCCGGCTATCACATGCAGGAAGCCGGCGCGACCGCCGATCTGGAGCTCGCCTATACGATCGCCGATGGTATCGAATATGCCCGGGCCGGCGTCGCGGCGGGGCTCGACATCGACCGTTTCGCACCGCGCCTGTCCTTCTTCTGGGCGGTCGGCATGAACTTCTTCATGGAGGTGGCCAAGCTCAGGGCCGCGCGCCTGTTGTGGGCGACGCTGATGAAAAAGAATTTCGCGCCGAAGGACGAGCGCTCGCTGTCGCTGCGCACCCATTGCCAGACGTCCGGCTGGTCGCTGACGGCGCAGGACCCCTACAACAACATCATCCGCACCATGATCGAGGCGATGGCGGCGACCCAAGGCCATACGCAGTCGCTGCACACCAACTCCTTCGACGAAGCCATGGCGCTGCCGACCGACCATTCGGCGCGCATCGCCCGCAACACGCAACTCATCCTGCAAAAAGAGTCCGGCACCACGCGCATCATCGATCCGTGGGGCGGTTCGGCCTATCTCGAGCGGCTGACACACGATCTGGCGGCGCGTGCGCTCGCCCATATCGAAGAGGTCGAGGCTCTCGGCGGCATGGCGGCGGCGATCGAAAAGGGCATACCCAAACTGCGTATCGAGGAAGCAGCGGCCCGCACGCAGGCGCGCATCGATTCCGGCGAGCAGGTGCTGGTCGGCGTCAATGCGCATCGCCCCGAGAACGACATCGAGGTCGACGTGCTGAAGATCGACAATGCAGAGGTCAGGGCCCGGCAACTGTCGAAGCTGCAACGGCTGAAAGGCACGCGCGACGTCGCCGCCGTCGAAAGCGCCCTCGACGCGCTGACCCAAGCCGCGCAGGGCGAGGACAATCTGCTGGAGTTCGCCATCCGCGCCGCGCGCGCCAATGCCACTGTCGGCGAAATCTCGTTCGCCTTGGAAAAAGCCTATGGCCGCCATGTGGCCACGGTGCAGACCATTTCCGGTGTCTACCGCAAGGCGCTCGGCGACAATCCGGTGGTCGACCGGCTGCGGGACAAGCTCGATGCCTTCGAAAAGAGAAACGGCGGCAAGCCGCGTATTCTCGTGGCCAAGATGGGACAGGACGGCCACGACCGCGGGCAGAAGGTGATCGCGACGGCCTTCGCCGATCTCGGCTTCGACGTCACCGTCGGCGCCATGTTCCAGACACCGGAAGAGATCGCCAGGTTGGCGATCCAGCACGACGTCCACATCATCGGCGCCTCATCGCTGGCAGCGGGCCACCTGACGCTGATCCCCGAATTGCGCGACGCGCTGAAGAAGCTCGGCCGCGGCGACATGCTGATCGTGGCCGGCGGCGTCATCCCGCCGCAGGACTATGATGCGGTGCTGAAGGCTGGAGCGGCGGAGATTTTCCCGCCGGGGACGGTCATCCCGGAAGCGGCGGAGCGGCTGCTGGATCGGCTGCTGGCGCGTTGAGCGAAACATTGTAGCGCCAGCAAGGTTGTGTCACAGTGACGAACGCAACCAAGGGTAACGGCGGTGAAGACTATTGTCCGCAAGCTCGACGACCGATCAGGTGTAGTGACCTTGCCTCAGGAAATGCTGGACAACCTGAACATGCGAGTAGGCGATCAATTCCAGATCATCGAAACCGATGACGGCGTCATTCTAAGACCGGTGAGAAGTGGCGACGTCGAACGGCAGATGCGCGCTGCTCGTGATGTCATGGACGACCAGTATGAGGCCGCTTTGCAAAGGATGGCCAAGTAGACGGGACGTAGCTTGCGTCAGCCATCAGAGAGCTTGACGATTTCCCATTCCTTGCCGTTGACGCTGGCCACGTCGCCAACCTTCTTGCCGAACAGCGCGACCGCCATCGGCGAGACATGCGAGATGCTGCCCTTGGCCGGATCGGCTTCGTCCTCGCCGACGATCTTCCAGTGCACCTTCTTGCCGTCGTCACTTTCCAGCGTGACACCCATGCCGAAGCGGACGACATCGCTGCCGGGTTCCGGCACGGAAAGTTCGGCGTTCTCGCGCCGTGCGGTCCAGTAGCGCAAATCTCGCGACACGACCGCGATGCGCTCGCGGTCGGCCTTCCGCTCCGCCTTCGCCAGGATATCGCGCAAATCGGCCAGATTGTCCTCGATCTGCGCCAGACCGTGCTCGGTCACCAGATTGCGGTGCGTGCTGATCGGCCGCTCGCCAACGCCGGCGATGGCGTTTTCGCTGTCTTCCTCGCGGGTGAAAGCTCTGCTCATTCCTTGAACTTAGGCGCCGAGTGCCTGCTCGGCAAGCCATCGCCTCCGAGAAGAGCTGCCCGAGGTCTGGCATGATTCCTGCGATGCCAGGGCTGAACACTGGGATTGTGTGCCGATGCTGAACAGACGAACGCTGCTGACGCAGACAGCCGGCTTTGCCGTCATGGGCCTCGCTCTCGGCAAGGCGGCGGCCGCCAGCCTGACCGGCATCGAGAAAGCCTCGATGCGCGGCTCGATCAATGCCGCGGAACTCGGCGTGCAGCCCGGTACGTTTGACGACCAGAGCAAGGCCTTCGCCAAGCTGCTGCGCGACGCGAACGGCCGCGACATGCCGGTCTTCCTGCCGCCCGGAACCTATGTCGTGTCCAATCTCTCGCTGCCCGGCCGCCTGCGTCTTTCCGGCGTGCCGGGCGCCACACGGATCGTCTATGGCGGCGACGGCCATTTGTTCATGGCCGAACAGGTCGAGCATATCGAACTCAGCGGACTGGTGTTCGACGGCGCGAACCGCTCGATGGGCGACTACGCGCAAGGGCTGCTCGATCTGCGCCGGGTCGCGCATCTTGTCGTCGACAATTGCCAGATAACCGGCAGCGGCAAGAACGGGCTGGCGCTGGAACATGCGGTAGGCCGGATCGAGCGTTCGGACATATCCGGGGCGGCGGACGCCGGCATCTATTCCGTCGAAGCCGGAGGGCTGGCGATATCAGGCAATACTGTCTCCGATTGCGCGAATGGCGGCATCCTCGTGCACCGCTGGCAAGCAGCGGAAGACGGCACCATTGTCAGCGGCAACCGCGTCGAACGCATTGGCGCGCGCAGCGGCGGTACAGGCCAGAACGGCAACGGCATCAATGCCTTCCGCGCCGGCAATGTCGTCATCTCGGGCAATGTGGTTTCGGACTGCGCCTTCTCGGCGATCCGCGCCAACAGTTCCAGCAATCTGCAGATATCGGGTAACACCTGCTCACGCTCGGGCGAAACGGCAGTCTATTCCGAATTTTCCTTCGAGGGCGCCGTCATCGCCAACAACATCGTGGACGGCGCGGCCAACGGCATCTCGATCGTCAACTTCAACGAAGGCGGGCGCATGGGTGTCTGCTCGGGCAATATCGTGCGCAATCTGTCGACATCAGGCCCCTACACTGCGGACCCGCCCGGTTTCGGCGTCGGCATCGCCGTCGAAGCCGATACCGTCGCGTCCAACAATGTCATCGAGAACGCGCCACTCTACGGCATGTCGATCGGCTGGGGGCCATATCTGCGCAATGTCGTGGCCACGGGAAACATCATTCGCAAGGCAGGCACCGGCATCGTCGTAAGCGTGGTCGAGGGTGCCGGCACCGCCGTCATCTCCGACAATGTCATCGACGGCGCGTTGAACGGGGCGGTCGTCGGCCAGCGCTGGGCCGAGCCGGTCACAGCGGATCTCACCCAGACCAGCAGCAGCGGTTACGCGCACCTGACCGTCGAGCGCAACCGCGTCAGCTGATTGCCACCTGCAATTCAAGGCCGGCGTCGGCCTCAGCGCCCCGACCTTGGCGCCATTCCGGCTTTCGATGGGCGCGTTCGCCAGTTCAAGCAGTTTCGCGGCCAGGGTTTCGTCCGTCCGCAACAGCCTGGCGAGGACGGCGGCGGCGATTGCATCGCCGGCGCGCCCGGCACCATCATCGCATTTGACCGCGATACCAAGGCCGAGTTCGGGAATTGCGGCACAATGGACACCCTCGGCTCCGCCTTTGGCAAAAATCCGTCCGGGAGCGGCTTCCATCAGCAACAGGTCCGCACGGCCGGTGCCCGCGACGAAGAACGGCTCCGCCATGCAGGCCGAAAGCAGCCGCTTCGCGGCCTTCGCCCGCTCCGGGCCAAAGCCGTTTGTCGTCGCCATGCGGGCAAAGCCGAGGGCAAAGCTCCTGAGCGGCACCGCATAGGTCGGGATCGAGCAGCCATCGGTCGCGCGTTCGTGGGCGCCGTGGACAGCGCCGGTGACCGCCTGCATGGCGTCGCGCACCATTTCCTGCAAGGCGTGCCCAGGCTTGACGTAGCCGCGATGCCCGATGCCGGAATGGACGCAGGTGCAGAGGAAGCCGGAATGCTTGCCGGAACAATTGTTGTGCAACGCGTTCGGCAAGCCTCCGGCACGCGCTAGCGCGATCTCGGCGTCATGGTCCGAGGGCCAGTGGGTGCCGCATTCAAGCGCCGACCCGTCCAGCCCGGCCCTGGCCAGCATGGACCGCGCCAGGTCGACATGCGCCGGCTCGCCGGAGTGAGAGGCACAGGCCAGCGCCAGTTCGCGGTTGCCGAAGCCATAGGCATCGGCGGCACCCGTTTCGACCAGTGGCAGGGCCTGGATGGCCTTGACCGCCGAGCGCGGAAACACCGGCCTGGAGGTGTCGCCGATCTCCAGGACCGGCTTGCCGTCCGCATCGAAGACGGCGACGGCGCCGCGATGGGCGCTCTCGACAATGGCGCCGCGCAAAACCTCGATCAGAACCGGATTGGCCATCTCACCTCCCGTGAATGCCGGGGCGGTTTACCTGATCCGATCAAGAATGGAAACGTAGTTGGCGACAGCCGCGCCGCCCATGTTGAAGATGCCGCCCAGTTTCGCGCCCGGCACCTGGATACCGCCGGCTTCGCCGACAAGCTGCATGGCGGTCAGGACATGCATGGAGACGCCGGTGGCGCCGATCGGATGGCCCTTGGCCTTCAGCCCACCGGAGGGATTGACCGGCAGGCGGCCGTCTTTTGCCGTTGTGCCATCCAGCGCCAGCTTGGCGCCCTCACCGGGCTTGGCCAGCCCCATCGCCTCATATTCGATCAGTTCGGCGATGGTGAAGCAATCATGCGTCTCGACGAAGGAGAGATCGTCGAGCGTCACGCCGGCATTCTTCAAAGCGCGGGTCCAGGCCTGCTCGCAGCCTTCGAAGGCCAGGATGTCGCGCTTCGACATCGGCAGGAAATCCTGCACATGTTCGTTGGCGCGGAAGGCTACGGCGCGGCGCATCTTCAGGGCTGTGGCCGTGTCGGCAAGGATAAGGGCTGCCGCGCCGTCTGAAACCAGCGAGCAGTCGGTGCGCTTCAGCGGACCGGCGACGAAGGGATTCTTCTCGCTCTCCTGCCGGCAGAATTCATAGCCGAAATCCTTGCGCATCTGCGCATAGGGATTGTCGACGCCGTTCTTGTGGTTCTTGGCGGCGATCATGGCGAGCGCGTCCGACTGGTCGCCATAGCGTTGGAAATAGGCCTGCGCGATCTTGCCGAAGACGCCTGCAAAGCCGGCCGGCGTCTCGCCGTCCTCGGGCAGATAGGACGCCTTGAGCAGGTTCTTGCCGATTTCGGGTCCTGGCGTCGTCGTCATCTGCTCTGCACCGACCACCAGCACGATGCGGGCAGCGTTTGCATCGATGGCGCGAATGCCCTGCCGGACGGCGGCCGAACCGGTGGCGCAAGCGTTCTCGACGCGCGTAGCCGGCTTGAAGCGTAACCGGTCATCGGCCTGCAGAACCAGGCTCGCGGTGAAATCCTGCGCCGAAAAACCGGCGTTGAAATGGCCAAGCACGATCTCGTCGACCTCGTCCGGGCCAATGCCGGCATGATCGAGCGCGTCCGTCGCCACCTTGACGATCAGATTTTCGAGCGTCTCGCCCTCGAGCTTGCCGAAGCGCGAATGCGCCCAGCCAACGATGCATGCTGTCATGGCGGTCTCCATCCTTGGCGCCAGCCTTTGCCCGTGGCTCGCAGCGCACTTCGCCTTTATTGTTCAAATATAAACATTCTTGCCCGGACCGTGAAGGGCCGCAACCCAACAATCGCTTGGTGCAGGTCGCGTCGGCATCGATTTTTTATTGATTGACGCGTCAATAAAAAATAATCTCCCGCAAAAATCGGGAACAACATGCCTAAAGTCGGAATGGAGCCGTTGCGCCGCAAGGCGCTCATCGACGCGACGATCTCGGCGATCGGCGAGCGCGGCTCGCTCGATGTGACCATGTCCGAGATCGCCGGACGCGCCGGTGTGTCATCGGCGCTTGCCCATCATTATTTCGGCGCCAAGGACGAGCTGCTGTTCGCGACGATGCGGCACATCCTGGCCGAACTGACTGTCGACATGCGGCAGGCATTGCGTTCCGCCGGGACCGCGCGCGAACGCGTCTCGGCCGTGGTCGCCGTCAATTTTTCCGACATCCAGTTCCAGGCGGAGACCATCGCCGCATGGCTCGCTTTCTATGTCGAGGCGCAGCAATCGTCCTCGCTGCGCCGGCTGCTCAGAATCTACGCAAGGCGGCTGCATTCGAACCTGATGAGCGGCTTGATCGGTATCCTGCCCAGGACCGAAGCCGACCGCGCCGCGGAAGCGACGGCGGCAATGATCGACGGCCTCTATATCAGGCGCGCGCTGAAGGATGGCGTGCCCGACGCCGCGACCGCGATCGCGCTGGTCGAGGACTATCTCGAAACCAAACTTAATGCACGTCAATGAGACGCGCTTTAAGTCTCTCTTTTTATGCATGTCGTTGTCCCAAAACCGCGGCGCACTTTTGGGCGACATGCACGAACGGACGGCACAAACAGTGACAGCGAAGCGACCCAATTTCCTGATCGTCATGGTCGACCAGCTCAACGGGACCTTTTTCCCGGACGGGCCGGCGGAATTTCTGCACACGCCGCATCTGAAAGCGCTGGCCGCGAGGTCGGCGCGCTTTGCCAACAACTATACTGCCTCGCCGCTCTGCGCACCGGGCCGCGCCTCGTTCATGAGCGGCCAGTTGCCGTCGCGCACCGGTGTCTACGACAATGCGGCCGAATTTGCCTCGTCGATCCCGACCTTCGCCCATCATTTGCGTGCCGCCGGCTACTACACCTGCCTATCGGGCAAGATGCATTTCGTCGGACCGGACCAGTTGCACGGTTTCGAGGACCGGCTGACCACCGACATCTATCCGGCGGATTTCGGCTGGACGCCGGACTACCGCAAACCCGGAGAGCGCATCGAGTGGTGGTATCACAATCTGGGTTCGGTGACCGGAGCCGGTGTCGCCGAGACCACCAACCAGATGGAGTATGACGACGAGGTCGTGTTCCTCGCGTCTCAAAAACTCTACCAGCTTTCCCGCGAACAGGACGATGCCAGCCATCGGCCATGGTGCCTCACCGTCTCGCTGTCGCACCCGCACGATCCCTATGTCGCGCGCAAGCAATACTGGGATCTCTACGAGCATTGCCAGGCGCTGGACCCGGAAACCGGGTTCATCGCGCATGACGATCAGGATCCGCATTCGCAGCGGCTGTACCATGCCAGCGACTATCCCTCCTTCCAGATCACGCCCGAGCAGGTGCGCCGTTCGCGGCGCGGCTATTTCGCCAACATCTCCTATGTCGACGACAAGCTCGGCGAGCTGCTGGATGTTCTGACGCGAACGCGCATGCTCGACGATACGATCATCCTGTTCTGCTCGGATCACGGCGACATGCTGGGCGAGCGGGGCCTGTGGTTCAAGATGAGCTTCTTCGAAGGGTCGGCGCGGGTGCCGTTGATGATTGCCGGCAAGGGTATTCATGCCGGGCTGATCGAGGCGCCGGTCTCCAATCTCGACGTGGCGCCAACGCTTTGCGACCTTGCCGGCATCGACATCGGGGCGATCGCGCCTTGGACCGACGGGCAGTCGCTGCTGCCGCTGACCCATGGCGGGCAGCGCACGGCACCGGTGCTGATCGAGTATGCCGCCGAAGGGTCCTATGCGCCTTTGGTGGCAATCCGCGAGGGCCGCTACAAATTCGTCCATTGCGAACTCGATCCGCCGCAATTGTTCGATCTCGAAGCCGATCCGCTGGAGCGGAAAAATCTGGCCGACGACCCCGCCAATGCGGCGCTGGTGGCCGCGTTCATGGGTAAGGTCAGGGCGCGTTGGGACATGGCCGGTTTCGACGCCGCCGTGCGCGAGAGCCAGGCACGCCGCTGGGTCATCTACCCGGCGCTGCGCAACGGCGCCTATTACCCCTGGGATTTCCAGCCGCTGCAGAAGGCGTCCGAGCGGTACATGCGCAATCACATGAACCTCGACAATCTCGAAGAGAGCAAAAGGTATCCGCGAGGCGAATGATGACAGACCTTCTCGTTCCCACACTCGACCATCTCAAACAGGCCTATGCCGTCACCTCCATGGCGACCCAGATCACGCCGCTGCTGCAATCGGCGGCGCTGGCCAGGGAAACCGGTGCGGCCCGGGTCTTCATCAAGCCGGAATCGCTGCAATGGGCCGGATCCTTCAAGGTTCGCGGCGCCTATTGGCGGCTGAAGCGGCTTTCGGCCGACGAGGCAAGCAAGGGCGTCGTCGCCTATTCCTCCGGCAATTTCGCGCAAGGGCTGGCCGCGGCCGGCCAGGCGCTCGGCATTCCGGTCACCATCGTCATGCCGATCGACGCACCGGCCGCCAAACGTGACGCGACATCAGGCTACGGCGCCCGCGTCGTGCTGACCGATCATGGCGACCGCGCGCGTGAAGAGGTAGCAGCCGCCAAGGCGCGCGAGATCGCGGAAACCGAAGGTCTGGCCTTGCTGCATCCCTTCGACGATCCCGAGATCGTCGCCGGCCAGGCGGGCGCCGGCCTCGAAGCGCTCGACCAGCTGTCCGCCAAGGACGCCAGCGCCGATCTCTTGTTCTGCTCGGTCGGCGGTGGTGGGTTGATCGGCGGCGTTTCGCTGGCCTTCCATTATCTGTCGCCCGCCACCGAGATCATCGGCGTCGAGCCCGAAGGGTTCAACGGCATGGGCTCGTCGCTGGCGCATGGCTCGATCGAGACCATGCCGATCGGCCCTAAATCGATCTGCGACGGGCTGATGTCGCGCCGTCCCGGTGATGCGCCCTTCGCCGCCGTCAAGACCGCCGGCGTGCGCGGCATCACCGTAGACGATCAATCGGTGCGGCGGGCAATGAAGATCGCCTTCGAGCGGATGAAGCTGGTGCTGGAGCCTTCGGGCGCGGCGTCGCTGGCTGCACTGCTCGGCGGCAAGGTGGATGTCAGGGACAAGACCGTCCTTGTGGTGGCAACCGGCGGCAATGTCTCGCTCGCCGATTTTATGGCGCATATGAACCATGCTTGAAGCGGATTTCGTCATCATCGGCTCCGGCTCCGCCGGCTCGGCGATGGCCTATCGGCTGTCCGAGGACGGCAAGCATTCGGTCATCGTCATCGAGTTCGGCGGCACCGACATGGGGCCGCTGATCCAGATGCCGTCGGCGCTGTCGATCCCGCTCAACATGAGCCTCTACGACTGGGGATTCGCCAGCGAGCCGGAGCCGCATCTGGGCGGCCGCGTGCTGGCGACGCCGCGCGGCAAGGTGATCGGCGGCTCGTCGTCGATCAATGGCATGGTCTATGTGCGTGGCCATGCCCGCGACTTCGATCATTGGGCCGAACAGGGCGCGGCCGGCTGGGGCTTCGCCGACGTGCTGCCCTACTTCAAGCGGATGGAGGATTCGGACGGCGGCGAGGATGGCTGGCGCGGGCATGGCGGCCCGCTCCATGTGCAGCGCGGCTCGCGCCGCAATCCGCTCTATGGCGCCTTCGTCGAAGCGGGCCGGCAGGCAGGGTTTGAACTGACCGACGACTACAATGGCGCCAAGCAGGAAGGCTTCGGCCCGATGGAGCAGACCATTCTGGGCGGCCGCCGCTGGTCGGCGGCATCAGCCTATCTGAAGCCGGCGCTCAGGCGCAAAAACGTGAGTCTGGTCAGAGGCTTCGCACGCCGGGTGATCATCGAGAATCAACGCGCCATCGGCGTCGAGATCGAAGCTCACAAACAGATTCAGGTCGTTAAGGCGCGACGTGAAGTCATCGTCGCGGCATCGTCGATCAATTCGCCCAAGATCTTGATGCTGTCTGGCATCGGCCCGGCCGGGCATTTGCGCGAAAACGGCATTGCCGTCGTGGCCGACCGGCCCGGCGTCGGCGGCAACCTGCAGGACCATCTGGAGCTCTACATTCAGCAGGAATCGACCAAGCCGATCACCCTGAATTCAGTGCTGAACCCGTTCTCCAAGGCGCTGATCGGGGCGCAATGGCTGTTCTTCAAATCGGGCCTTGGCGCCACCAATCATTTCGAGGCGGCCGCCTTCGTGCGCTCGCAGGCAGGCGTCGACTATCCCGATATCCAGTACCACTTCATCCCGGCGGCGGTGCGTTATGACGGCAAGGCGGCGGCCAAGTCGCATGGTTTCCAGGCGCATGTCGGGCCGATGCGCTCGAAGTCGCGCGGCTCGGTGACGCTGCGCTCGCCGGACCCGAAAGCGAAGCCGGTCATCCGCTTCAACTACATGTCGCATCCTGACGACTGGGCGGAGTTCCGCCACTGCATCCGGCTGACCCGCGAAATCTTCGGCCAGTCGGCCTTCGATGCCTATCGTGGAGAGGAGCTCTCGCCGGGCCGCCATGTCCAGTCGGATGACGATCTCGACGTCTTCATCCGCGACCATGCAGAGAGCGCCTACCATCCGTGCGGCACCTGCCGGATGGGCCATGTCGATGATCAATCAAGCGTGGTCGATCCGGAGTGCCGGGTCATCGGCGTCGACGGATTGCGGGTCGCCGACTCCTCGATCTTCCCGCGCGTGACCAACGGCAACCTCAATGCACCATCGATCATGACCGGCGAGAAAGCCTCCGATCACATCCTTGGCCGCACGCCGCTCGCGCCGTCCAACCAGGAACCGTGGATCAATCCGCGCTGGCAGGTGTCTGACAGATAGGCCATGATCCGCCGATAAGCGAGCCGCCCGACAGCCGCGCACCAATAGCTGACGCGCGGGGGCGAAATGATTTGGAGACTTCCCGATGCGCGCCCAGCCCACGGCTTCGCACTATGTCAACGGACGCTATATCGAGGACGAAGGCGGCGCGCCGCTGCCGGTGATCTATCCGGCCACCGGCGAGACCATCGCCATGCTGCGTTCGGCGACGCCGAACGTGCTGGAACTCGCCATCGAGGCCGCACGCGCCGCACAGCCGGCCTGGGCGCGGCTGAAGCCGGTCGAGCGCGGCCGCATCCTGCGCCGAGCCGCCGACATCTTGCGCGCCCGCAACGCCGACCTTGCCCGCATCGAGACGCTGGACACCGGCAAGGCGATCCAGGAGACGCTGGTGGCTGACGCGCCTTCCGCCGCCGATTGCCTCGAATTTTTCGCCGGCGCGGTCGCCGTCTTCAATGGCGAAGCGGTCGACCTCGGCGGACCCTTCGCCTACACGCGCCGCGAGGCGCTTGGCGTCTGCGTCGGCATCGGCGCCTGGAATTATCCGATCCAGATCGCCGGCTGGAAATCGGCGCCGGCGCTCGCCATGGGCAACGCCATGGTGTTCAAGCCATCGGAAAACACGCCGCTTTCGGCGCTGGCGCTGGCCGAGATCTACTCGGAGGCCGGCCTGCCCGACGGGCTGTTCAACGTCGTGCAGGGCTATGGCGATGTCGGCGCGGGGCTTGTCGGGCATGATGTCGTCGCCAAGGTCTCGGTGACCGGCTCTGTGCCGACCGGGCGCAAGGTGCTGTCGCTCGCCGGCTCCAGGATGAAGCACGCAACGATGGAACTTGGCGGCAAGTCGCCGCTGATCGTCTTCGACGATGCCGATCTCGAAAATGCCATTGGCGGCGCCATGCTCGGCAATTTCTATTCGAGCGGCCAGATCTGTTCCAACGGCACGCGCGTCTTCGTCCAGAGCGGCATTCACGACCGCTTTGTCGAGCGGCTGATCGAGCGAACCAAGAAAATCCGCATCGGCGATCCGCTCGACCCTGAAACGCAGATGGGCCCACTGGTCAACAAGGCGCAGCAAGACAGGGTCGTCGGCTATATCGAGGCCGGCAAGCAGGATGGAGCCACGCTCGCCTGTGGCGGCAATGTGCCGTCGCTGCAAGGCTTCCAGGGCGGCTTTTTCGTCGAGCCGACGGTGTTCACCGGCGTCACCGATACGATGCGCATCGCTCGCGAGGAGATTTTCGGTCCGGTCATGAGCGTGCTGAAATTCGACGGCGAGGACGAGGTGATAGATCGCGCCAACGACACCGAGTTCGGTCTTGCCGCGGGCGTGTTCACGCGCGACCTGCCTCGCGCCCACCGCGTCATCGCCGAGTTGCAGGCTGGAACCTGCTGGATCAACGCCTACAATCTGACCCCTGTGGAGATCCCCTTCGGCGGCGTCAAGCAGTCCGGCATCGGCCGCGAGAACTCTCTGGCCGCGCTGGCGCTCTATTCGCAGCTGAAGTCGGTCTATGTCGAGACCGGGGACGTGGCGAGCCCTTACTGACCCCTGCTACTTGTCCGCCGTCCCGTCCAGATACTGGGTCAGCGCGCAGACGAGGTGGTAGAAGATGCTCGCCGGCACGTCCGATGCCAGCGAGCGGCCGCGTTCGTCGATGCGGTCGATCCACAGACCCAGTGGCGCCGGGTCGATGTGCCAGCGGAACAGCCGGCCGACGCGGGCCTCAATCTCCGGCTTGAGATCAGGGCCGCCGGAGCCGTCGAGCGCGATCGCCGCCTTGAGCGCTTCGGCCTGAGGCCAGCTGCGCGATATAAGGTCGAGCGGCAGGCCCTGCCGTGACACGGCCCCGTAGGCAAGGCCGGTGGCGCGGTTGAGGCCATTGGCGATGGCCGAGGCATAGAGTTTTCGGGCAAAGACGCTGAGCTCGGCCTGGCCGCTGCGACCGGCGAAATCGACCAGCAGCGAAGCCCATTCGAAATGGTGGCCGGGTTCGGTCCAGTTCCCCTTCTCCCCCAGGACCGGTTTCCACTCGGCATCGAAATACTCGCCGAGCGTCCAGCTGTCAGGGTCGAAGAAATGGCTGCGGAAGAGATCGATGATGCGTGCCGCGCGACGCAGATGCGCCCGCTCGCCGGTCGCCTGGTGCCAGGCCAAAAAAGCTTCTAGCAGATGCATGTGCGGGTTGGAGCGCCGCTCGCCCGCCCCGTCCGACGTTTCGAGGAAGCCGGTCAAGCGGCTGTCCTCCAGATGCGCATCGAGGAAGGCGAAAGTCTCTTCGCCGAGCCGCAAGGCGTCGGGATTGCCCGACATGTGCGCATGCGCCAACGCCAGCAGAATGCAGGAATGATCGTAGGCGTCCTCGACCGGGTCGGCGACGGAACCGTCGACATTCAGCGTGCGCACCCAACCGCCCCGTTCGGTGCGGCCCTGCCCCGCCATGAAGTCGATACCATGCGCGATCAACCGGTCGGCCGGGCCGGTCCAGCCGCGCGCCTTGGCCACCGCGAAAGCATAGACCTGCCTGGCCTGGGTGCGCATGCGCTTGGGTTTCACGAGCGGCTTGGTGTCGAAACCCAGCGCCTCATGGAAGCCGCCATTGCGCTCATCCACGCCTGATGTCGACCACAGCGGCAAGGTCTCCTGGAACAGCCAGTGATGCACACGCCGCCGCCAGGCGCCGCTTTCGATGACGCGGTCATGCGCCGGCGTGAATCGGGTTTCCAGCCGTCCGGATTTTTCCAGCTGTTCGACGATTTTCTTGACGTGCTGGCTGTGGCTGACCGGGGCAACGAAAGTGGCATCCGCCGTCGAGACGATGGCAACGTCCTTCATGCCGATCGCCGACAGCAGGCGGCCGTCGCTGCGGATATAGGAATTCTCGCAGTCGATGGCGACGACATCGCCAACGACGACATTGCCCTGACCGTCGGCGGGACCGACATCGAGGAGCGATTGCCAGGAGCCGAGATCATTCCAGCGGAAACCGGCCGGCACCATGGCTATGTCTTTTGCCCGTTCCATGATGGCGTAGTCGATCGAGTTCGACGGGATGGCCGTGTAGAGATCCAGCGGCATATAGAGGCCGGAGAGATCCGATGTCGCCGCCTTGTAGGCGGCTTCGGTCGTGCGCCAGATATCGGGCTGGAACGCAGCGAAGGCGTCGCGCATGGCTCCGGCCCTGAACAGGAAGATGCCGGTGTTCCAATAGAAATTTCCCGCCTTGAGATAATCATTTGCCGTCTCGAGGTCGGGCTTCTCGACGAAGCGCGAAACGTCTGATACCCCGTCCTTCTCGGCCGAGACCTCGATATAGCCGTAACCGGTTTCGGGCTGGGTCGGCTTGATGCCGAACACCACCAGGCGGCCGGCGCGCGCCGCCTGCGATCCCGCTTCGATACTTTGCCAGAATTGCCCCGCCGTCGCTATTTCATGGTCGGAAGGCACCACCAGCACCAGGCTGTCGCCGAATTCCGACAGGGTGCGGAGCGTCGCCAGTGCGACGGCGGCGGCGGTGTTGCGTCCCGCGGGCTCGAACAGCGGGCCGCCACCGGCAAGATCGAGACCGGCCAGGTCGGCATGGACACGCTCGGCGTGACGCTCCGAGGCGATCAGGAAGATCGGCGTCTCGCCAGCAGGTCTGGCCGCCAGGCGGCGCAAGGTCTTGGCCAGCATCGAGCCGTCACCCGACAGATCGTGGAACTGCTTGGGATTGTCCTCGCGCGACAGCGGCCATAGCCGAGAGCCGACGCCGCCGCTCATGACAAAACTGACGATCCGCTGGCTCATGGATATCCCGTCAAAAAGTCTGGTTGTAGGCGCCGACCTCCGGGCTGCGGCGCAACACGGCGTCGACGGCCTCGAACATCTGGCGACGCCGCTTGGACGATACCGGGCTCTCCACCACCACGACAAGTTCCGGCTTGTTGGACGAGGCGCGAACCAAACCCCAGGTGCCATCCTCGGCAACGACGCGGACCCCGTTCACGGTGACGAGCGCGGCGATTTTTTGGCCGGCGAACTCCACGCCTTCGCGCTGCATCGCCTGAAAATCGGCAACCACCCTTTCGACGACGCCGTATTTCACCTCGTCGGCGCAATGCGGCGACATGGTGGGGGTACCGAAGGTGAGCGGCAGGGCGCGGTAGAGATCGGCCATCGAACGGCCTGGACTGCGGTCCAGCATCTGGCAGATGGCGATTGCCGTGACCAACCCGTCGTCATAACCGCGCCCGATCGGCGGGTTGAAGAAGAAATGACCTGACTTTTCGAAACCGGCGACCGCGCCGAGTTCGGCAACGCGGCGCTTGATGTAGGAATGGCCTGTTTTCCAATAGTCGGTAACGGCGCCATTGGCGCGCAGCACCGCATCGGTGTTGAACAGTCCAGTCGACTTGACGTCGACGACGAAGGTCGATCCCGGATGCAGCCGCGAAATATCCCGCGCGAGCATGACCCCGATCTTGTCGGCAAAGATCTCGTTGCCTTCATTGTCGACGACGCCGCAGCGGTCGCCGTCGCCATCGAAGCCCAGGCCGACATCGGCCCCTGTCTCCAGAACCTTGTCCCTGATGGCATGCAGCATCCGCATGTCTTCCGGGTTGGGATTATAGCGCGGGAAGGTGTGGTCGAGTTCGACATCGAGCGGGACCACGTCGCAGCCGATGCGCCGCAAGGCTTCCGGGGCAAAGGCGCCAGCAGTGCCGTTGCCGCAGGCGACGACCACTTTGAGCTTCCGCATGACGCGTTTGCCCTCGGTCAGGTCATCGAGATAGGTGGCGCGAAAATCGCGGATGAATTCGTAGGATCCGCCGCCTGTAAGATCGAAATCGCCGGCGAGCACGATCGCCTTCAGCGCGCTCATCTCCTCGGGCCCGAAGGTCAGCGGCCGCGCCGCGCCCATCTTGATCCCGGTCCAGCCATTCTCGTTGTGCGAGGCGGTGACCATGGCGACCGACTGCGTCTCCAGCGCGAACTGGGCGAAATAGGCCATCGGCGACAGCGCCAAGCCGATGTCTTTCACCCGTGCGCCGGCCGCCATCAGTCCGGACACCAGCGCCAGCTTGATGCCAAGCGAATAGGACCGGAAATCATGCCCGGTAACGATGTCGGATCCGGCGCCGAGACGCCGGATCAGCGTGCCAAGGCCCATGCCAAGCGCCTGGACGCCGATCAGGTTGAGTTCCGGCGGCACCGCCGACCCGGGATGGCCGAACCACCAGCGCGCATCATATTCGCGAAAACCGGATGCCTTGATCAGCGCCGCGGTTTCGAACTCGAAGCTGTTGGGCAAGGCTTCGCCAACGATTTTTGGGGGCAAGATTTGAGAGCTCCAGGCGGCGCAAATACGATCTATCGAGGCAGCGGCTTAGCACACAAGGCTTTAGACCGCGTTTATCCCAGGTTGGAAAACCAAGCTTTGCGGCAATGCCCGACGAAAGCGGGCGAAATGCGACAGAAGTGCTGCCATTGCCGCTTGCAGGAATGAGGTGTGGCGGCTATAAGCCCGCCGTCTGGTCACGGAGTGTAGCGCAGCCTGGTAGCGCACCTCGTTCGGGACGAGGGGGTCGCAGGTTCAAATCCTGCCACTCCGACCAGTGTTTCCAAGGCATTCATTGCCTTCCCGAAAATCCACGGCAACGAATGCGGCAACGATTGGGAAATCACTGCCGTACCCTTCCCGCGCGCCCGCTTGTAAAGGCGTCACCAACGTCTCCCTGATGATCGGGGTGATGATGGCCATAGGTCTTTTCCAGTGTCTCTTTCGTCATGCCGAGGTAGCCGGCAGCTTGCCACATATCGACGCCTGCCTGCATGAGCCAGGTGGTTGCGGTATGCCTCATTGTATGACGGACGATACCTTTGCCATCATCGCCCAGCACATCATCCACTAGGTTGCGGAAGGCTCGCTTGGGGTCTGCGGGCCGCCCTTGATACTCAACCACGTATTTCGCCCCCAGCCTGTGCCAGCGGCGTAGATGGGTCAGCAACCGGCCAGGCAGGCGCACGGGTGGCGCTTGTTTGTTTGCGGCGACGTGCTCATGGTCCGCGGCGCGATAGTAGACCCCGGCCTCCAAGTCGACGTACGGTCTGCCTGGCTGCCTAATAAACGAAGCCTGCCAGACCCGCGACGATCGGCTGCCCGTATAAAGCGAAGTAATGAGAAATCGAGCAACATGAAGGGTTGCCTTCTTTTTTGTGGCAACCCCGCGCTGGACCTCCCTCTTGCGGTATGCCGCCCGAATAAGCTTGGCCATGTCGCCACGGTTGAGGTGAGTCACTCTTCCCTTGGGCTTAGCAGGTAACGTCACAGTCACTGCGTGCCGTGTTACTTTGTCGGCGATTGCGGTACGGCAGGCAGCGCGTAGATCCTCGAGTTCACGTCTGGCCATCGTCTGCGATGACCTTTGCTTGACATAAGCGGCGCAGGTGCTCGTGGTGATATCGTCCAGCGTCTTGTCACCCCAGAAGGCGAGCAGCGCTTTCGCTCTTGCTGCCAGTTCCTTGGGTCGGCGCGCTCCGTCTTCTTTCAAGAGAAGGTAGTGCGCTATCACCTCCGCCACTGAAACCTCCGACGCGGCGCGATGCTTTTCTGTCGGCTTTTCTAAGAAGCGTTTGGCGATGTGCTGGGCGAGCGCTTGCTCAGCCTCTGCACGATCATGTTGGCCGCAGCCAGTGCTGTATTGCTTTCCGTCGAGGATGATCCAGACGGCTTCCCTGTCCTTGCCGCCAGGCCTGAGCCAAAGCCGCGCTGGTTTGCGGGTACGAGACATTTTTGCTTCATCTCCTCAATGGCGGCAAGCGTGGTGAAGTCCTTGTTAGCAATGCGCATGATTGTCAGGCGCCCTCGCCCCGCTTCAAGTCGAAGCCCGCTGACAGTCATTCCGCCGAGGGGGAAAGCCAAGGGTAAGGCGTCTGCTAGGCGCACGGGGGCGTCTGGCGGGACGTTATCGTTCGCGGCCTTCATTGTTCCTCCCAACTTCCCTGCGCTCGGATGGATATGTATTGTCCAGACCGCAATTTCCCCAGTTCAGGCTGCCGCCTGAAGGGCCGTTTCGATGGCGTCAAGTTCGCCGTCTACCGCATAAACAAGCTGGTGCAGCATGAGGCTATCGCGCTCGTCGGCCGCGATCGTGCTGGCCGACATCAGGATGGCGCGGAGCATACTGCGTGCCGTTTGGAAATGGTCTTCGGTGTCGGTGATGTTAAGCATGTTTTGGACTCCTCGTTGTAGTACATTGCGCAACAATGCATTACATACCCGACGCTAGCCGTCAACGTAAAAATGCATTACATTGCATGACATCACAGGAAAGGGAATTTTCATGGCCAAATCCACAACGCCAGCCAAGTCGGCCAACCTAGCGCTTCGGTTGCCGCCCGTGATCAAGTCCGCCTTGGCCAAGGCAGCAGCAGCAGACCGACGCTCGGTGAGCGGGTATGTCGAAAAGGTTTTAGCAGATCACCTTGTGGCCGAAGGCTTCCTATTCGAAGGCGGATCCAAACCCAAATAAGGGCGCGCCCCTATTCTCAAATTCAGGGCGCGCCCTGACTGCGAAGCGTCGCTGTCGGCCCGTCGAAGCCGGCTTGCCCGATCCGGCAGGCCAGTGCCACCATATCATAAGAAACCACAGAGCCTATAGGCGTTTACGCAAGTTTCAGCAAAGTACAAATTGCGTAAACGCCTAGCTCATCATTCCGTGTAGACTCCATTCTAGTTTTATGGAATCTAGCTCAAATGAGCGATATTCACGCGCAAACTCTGCTGGGCACCATCTACACCGCAAAGGAGGCCGCAGAGCGCCTCCGCATGACGCAGCGCGGCGTTATTACGCTCGGTAAGCGGTACGGTTGCTGCTCGGTTCACGGTGACCGAAGAGTCTTGTTTTCAGAACAAGATTTGCTCGACATTTGGCAAATCATCCGTGCGCCTGCCACTGCAGAGAAGCGTGCAACGGCCAGTGCCATTGCGTTCTATACGTCTGACGCTTCCTACAAGGATTTGCTCCGCACGGAGCAACGAAAGCGCGACGAGAAGCGGCGCCTCCGAAAAGAACGCGAGGTTGCTGAACGCGAGAAGCGGCTGGAGGCAAAGCGTCAGGCAACGCGCGCAAAACTTGATGCTCGTGTCGCCAAGCGCGAGGCCAAGACACAGGAGTTGGCTGCGAAACGGGCAGCGCGATCGGTGCTGGCTGCCGAGTTGGACCATAAGAACCGCGACCCAGCCTACTGGACCGAAGAGCGGAAGCGCGCGCTTCGGCAAGAGCGTGTGGCTCGGATGCGCGACGGTTCCCAATGAACGAAATTCGCACCGTCTCCAACATCGCGCTCGACAAGCTTCCATTGTTCGCCAGCGATTTGGAGATCGCAGTGGCCATCGTTGGAAAGCAAAACGCGTCACGATGGAAGCGCGATATGATTCCCATTCTTGAACACAAGGGTTTTCCGCGGTTTGACAAGGTTCATCAGGGGCGGCCCGTGCACCTCGTCAAACTGTTCTACGCCGCCTACCACAGTCCGGAAATCAACACCGCCCAATACCGACTGGACGCTGTCCGTACCGAGGAGAGTCGACGCGAAGAGGAGGCGCGGTGGAAGGAAATTCAGCAACGCAAGGCAGACAAAAAGGCGCAAGCCAAAGCCAACGCAGACGCTTGGGCTGAAAAGAAACGCAATGCATTAGAGGCATACCGGGCGAAAAAAGCTGCTGAGGCCGCCAGTGTGGGATCCTGATTGCCCTATTTGCCATAGCACCGTGCGCCGGGAACTTCCTTGGGAAGACCATGGATGCGGCGAGTGCAAGAGATGACAGCCCTAGTCGACGCCTTAATTGTGTATCGGTGGCAACTCTGGATTGACATTATCTGCCATCCGCACACAGTGTGCGGCGGGTTTGGGAGGCTTTTACATGGAAGTTCTTATTATCGCAGTCCTCATCGGACTGATACCTGCGGCCATTGCCAGGTCGAAGGGCAAATCGTTTGTAGCATGGTGGATATACGGGGCGGCACTTTTCATCGTTGCCTTGCCCCACGCGCTATTAATGCGATCTGATCAAGGCGCCATTGAAAGTAAGGCACTCTCAACCGGTATGAAGAAATGCCCCAGCTGTGCAGAACTCATCAAGAGTGAAGCGAAGGTCTGCCGCTACTGCCACAACCCGGCGTGATGAGATTTGGACACGAGCAGTACAAGAATGAAGTGGATGGTTGCTGCAGTTGTAGCTTGTGTAGCCGCCCTTGGCATCTGGCTCGGCGGCATTAGGATTATCGTGATCCAGCCAATTGGCGCGATACCGCAGGGGGTCACAGTGGTCGTAGCTGGTATCAACGCCAACATTGTTGATAGTCCCGATGCTATGTGCCAACGGATTCAAGGAGGGGTTAGCCTCCTATGCCGGGGCATGATGGCTGGAGCAATCGCGAAAGAGGGGAAGATCCTTCTTCGCCTGCCCTATAGCGAAATTCTGTTTCGACTGTCCGGCGCGCCTTACTTAGACCGATAGCTCCTTGCTGGCTACCCAGCAGGAGGAGGCCTTACCGGCCCGGTAGTGTTCCACTTGATAAACTCCCTCCTTCCCTGTGACCTCCCGCACAGCGTTCAACAGCACCTCGTGCAGGAGGCGGGTAGCGCGATAGTGGTCGCAGTGCGGCGATATGAATGGTTTGATGATGCTCAAGTGCAGAGCCTCGGCCGCCACCAGAAAGAGCTCGATTTCAGCCTGCGATAGCTGCTTTGACGGTTTTGACTTTGCCATTGCGATCTCCGTTAGAAATCGCGCACCTAAGGAATATAGTCCTACGATGTTTGGCAGGTGTAAAGGCCGGAAGCGCCTTGTCCACATGAAGAACGCACAGGGAACAAAAACCTTGTGGGAAAAACCAGCCACAGCGGGCGGCGGACGCTCATTGCCTGTAGATTAGTGGCATTGGCTAGGGTTTGCGGCGTCCTCGGCCAAGAGAAACGGCCGCAAACCCTGCGTACCAGTTGGCTCCCCGGAGAGGGCGAGGAGGCAGTTAGCGCTGCCTCCTCGTTCCCGTTTCGGGTGGAACCATATTGGTTACAAGTTGCGATTTTCGCAACGGTCTGAACGCGATGATCACAACATTAGTCGCAACTACCGTTGCAATTTCATCGCATCGGCAAATCAGGCTACTTCCGCGATCACGCCACTTGCCAGCCAATCGCCCGGCGCTACATCTGCCCAGCGGCGGACCTTAGCGGACCGTCTGGCCGGCGCTCATTTTAACCCCAAGCCCCCCGCCCAAATGAGCGCCGGCGACTTTATCCAGACAGCGGCACCCGATATGGCGTCTCATAATCAGCCCACGCGATCAGGCCTAACGTGCTTCGCACCGGCTTGCTTGTGGCTGGGAGATAGGTACATTGGTCAATGTATCTGCGGTATTCTAGCAAGATGGGGTATTTGCCATGCGAGGCAGCATCATAATTCTTTGCGTGGGCGTTTTAACGACACTTGGCACGGCATTCACTGCAGCCAACGCGGCTCAAATGAAAGACTTTCTTGGAGTTTGGATCCCGCAAGGAGATAGCTGTAGTGCCACCAAAGATGGCGGCGAATATCAAGGTTTCACAATAAAGAAGAATGACCTTGAATGTGGCTGGGGCTGCGTTTGTGATGGCTTCAAGGCGAAAATTGCCGGCGACAAACTCAGCATTGCTGCCTTGTGTACCGCAGAAGAGGAAGGAAAAGCCAAAATCACCATTTCGGCAACGTTTTTAAAGCCGCATCAGATCATGCTTGGTTTTGATGACGTCGCTCCGGAGATTTATAAATACTGCTCCGGAAATTGACTACTGATCTTCTCCTGTGACGGTGCACGGAATAGATTTTGATTTTGGTAAATTCAGGCTGCCCTCCCAATCATCAACGCTCCAATTAATATATTCTGACATCCGATTTGTGTCATTGTTCAGATCAAACGCCACCTGTATCTGCTGTAAATCATCAGATTCATAGTTGAAGAAATAGTTCGTTCCCCCGTGCCCATCATAGTGGGGAACGCCAACGCTTTCGGCGCGCACCTTCTTTCCATCTACGTACAAAACTGATTGGCCGTCTTCTACTGGGATGTCGGCATCGTTAACAATGCCCAGATGTGCGTGTTCGGGGCCCTGATCTCTGTGTGCGCCACAAGCGATCTTTATTGGATTTGCCGCGCAGGGGAGACAAATCAAAGGCGCCACAAGCATAGCGATTATCGGGGCCATAAAGGTACGGTACACGGGGAGATCCTTTTCGAATGAAGCCAAGTGGGACGTTGGTCGTCGTTTCCCAAGATATCTTCAAGCAAACATGCACCTTTTAGCTTTTTAGTCGAGTCGGCAACTGCCCGCCTCATGCCATCCCCCGCTGCTTGGCTTCCCGCAACGCCTTGACGACGCGTGGCGTGAACTCCTTGTCGAACTTCTTCAGGGCGGCCGTTATTTCTTCGCCAGCGCCTTTTTGCGCTCCTTTTGCGTCTATCACTGGCGCAAACGTAACGTGCGTGTCGCCGGTCTTAGACGGTGCACTTATCGACGGCATACTAGGCGCACCGATAGCCTGACCGCGCCGCATAGCCTCCACGGCCGACACACCGCCGAGGCGGCTGATGTCGTCCTGACTGAAAACCACCTCGCCCTTATGGACGATGCCGGCGGGCTGCTTCTTGCCGCCGGGGCCGGTGTAGCCGCCAGAGTCGTAGAGGCCGCCAGTGCTGTTTAGTGAGCCGCCACCGGGAAAGACGTTGCTGGATCCGCCACCGCCAAAGATGGCACCCAAGATGCCACCAAGACCGCCTCCACTGCTTGCCGAGTTGGCCTGCATGATCGAGTCGATAAGATCGTTTTCAATCTTGTCGATGATCTTGTCGAGCGCATGCGTCGCCGTGTCGGCGAACGTTTTCCAGCTAAGTTTGCCGGACTCTAACGCTGAGCGCAGGTCGTCAAACGCACCTTTCAGCACGTCGCGCTGCAACTGCTGGATTTCTTGCGCCTTGCGTAGTTCATCAGCCTGGCGCGCGTAGGCGGCCGACACCTCGTCAATCGCCTTGATCTGTGCCGGCGTTAACTGCGCATTTTGCCAGTCAGCATCGCCCTTCTTACGAGCCTCTTCGCGGACCTGCTTCAGCGCGGTTTGCTCGAGTTGCAGGCTGATCTGGCGCTTTTGCTGCGCCTCATAGGTAAGGCCCAAACTGGCCTGCTCTTGAACTAACGCAGCAGTTCGATCTTGAATGGCCTGCAGGTCGTTGTCGAACTGGTCGGCTGCGGTTTTTGGAACGGCATGAGTGCGCGGCGTGCGGACTTTCTTCGGCTTGTTGGGATCGATGCCGGAATCGTTGTCGTAACCGAAGCGACGCCACAAACCGAGTTGGTCATTGAACGACGCCTGTGCGCGGTCCAAAGACCCCTTGCCGCCGATCGCGTCGCCTCTCGCGCCTTCGCCGCTGCCCAGCCGTGCCATGTCGGCCAGCATCGCCTTCAACGCACCGACCGCTCCCTGCGCGTTTTCCGCTGCAGTCTCAATGTTGGCGAGTTGCGCGGCCGTGTGCGCTGTGTCGATTTGCTGTTGGGTCAGCTGGCCCAACGCAACCGACAAGTTGTCGATCTCTTCACGTCCGCGCGCTGCCGGATCGATAATGCCCGAGATTTGATCGGCAATCGGCCTTAGGCGGCCTGGATCTGTTGCCGCTATCTGGTCAAGCGACTGCTGAAAAGCGTCGAAGTCCGGCTTGCCGGCCCTGATCTGCTCGCGCAGTTTGTTGATTGGCTCGGCAAACGCGGCGAACTTCGTCTTGACAGCATTTAGGTCGGAGTCACCAACCAAACCTAGCTGCTCAAGAATCCCGAATCCGCTGTAGCCGCCGTTATCCGACAGTCCAGCCTTGGCCTGCTTTTCGGCAGCAGCAACGGATTCCCTAAGCGCAGCCAGCGAACGACGCTGCGCGGACTCAAGCGATGAAATAGAGCGGCGCGCGTAATCTTCCGCGCCATCGCCTGCAATGCCGTAGGCGTCGCGCAGCGCCTTAATGGTCTTAGCGTGCTCTGCCAATGCGTCATCGACGGTTGCGACAGTCTTGCCGCTTATGGCCTCATAGGCGACGAACGCAGCACCCGAAGCCACGACTGCAGCAGTGACCCATGGAAACTTGGTGACGATGCCAAGTGCCATGTCACCGACGCCCTTAAGCGCCGCGGTAATGCCGCCCGGCTGCGAGGCGACGAAAGACAGATGCGACAGCTGACCCGTAAGCGCTTGCGCCGGAGATACGCCTAGCGCCAACTGCTCGCCTACTGACCGCACACTGTGCAGCATTGCCTGCATACTGGCGCTGGTGCCACCGGCCGCATGTCCAGTTTTATCTAGGACGCTAGCTGTGTCCGCCAGAGCGCCCTTCCACTCTTTCACTTTCGACGCGACGGGCAGACCGACCATCTCGTTGATACGTCGTTGCACGGGCGTCATCGATGCGTCGATGCTCTTGCCCATGCCGTCAAATTGTTTGGCGATTCCGCTTGTTGACGCGGTGATCGAGTCGCCAAGCTGCCTAAGTTGGCGTTTGATGGTAGTAAGGTCGGTGGAAACGCTAATCAGAAGGTCGTCGGTCTTGTCAGCCATTGCGGACCTCCGATGCCATGCCCTCAAGGAGTGCCGACCAAGGCTGCTTGGTCGGCATGCCGCGGAGAAGCGACTTGGCGCCGGCAAGCAGGCTGGCGATGACGTAGCCTTCCGAAAATCCGCGGCTGCGTAGCGCTTCGATGTGGCCGGCCGTAGCGGCCGAGGATATCGCGTTTTCTAATGCGTCGAGGAGCGCTTGGTCCGGGTCGATTGTGCGCGCGCGGGTACGCGGCACGCGGGGCGCTTGTTTGGTGGCCATTGGGGTTTTCCTTTGTGAAGAAGGTTGCCTGTGGAAAGCGGGCATACCGAGCGCTGTCACTGCGCGCTGCTTGTGAATCAGATATCAGTAGTGGTGATTGCCGGCGGCAACCTGCGTTCTAAGCAGCTTTTGGCTGTACTCGCACGGTGCACGGCACAGCAATGAAGTTGTGCCGGAGTGACGGAACTTATCCGTCTTAGAAAACAGGGAGACGTCAACATGTCGTTGAAGTCAAAAGTAGTGAGCGTTAGGGCGTACTTTCGTACGCGCCTCGGCCGGCTGGAGCATGTCTGTGCTCACTTCCGGTCTTGGCCTCGCCAACTCTCATTCGACTTTTAAGCTTGGCCTCGTGAACTAAGCTCGCCGCCGGCAATCACTTCTTATCAGCCAAATCCTGAACGGAGGGCCTACCACAGGTGGCAAATACAACATCGAAAATCATAATTCTCACGGTAGTGGTTTTCCTGATTGTGAGTCTCGTATGGCAATCACTCGACGGTTTGTGCACTCCCGTTGCCCTTTACGCTGCGTGCCGCCTTGCGGGGCATTTCCATTGGACCTGGTTATATGACTATCAAACTCTACTTACGGGCGTACTTGCCCTTGGCGGAGCTTGGTGGGGTGTGCGAGCAATCAACCTGCAGATGAACCAAGAGGCCCAAGCTGAGGCCGACCGCTTGTCTAGCCGTAGAGCAGCAGCCAGGGCGACTTTACCCCTGTCATTAAGTTTGCTCTCTGAGTACGCGGAAGAATGTGCTCTAATACTCAAAGAATTGCTAGATAAATGCGTCGATGGATCGCTCCCTCGAGCGATTGAAGTTAAAGAATTTCCTACACCGCCAGCAGAAGTTATTCAGGCTTTCAAGGAGATGACTGAGGTGTCTCTTCCTGCGGACAGGGAGACCCTTGCCGCGATTCTGACCAAGATTCAAATCCAGCGATCGAGAATAAGATCAATACCGCCAGAAAGACGACCACTGGAGATGATAATCGCCGCCACCAATCTCGAGGAGTACATTCTTGATGCTGCGGAAATCTACGCCCGCTCCTCTGCGCTATACGAATACGCGAGGCGCAAATCCGAAAAGATACCAAGCCCTATTATTTCAGTCGACGCCCAAATGAGCGCGCTCAATAACCTAGGAATATTCGACGGGTTGCGCGACAAGTTGGTTGCCACGCTGAGAAGGCGAAATCCCAACGGATGACTCTCATCGTGCAATCCCCCGCATCGCGGCCTCAACTAGCACCGCGCTGGAGCCAATCCCCCGCACGCAAGTTCGACTCGCCGCAATGAAGTTGAGTGCGGTGCGCGATGAGTTTTTCGATACCCCCGTGACGATGGCCGATATTCAGAATTCGCCCTGCATGCACTGTACCTGCAGATGATCTCGGAATTCACCGATCGCTCGATTCTTCATGTCGTCTGACCCGTAACGGGGCTGGCTCCAAGCCTCAATGGCCAGTTGGCGAAGGGCCTTACGCATGACTTCCGAGTCTCCTTGCGCGGCCAGGTCGAGTATCTTTTGAAGCGGAACTCCATTTTGCCGAGCCTTCATCGTCTCTTCTGCAAACCGACCCATCATTGCACATGCCTCATCGCTGGATGCGGCATGAACCGCCGATGGCAATAGAGCCGCAAATGCGAACACCAAGACTTTCAGCTTATGCATGGATCTCTTGTGACGTTTGTTGATGCCCAAAGAAAGGTCAGATACTCGCACCTAAAAAATCAAAAACAATCAAAATAGTTGCGAGTGAGGGGCACGCGGGGGTCCGGGAACGGGCTCCACCCCCCTATATGCGCCGCAACCGCATCGCCGCCTCCGCGCGGCGCCGACTGGCGGCAAGGGAGTTCGACCGTGCGATTGATGGAGCGTCAGTGCTGGGCGCGATGCCCTGTTTGCGCATGGCAGCTTCTGCTCGTCTAACCGAGCCGGATCGGCCAGAGAGCGAGGCGCTCGTCGTCTCATATGCTGGAAATGCGGTTAGAGTGATTTCGTAAAGGTCAACATCTTCGATGGTTCGAAGCGGCAGGCTGTCACCGTCATCTTGCCAAGACTCAGAGCGAACGTAGAAGCCAAAACTGCAACCGCGGACGTCTCTCCTCGCGACCGTGCCGATCGCAGTTTGACCTTCTGGCGTAGAAGAATCGACGTCCAAAGAAAAATAGAGGCCAGTCGCATCTTCCTGAAGCGTGAGGCTTCCCGATGACGTGCGGCCGAGGACGCGGCCAGAGTCATGGTCAAGCAGCATTACAACGTCGGGCGCCTGGCGAAGCGTCCGGGTAAACGCGCCAGGAGCGATGCGCTCCCGAAAGTCAGCAATAGTCGTAATGTCCCCGAAGCGCACGGCATATCCGGAAATTACGTTATCGGCCAAGTCTTGCCTCCAGGTCGGTGTCTCGCGTATCGCTAGAACGTGCCTCCTTCAGGATGTCCACGATCTCGTCTGCGGTCATCGATGAGTTCAGAACTTGGCCACCAGGCAGCCTGATGCTCCGCCTGTTCGATCGCTTGCGCTTACGCTTATCCGCGTATTCAACCCCATCAAGAGACATAGCCAGCCTCCTGCGCTTCCTTGAGGTAGTGCAAATAGCCGGACATGAACGTCGGTCGCATCGGCGGGAGATAGCTGAGCGCCACGTCTTCCCGATCGAGCGCATCAAGCAGCTTCTCGGCATCCTTGGCGGCAGCGTCAACGTCGTTTAGGGCAACGCAAATCTTGGCTACGCGCAGGCCGTATTCCTCTCGCACGGCGGCGCAGACTGCGACAGAAGCCTTTCCGCGACGGTCCGCCAGGCGACGACGCAGTATCTCGATAGCATCCTCAAGGTCTGCCACTTGGTGGCGCTTTTCCTTGAGCCTCTCTGGCCGCTGCTGAAGGCTGGTGTCGACGGTATTGCCAAGTAGCTCGGCCACGCCTGAGCGCATGCGCGGCGCCGGTCTCGCCAAGATGTCAGCCTCGATTACAGAGGCCTCCCGATGTGCAGCGGAATGCTTGCTCATCAGGTCGGTAAGGTGCGTTTCAATAGTGGCGTATTCGCTGTCGGCTTCGGCTAGCGAAAGCACGCGAAATTCAGGTGATTTAGCCATTGGCATTTCTCCCTTAGACAATTTCGATGACATCGCCTGCGGCGACGGTGATGGAGAGACGATCGCCGCTGTTCAACGTCAGGACGTCTGCGCGACCAGGGAGGCGGACCGTGACGGCGTTGTCGTTGACGACGGGCCGAACAGTGACGATGCCATCTGCGGCAGCGACGAAGCGCGCGCCAGAGCCGAAAAGCACGATTGGCTCAGCGTCAGATTCTACAGAGAGGTATGGGGTGTTCATTAGTTGTCTCCAAAAAGGTCATTGATTGCGGCGACGAATGCGCCGCCGTTGATTTCGACTGACTTGCGATGGCCGAAGGCCTGCCAATGGCCTGGCGTGCCAGCGCCAAAGCGGCGCGTGTCGATGGGGTCGGTTAGTGTGATCTCAGGCCAGTTGCCCACCACAGAAATGATGGTCTTCGCCACACGTGCTTTTGCGTCTGGCGAGCCCGTAGCCGCGATTTCAGCCAGAATATCTAGTTCATCTCCGGCAGTAGTGCTAATCCGCTTTGGCGCGCCTGAGTTCTCTGGGAGGCCGCCGAGGCGCAATTCACGGTACTGTCGCACAGTATCGGCAACGGCCCGTAGCGGGCAGTCTAGGGCAACGCCAAGCATCAATGTGGCGACGTGCTGTGGGGTGATTTCCGGCGTGTGACGTGGGCCGCCCATGGGCAGGATGCCACTATCAATGAATTTACGAGCCACAGCCGCTGTGCGGCCGGGGTCGTATCCGACGCGGGTAGTCAGTGCCGCGACGGCGTCGTTAGTTACAGCCATTACGGCTTCCTTTTTTCAAATTGAAATGATGGGTGTCAAAAAGAAGCCCGGCGCGAACACCGGGCGAGTCGGGAGAGGGCAAATCCCTTCTCTCTATTGGGCGTGGTAGCGGGCGAAACGGTCCGACTACGCTACAAATTTATCGGCGAACTTCAGAGCGTCGACTGCGATGCGTCGTCCATGGCGATGCGCAGCGCTTGCTGCGTAGCCATAAGCTGCTCCGATCTCCGCAAAACTGTCTGCCTCCAGCGTGAGACGTACTACTTTCAACCTGTCCCGACCGAGGTAGGCAGCAAATGCGTCCGCTTCCGCAACTCGATCGATTTCAGCTAGAGCTTGAGGTCGGGATGGCGTGGCCGTTGTTATGCGAGCGGTCCAGCCTTCTCCTTCCGGGCCGCGCTGGTCGCCCTGTTTATAGTCAGGTCGACACCGCTTGCCCCTCTTTACGTACTCCATGAGAGTCCCTCGGAAGAAGCGCATTCCGAAGAACTTACCGAGGCTGCTCCTCCCTCCGACTTCTAGAATCTCATGGCCAGCTTTCTTTTCTCGCTGGAACTTTAAACCACCATCGAACCGCTCGACCTGACCTTTCTGCTTCCCGTGTCGGTGAACGACCACGCGGCTGCGCATGCCATCCGAATAAGCGTCGAGCAGGTCTTCCACAAATGTATCATTGCCTGGCGTGACTTCATGACGGAAATCTAGGCCAAAGCCGATGTTGTCGTTGTCGGCAGAAAATGCCGCATCGCACTGCGTCAGGTCGGCCGGGCGCAGCAGTTCCTCGACGCGAACGAGACAACGATACTGGTCAGGTGCGGTCTTTTGAAGATTTAGACGAATGCGCATTGGGCTTGGTGGCTCGGCGGGAGGCGACTGTCGAACTTCGCGGTGCTCGGGGAGCGGAATGCAGACGGTTCGCGGCTGCTGGCGATTATCATTTGCCGCTACCCGGAACGCCGGCCGGGCGATGTATTTCGGGTGTAGGTAGCCCAAGTCTCTCCTGGCTCTGGCTTCGTCACTCGACGTCCGAGCGACGTTGAGGTGTTGGTGGAGTGTGAATACTTACGCGCGACGCGGGCCGGCCGGCCCGCGATTTCTGCCCAAGATTTCAAGATAGTACCCTCGAAAAGTACCGGACGTTGCCGGAGGCGCCGCTTTGCGGTCGCCAGGTATGCCGGCTTGCCGGCGGCCTGCCGCCTGAACGGCGGTCATTTGTGGGCGGCAAACGCCACCATCTACAAAACTAGCCGTTTACCGCCGTTTTGTCAAGATTTAGTAGCAGCATCCGTTCGGACACAAAATGTAGCGTCCGACACCCAGTCTGGTCGCGCTATATCAAAGTTATCCCCACAATCCCCACAGCAGACGCGTCCGGCCAAATCCTGACTATATCTAGTGTTCAGTTCCCTGAATGTTCTGCTATGATGCACAAATTGTAGCCGGAATCCTCCGGCGGAAAGGAGGTGATTGGAATGAGCAAGAATCAGAAGATTGGACGCAACGCAGGAAACGGGCAGTTCACGACGGTTAAGACCGCCACGAACAAACCCGCCACCCACATCGTTGAGACGATAAAGCGCAAGTAGGTGGGCTATGCCGACCTAAGAGCCGGGCGGTTCACTTTGCCGGTACCCCGCCCGGTTTCCTTTTTCCTCTGTAACGAGGCGAAGGTCAAATCACGAATAGCCAATCGCGAAATTCGGCGCTTTTCCTTTTGAGAGGAAATACGCTAGTGCTGGTGGGCGAGTCGGCTTTAAGGGTGGCGAGATGGTCAAAAGATTTAGCAAGTTCCTCGCTGAGCAGAAAGAGGTCGAGGCAATCAAAAGCATTGCCGAGCCGATGGTAATATTCTGGTACGACCCCGCAGATATCGATGCGGCGAAGTTGGCGCTCGATGTACTTGAAGAAGGCCAAACCTATAATTTTAGCAAAGGCTATCATGCGCGTTTCGACTTAGGACTACAGCCAAATCAACAAGATCACCTTCATGTATATCTTAGGAAAAACCACCTTTGTGTCATAAACAAGGATGGAACTGCGAGCCATAAGTCTGATCTCTCTCTCATCCCGAAACACGTAAAAGCGGAGATAAGAAAACTTGGTGTTGTTACTCTTGCGGAGTCGATGCTGACCGAAGAAGCGTCGTTTGATCAGTATTCAGTTCCCAAGGCCGCCCTATTATCATTCAAACTGCATGTTCTCGCGTTGTCGGCACAATGAAAGGCCCTCGTGCGCGTTGCGCACGCGCGAGGAATTCCTGTATTGGCGTTAGTTGTTAATGGGGGCGCCGCTCCCGTGGTCCGCTGTCGGAAGAGGCTGACTCGCCCCCTACCAGTCATCGTCATCTTCGGCCGCTGGCGACCACCCAACCTTGCTGAAGTCTGCAGGTGTTGCTCCCATTGAGCCGAGGCACAGGCGCAGCAGGTTCATGCCACTGATTCCCAGTTCGCCGCGCTCCATGCTTCCGGACAGAAGCGAGGCAATCGATGTAATGCCACGATGCGAACGATTGAGCCAAGGCAAGGAATCAGCGAACTCACGCCATGCGGTTTGTGCCTCAGCGGCTAGCCAATGGGGCGGCTCGCCAATAGGGTCTGTGTATTCTGGAGGCAGGTTGGAGCCGGGCCGAAAACGCTCCGGATGCTTCATGGAATAGCCCGTCATTCGGGCTTTCTCGATTGGTACGCGTGGTCGTGGCAATGGGATGACCCCCATATTTTGAATTGGAAAAATGCGCGCGATTGGCCCCCGCCGGTCTGTGGTTCAGTCGCCGGCCAGGTCTCGGAAGGCCCCCTAGGGGGGGCGGAACCGGCGCGGTGCGGTGGCGTTGATCACCCTTCATGATGGGAGATGATCGATGTGGAGAATGTTGAAGATGGCCTTGTTAGCCTACGTGGCCAGGGCGATCATTCGAGAGAACTTCGCCAAGCCTTCCGTTGAGGCAGCGCCAGTCGCACGCAAGCTACTCGCCCCGCCGAAGCGGTCCACATCCTGATTGTCGTTGGCTGGCCGTAGGTCAGGGCGCTCCTTATACAAGGCGGCCCATGATATCCGTCGCCTGGTCACGGTCTCGTTCGTTGCAGGCGCGGTAGCGGTCATGCGTTCTCCTGTCTGTATCTATGCATTAGACTGGTTAGAGTGATTAGACTCAGAAGGAAGTCTAACCGGTCTGAGCAGTCTTATCGGGGTGGTAGTAGGCACCGTATCCCGCCTTAGTGACCTCGCCGGCTGCCACCATCTTAGTGAGAAGTACGTTGACGTTGCCGACCTTCATGCCAGTAGCGGTAGCAATCTCAGCAGGGCTCATCACTTGGGTTGCCCCGAGCAGCGCGGCTAATATCTGACGTCGTTCTCCAGACCGCTTGACCTCATCGACATCGCCAAGGACAGACCATCTACCAGCGTCAAACTTCAGGGCCTTCTCAACCTCTTCAACATCGCGACCTCTGCCATAAAGCTTTGGGCCGTCCGAAGTGCGATTGAGGATCAGGATGGAATCCGCGGCGCCTGTCAGCCCGTTTGTGCCAGATATCATCTCCAGGGGATCTTCAGCCTCAGCCTTGCGAACGTGAGTCACTGCGACCACAGCAAGCCTGTGCTCGCTGGCGAACCGTTGCAGGGGTGAGAGCGCCTCGTAATCCGCAGCATAGCTGTCCTGATTCTTCCCCTTCGGCGGACGGACGATCGCCAAGGTATCCACGATGATAAGGCGCGGATCCGGAACCGATTTCCGCCAGGCATCAAGCGCCTCGATCAGCCCAGCGCCGATTTTGGGGGCTTCTGTCTGTAGCGACAACCGCGCCATATTCGGGCGTTTAATCCTCGGTAGCACGACGCGGAGCCGGTCCTGCAGTCGCCGCTTATTGTCCTCGAGCGCGAGATAGAGTGCATCCCCTTCCTCGCATTCCGCACCAAGCGATTGCCCACCGCTTGCAACAGCAATGCCGAAGTCGAGCGCCAGCCAAGATTTACCAAGTTTCGGCCGGCCGCCGAGGATCGTTAGCCCTTCAGCAACGAAACCCGGAATGACATATTTAATCGGCGCGAATTCCATACCCAGCAATGTCTCGGCGTCGATCGGCTCGAATTTGGGCTTATTGTCGTTCGCGGGTTGGGGTCGGGGCTTGGGTGCTGCCTCCTCGCATGGTGGCTCGACCACGGCTGGCAGAGTTTGCAGCGGCTCGTCGTTGATGATGGCGTCCATGACGATGCCGACTGCGGCCTCGCTCGGGTGGCCACCGATCTGCCGAATATAAGGCGTGCCATTTTGCCAGAGCGTGACGACTGAAGTGTCGTCGCCCTTGCCGAGGAAGCGCGCGAAGCTGTCCGTTAGAATGCCAAGACGTGGAACGTCTCCCAGTTCGATCTCGGACCAATGACCGGCAAACTTTTCGATCGTGTCGCGGTCGGTATTGGGCCAGTCCGGCTCGTTGTCTTTGAACGGAACCAGGACGATGTCGCCATAGAGGATGTCGGCATAGTCGGTCAGGCAGTCCAACGCGTGTTCGCGTGGGTCTATCGCTACTAAGTCAGCGCCCGGCTGGACGTCTTCCGCAAGAGCGGACGGCAATTCAAACGGTATCATTGGCTACACGGCCTCCCATCGCCAAGAAGGCGGCTTCAGCCATGCGGCGGGCATATGCCCCGTCAAAGGAGGCGAACCGCTGTCCGCCTTTGGTGGGCGAGAAGACGAACCTCTTGCCGTCGCTCGTGAGTGCCAATTTCAGTCCAATGAGCTTGAGGCCATCAGCCACTTCAGCGTCAAAGATCGCGACATCGCGAAACCGCCCACCGCCGTGATGGACGGTAGGCCTACAGTTGAGAATTTTCACAATTTGATTTCCGGTTGGGAGGTGTGGTTGCTGCGCCGGTTGGGTCCGGCGTTTTTTATGGTTACGGCAATGATTGGCAATGAATGAACGGAACAAACGGTGATTTTTCGATTCAAACACCGCCGCTAATTAGTTGTTTTTAAAGGAATTCTGGATTGGCTATGTTGTTCGGGACGAGGGGGTCGCAGGTTCAAATCCTGCCACTCCGACCAGCCAAGTCAAATACTTAGGTATTTGCTTCTCCCGATACCCCTCGGATTTCCCCACAGTACCTAATGAGGCGAGCTTGATCCTGGTCTCCAAGATCCCTTCTTGTCTCAGCGTAATGCGGGGCTAGATGCTCTCGCCGATCGAAGCTGACCGCCATAGCTCTGCCAGTGGCCAATTTCACGATAGCCGCCGTAAGGGCCTCGTCGGTATCGGGGCAACTGGGCGCGCGTGCGCGAAGCTCCTCAATAGTCTGACCAATGGAAATAATGTCGCCGTCGCGCCAGTCAGGAAGAACAGCGCAAATCAGCTCTTGCGTAGTGAGGCCAGGCGGAAGGACGCGCTTCATACTGCCCATGGGAACCCTCCCTGACGAATAAGCCGACGCCAAGGATAATACGATTAATTCAGGCCAGGCGAGTCGGACTGAAGTCTTGCCGCGAGAATGATGCCACAAGGTTGGTGGCTATCGATTCTCCAGCCGCCGGAGGGCGGCCTGCGCGGATTTCAGATGTTCGATTAAGCTCTCGAGCAAGCGCTCGTCTTGTTCCGTCGGGCGCCCTTTTTTGCCAAACGTCCGATTGCCGGTAAATCTCACGGGCGGCCAAAGCAATGTACGCCCTACTTGGCGAGAGAGCGAACCTACCGAGCCATCGCGTTGACGGCCACCCTCATCTACCTTGTGGCGGGCCTGTGGGTCGCCTGGCCGGCGCGGTAGCTCTCAGGCACTGCGTCGGCCTCCTTCACTCCGCTTTTGATCGTGGCCGGATCGTGTTTGGAGAGCCGCCTGCAATCGTGCGGCGGCGAGGAGAATGCTGTCCGGTATCGATTCGGGAGGAGCGACCTTTTCCATAGGCCGTATAACAAATGTTAGTCCCAATTGTTCCGGATCGGACGATGTGAAAAGCCCGCTTGCCAGGGCCAGCGGCTCACGGTTGCTCACAGCCTGCGAACCGCCGTATGATTGGCAGGGGTTGGGAAATAAGATGGCGCCAAGGTTCATAGCAAAACAGCTTTCTTGGCCGGCCGGTATCGCCGGCTGGCTCATCCGCGCTGGCATGAACCGGGGCAACGCCCGGCTGAACAGCTACGCTCTCGATCAATTGCAGCTGGTTCCTGAGGATCGAGTGCTGGAAGTCGGTTTCGGCGGTGGTCCGGCAGTGCCGCGCCTTGTCGGTGGCGCCGCATTCGTCTGCGGTGTTGATCGCTCCCCCGACGTGGTGAGCGCCGCCACTCGGCGGTTTGCCGTTGCGGTGCGCGCCCGACGCGCCGAGTTTCACGTCGGGACGGTTGAAAATCTGCCCTTGCCGGATGCGACATTCGACAAAGCCCTCAGCGTCCACACAGTTTACTTCTGGCAAAGCCTGAAAGCCGGATCCGCTGAGTTGGCACGCGTTCTCAGGCCTGGCGGGCGGATCGTTTTGGGCTTCCTTCCCAAGGCGCACATGGACCGGATGAACATGCCAGCAGATATCTTCACCCCACGTGAACCGGACGAGATCATAGCTGCTCTGGAAGGTGTGGGGTTCAGCGAGACGGAGGTTCGAAAACCGAACTCGGAGACGGCATGGGCCGTCGCGACAGGTATACGAAACTGAGCTGTCGCATGCGGAACAAGTGGCGGCCACAAAGCCCGCGGGCACGCGCCAGCGGGCTTTGATGGTATTATGCTGAACCCTTAGCCGGTGGGGCCTGAAGGCGGAGAAAGTGTTAGGGCGACAACGCTTGACAGCTTCTCGCGCTTGGTGAGTTCCGGCTTCTGATAGATCTTCTTCATCGCTCAGCTCACTCTTTGATTGGATTTGATATAGGGGCCAGCTGGGCTGCGATGCTGCCTAAACATTCGCGCTTCTGCAATTCTGGCTTTACATATGTCTTCTTCTTCATGGGAATCCCCCGGTTGCCTCTCAATGGGCAGAAACTGCGTGCAGGCCCGACCATTGGCAAGCCAAACGAAAGCCCGCCACTGAGGGGACGGTGGCGGGCTTTCTTTGAAAGCTGTTCGAACAACTCTCCCGCGCCTCTATCCGGGGCGCTGGATAATGAACTTGGGCCGATGGAATGGGTTCCCGACGGAAGCAAAAAAACCGGCTGCATGAGCCAAGCGGGCTTTAAACCATTTCGCCGGTCACCATTCGCCGGTCAGGGAACTGGCGGGGGTGGCGGCGGCGGTAGCGATGCACCGGGTCCGGCCGTCACAAACGAAAGTCGTTCGCGCTTGATCAGCGCTGGCTTCTCATAGATCTTCTTCATAGTATGCTCCTCGCTTTACCCTGGCGGAAAATTGCTTGCACTTGCGGAGCTTGTCAACCGCCTCCGACCACAAGTTCGGGCGCTAGCCAAAAACGGAGGCCAAGAATAGCAGGACCACCATCCGTTCGGGATGAGGGGGTCCCGGGTTCAAATCCTGCCGCTCCGACCATAAAAACAATGTGTGGGCATTGCTCTTGAGCAGAGGCCGCCGCGAAGTCACATCGTGTCGGTCAAGTGCGGTGGTTCGCCGCGGCCGCTTTGCAGGCGCCTAGCGCAAGCCGAAAAAGCTCAATACCGCTATGACGACGACCACCGCTCCCACGAGCCAAATGATGTTGTTCATAATCTTTACTCCTTGTTGCCCGGTGAAGCCCGCGCCTCTGGCGGAGGACGCGGGCCGACCAGCCTTTGCCTGCTGATCTTCAGCGGACACCAAACCGTGATGTCTGCCGCGGGAAGAACTGTTAGGCTGGCCTAATGTTCCGCGTCCATGCAGACGGCGAGGCGGGAGACCCCCTCTTCCCAATCCTTGCGGCACGACAGCCAGCCTTTCGATTGCCTGCGTCCCGGCTGCCTCCGCCCCCGGAACCAAAGAGATCAGCAGCAGTTGTATCCGACGAAGGGCTAATGAAAGCATGTGGAGAACTTGCAATGAAAACAATGGTCATGTGCGCTTTGGCGCTTTCGATGGGATTGCCCGCGTTGGCTTCGGCAGCCGAGGCTGACGTCGTCATCAGGACCCATCATCGGCACCACCACAACGTCAGGGTCATCAATGAGGAAGGCCAGCGCCTGCATCACCGTCACCACGGGACGGTCGCGTTCTACGACCATGGCCGCCGGCATCATTATCGGCATCATCATTATCGGCATAATCGGGATGCCGTGGTCGTGACTGGTTCCGTCTCCACCCATCGTCACCACCACCCGGTCGTGATTGAAAACGGCGGTTACTGATTGTCATCTGGTGGCCCGGCATCATGCCTGGCCACCAGATAGCTTTTCCCCTAGCATGCACCTTCCACGCGAATGCTTGGGCGTTATTGGCCGCAGCCAAAACACCCTCCCATCATGGAAAAAGTCGGCGCAAGCGCTTCTCGGCGTCATGCGTTCGTGTTGACCGACGCTAGCCTGGGGCCGCGCCAAAAAATCAGGGTTCGCCCGCCACCTGGAGCAGCGGGCGAACCCTATCGGCGCAGGAATGGACTGGGCTGCGCCGATGGGCAAGGAAATCAGCCGAGGACTATTCCGGCCACCATGAAAGTGATGGCCATCGCGAAGATCGGTGCGAGCAACCAGCGCGCCTGACCAACACTCTTCTCCATCGGCTTCCTCCCACAAATCGCAGAGGACCAACGACGGCGGACAGCACGTGTTCCGGGCTCCGTTCCTGGCAAGACCATTGCGTTTGAGCGTCAGACCTAGGTCCTAGGCCCATCGGACCGAAGCCCAGCCCTGGAACGATCGTCGGCGCTGCAGGTTTGGCTGGTTGGCGTGGGATATCCGAACAAAGCGAAGATGATGATGATCACAATCTCCAACCGTGACGATGCAATTTCCCATGCCTTGCGGCTGCGCGTGGCCGACCTCAGGAGCAAGATGCGGGAGGCGCGGATCACCGAGGGCGACATCAAGATCTTCCAAAAGGTCGCGGCCGTCATGGAAGACGGTCAAGGCCGAATTGATGGCGACGATCTGATTGCCGCATCCTTCGTTATCGACACGCTGACTGACAAACCACGCCCTGAGTGACATGCCGAAGATCAGCAGGCTTTTTGAATCCCATGCCGAAGCGGCGCGGGTCGCCGGCGACCTCTTCGCGGCCGGGGTTCCCCGCGTACAGATCGCTGTCATCGGGCCCTACCGGGACGAGATCGGTGTCCTGAAGTCTCCTTGTGTCATCCTTGGTGCCGCCGCCGGGCTGTTGGCGTGCCTGGGCGCTTATGCGATTTACGACATCCGTTCTTTCCCAATCGGCCTATCGGCAATGGCCCTGGCCGTGGGGTTCTGCGGCTGCGTGCTGGGTGGGTCGCTCGGAGCCTGGGTCGCGACCACCGGAAGGCCCGACGACCGGAGCCTCGACGAAGGGGTTGTCCTGGTGACGGCCGATGTCGATGACAACGCGACCGACATTGCCCAGATGGTGCTCGGCGGTGGCGCCCCCATGACCGAATTGGCCGCCGAAGCAGCGTAAGACTTTCCGATTACACGGGCCGATGACACTCCGGGCCGACAACCAGTGCGGCACGCGAGCACTGGCCGGCCGGACAGACTTTGACGAAACGGGCATCGGCGCTAGGTTGATCGATGAGCCGGCAAGACGGCGAACCGGACGCGGACATGAATTTGATCTCAACGGCAGGCTCGGCACCGGTTCTTCTGGCTGTGATGTTTCTGGTTGGCGGATGCGCAACGATCGGCGGAACGGCCGATCCGGCCAAATACCAGAGCATGAGTTGTACCGAACTCAACAGTGCCGTGGGAAGCAGCGCCCGCGACATCTCGCAAACCGCGGTCACCCGCGGCAAGGTCGCCAACACCAGCGTGCCGCGCTGGCTGCTTGGCGGATCGCGCGTCAAGGCCGCTGTCGCCAACCGCGAAACGGCCAGGATTGACCGGTTGAAGCAACAACAGGATGCCCTTTTCGCGGCCCGCGCACGCAAGTGCGCGAGTTCGGCGGGCTGAGCGAACAGGCCTCAGCTGCAGTGGCTTATCATGCGCTCAACCGGAACCGCGTGACGTCGATCGCGGCATTCATCAGCGTCTGGGTGTAAGGCGCTTGCGGGTTGCTGAAGATCGCGTCAGTCGGCCCCTCCTCGACGATCTTACCTTGTTTCATGACGATGATGTAGTCGGCCATGGCGCGCACCACGGCGAGGTCGTGGCTGATGAACAGGTAAGACAGTTCGTGATCGGCCTGGAGCTTGCGCAGCAGTTCCACGATCTGTTTCTGCACCGACCGGTCGAGCGCCGAGGTCGGCTCGTCCAACACGACCATCTTCGGCTTCAGGATCATGGCGCGGGCAATGGCGATGCGTTGCCGTTGTCCGCCGGAGAATTCGTGCGGGTAGCGGTTGCGGGCGTTGGGGTCGAGGCCGACTTCACGCAAGGCTTCGACCGCGCGCTGGTCGCGCTGCTTGCCAGAAAGGTTGGGCTCATGCACCAGCAGCCCTTCGGTGATGACCTGGCCAACCGTCATGCGTGGTGACAGCGAGCCGAACGGATCCTGAAAGACGAGCTGCATCTGGCGCCGCAGCGGCCGCATCTCCCGCCGGTCGGCGGTGGAGATATCGCGATCGCCGAAGCGAATGAGCCCATCGCTCGGCAATAGCCGCAGCAAGGCGCGGCCGAGCGTCGATTTGCCCGAGCCGGATTCGCCGACGATGCCGATGGTCTGGTTGCGCTGCAGCCGGATCGAGATGTGGTCGACGGCTCGCAGCATCATCGGTTCGCCGGCCAGAAACCCGCCGCCGATCCTGAACGTGACTTCGACATTCCTGCCTTCGAGAACCACGGGCGCATTGGCCGGCGGCGGCGCCTTGGTTCCGGTTGGCTCGGCCGCCAGCAGCATCTTGGTGTAGGCATGCTGCGGATTGGCGAAAATGGCTTCCGCCTCGCCTTCCTCGACGACCTCGCCCTGGCGCATGACATAAACCCGGTCGGCGAAGCGGCGGACGATGCCGAGGTCGTGGGTGATGAAGACGATCGCCATGCCAAGCTTGCGCTGCAATTCGGCCAAAAGCGTCAGGATCTGCGCCTGGATGGTCACGTCGAGCGCCGTCGTCGGTTCGTCGGCGATCAGGATGTCGGGGTCGTTGGCGAGCGCCATGGCGATCATCACGCGCTGGCGCTGGCCGCCCGACATTTCGTGCGGATAGGATTTCATCCGCCGTTCTGGGTCGGGAATATGGACGAGCCGCAGCAGCTTGAGTGCCTCCTCATGCGCTTTGGCCGCACTCAGGCCGCGATGCCGGCGGATCGGCTCGATCAACTGGTTGCCGATCGAATAGAGCGGATCGAGCGAGGTCATCGGTTCCTGGAAGATCATGCTGATCTTGCGGCCGCGGACCTTGTTCAGCTCGGATTTGCTCAAGGTGAGCAGGTTGCGGCCGCGATAGTCGACATGGCCCGACGCTTCGCCGTTGGAGGCCAGCAAGCTCATCGCCGCCATCATCGTCTGGCTCTTGCCCGAGCCGGATTCGCCGACCACGGCAACGGTTTCGCCCGCGTTCACATGGATGTTGATGCCCTTGACCGCTTCGACCGCGCCGTCGAGCGTGCGGAAGCGGACGCGCAGATCCTTGACGCTGAGGATCGTTTCGGGAGTGGCCATGTCAGCGATCCCCATTTTCACCGATCCCTTGGGTCAAGCGCGTCGCGCAGGCCGTCGCCGACGAAGTTCAGGGCAAACAGCGTCGAGACCAGGAAGAAGGCGGGGAACAGGAGCAGCCAGTTGGCGGTGCCGATGTTCTTGGCGCCGACGGAGATCAGCACGCCCCAGCTGGTCATCGGCTCCTGGATGCCGAGGCCGAGGAACGACAGGAAGCTCTCCAGGATGATGACCTGCGGTACCAGCAGCGTCATGTAGATCACCACCGGCCCAAGCAGGTTGGGGATGACATGGCGGATCAGGATGCCGCGTTGGCCGATGCCCATGGCTTCCGCCGCCTGGACATATTCCTGGCGGCGGATCGACAGCGCCTGGCCGCGCACGATGCGGGCCATGTCGAGCCATAGCACGGCGCCGACCGCCAGGAACATCAGAACGAAATTACGGCCGAAGAACACCACCAGCATGATGACGAAGAAGATGAACGGCAAGGAATAGAGCACGTCGACGATGCGCATCATCACCTCGTCGACCTTGCCGCCGGAAAAGCCGGCGGCGGCGCCATAGATCACGCCGATCGCCACCGCAACAACTCCGGCAAGCAAGCCGATGGCCAGCGAGATGCGCCCGGCCATCAGCGTGCGCGACAAGAGATCACGGCCGGTGTTGTCGGTGCCGAACAGGAAATACTGCTGTTTGACCGACGCGCTCATCGTCACCTCGAGGCCGTCGGGCGACTTGTTCTCGATCTTGGTGTCGTCGAAGGCATCGGAACGGTCGAGGTAGCGGATGTTGCGGTCGTCGATCGGCTTGGTCGACTTGACCGTGACGAACACCTGGCTCCCCTCCTGGTGCCACTCCTTGATGTCGACCCGCATGCGTTTGATCGCCTCGGTGAGCGCCGTCTCGATCATGTCGGGCTTCGGATAGGCCGACAGGCTTGGCGGCATGCGCACATAGTCGGCATAGATGGTCGTGTATTGATGCGGAACGAACCAGGGACCAAAGACGCTGACGACACCGATCAGAACGAGGTAGTAGAGGCTGAACATGGCGGCGCGGTTAGCCTTGAGGCGCGCCCACGCATCGCCCCAGAGCGAACGGCCGATGACGACGGGAGCCGTGGCAGCGATGTCAGTCATAGCGCACCCTCGGGTCGACGACCGCGTACATGACGTCGACGATCAGGTTGAAGACGATGGTGAAGATGGCGATCACCACCACCGTTCCCATGACCAGCGTGTAGTCGCGGTTGAGCGCGGCATCGACGAAATAACGGCCGACGCCCGGAATGGAGAAAATCGTCTCGACGATGACCGAGCCGGTCAGCAGTGCAGCCGCCGCCGGGCCGGTGAAGGAGACGATGGGCAGGATGGCGCCGCGCAGCGCATGCTTGACCACAACCGACCAGTCGGAGAGGCCAAGCGCGCGCGCGGTGCGGATATGATGGGACCGCAGCGATTCGATCATGGAGCCGCGCATCAGGCGGGCGACGATGGCGATCTGCGGCAAGGCAAGCGTCAGCACCGGACCGACCTTGTTGATAAAGGCGCCGTCGCCCCAGCCGCCAATCGGCAGCAGCCTCCAGGTCAGCCCGAACAGGAGCTGGATCACCGGCGCGATGACGAAAGTGGGGATGGTGCTCCCGGCGGTCGCCAGGGCGATCACCGTATAGTCGCCAAGCTTGTTCTGGTTGAGCGCGGCGATGGTGCCGAGCACGCTGCCGAGCAGCAGGGCCAGGATCAGCGCCGAGGCACCGAGTTGGACGGAAATCGGCAGGCCCTTGGCAAACAGTTCGGTGACGGTGAAATCCGGCATGTTGTAGCTCGGGCCGAAATTGCCGCGCAGCAGATTGCCGAGATAGTGGACATATTGCAGCCAGAGCGGATCGTTGAGGCCGAACTGGGCTTCGAGGTTGGCCTTGATCTCGGGGCTAAGGCCCCGCTCCTGGTTGAACGGGCCGCCCGGCGCGACGCGCATCAGGAAGAACGCCATCGTCACGATGACGAACAGCGTCGGGATGGCGGTCAAAAGCCGCCGGAATACATATCGCAGCATCGGTGCCCCGCTTGATCCGGAGCCTGCACGTCCAATTGGACTGACATGCTCCAGCCTTCAAATCTTCGCACCGGATGTTCCGAAAATTCGATTCCGCTTCCCGGGCCGATGCGATGGCAAACCAGCGCCGCCGCGCCCTGAGGGGCGCGGCGGCTTGGCCAGGGATCAGTCCTTGCTGACGAAGCGCGACGGATGCACGTCCATCACATTGTCGACGAAGCCATGCAGCTTCGAGGAAACGATGTCGTGATAGCTGTAGTAGAGCAGCGGAATCTGGCCTACGTCGTCGATGAGGATGCGCTCGGCCTCGGAGAGGTCCTTCATGCGCTCTTCAGGCTTGCCGCCGGCGGCAGCAGCCTTGTCCATTGCCGCTTCGTAGGCCGGGCTGTTGTAGTTCGAATAGTTGTTGCCGCTGGCCTTGCGCGTGATGCCGAGGAAGGTTTCCGGATCCTTGTAGTCGGCGATCCAGGCGGCACGCGCCACGTCATAGTCGCCCTTCTGCTCGAGGAAGGAGTAGTGGGTCTTGGTGTCGGTGTTGAGCAGCGTGACGTCGACGCCGAGCGGCTTCAACTGTTCCTGGATGGCCACGGCGGTGTTCTTGTGGTTTTCCGAGGTGTTGTAGCGGATTTCCATCTTCAGCGGGTGCTCGGGCGTGTAGCCGAGCTTCTCGAGGATCTTCTTGGCCGCGTCCTCACGGTCGATTTGCGGCATGTCGGCGTATTTGGCCATTGCGGGCGTGTAGCCCTCGATGCCGGGAGGCACCATCGAATAGCCGGGCAGCATCGAATTCTGCCAGACCTTCTCGGCGATGAAGTCGCGGTCGATCGCCATCGAGATGGCGTTGCGCAGCTCGGGATTGTTCCACGGCGCCTTGTCCGTCTTGATCGCATAATAGTAGGTGCCGAGATAGGGACCGACATGGATCTGATCGCCGAACTTGGTCTTGAGGTCGGCCAGCTGTTCGGTCGGCAGATCGTCATAGCTGTCGAGTTCGCCGGCCTCGAAGCGCTTCATTGCCGACGAGCGGTCCTCGGTCGGGATGTAGTTGACGACGTCGAACTTGACGGTCGCGGCGTCCCAGAACTTCGGATTCTTGACCAGTTTCATGTGGTCGTTGGGAACCCATTCGGCCAGCGTATAGGCGCCGTTCGAAACCAGATTGCCGGGCTTGATCCAATCGGCGCCGAGCTTCTCGATCGAGGCCTTGCTGACCGGATAGGTCGCCTGGTGGGTCAGCATCTCCAGGAAGTAAGGCGTCGGCGCCTTCAGGGTCACTTCCAGGGTGTTGGCGTCGATCGCCTTGACTCCCATGTCCTCGGGCTTGCCCTTCTTGGTGTTGACGTCCTCCGCACCCTTCACCGGATACAGCATCGAGGCGTATTCGGCGCCGGTCGCCGGATCCTCCAGCCGGTGGAAGGCGTAGACGAAGTCGTCCGCCGTCACCGGGCTGCCATCCGACCACATGCCGTCCTTGCGCAGCTTGAAGGTATAGACCGTACCGTCATCCGATACCGTCCAGCTTTCAGCTGCACCCGGGATGAGGTTGGCCTTCTCGTCCTGCATGACCAGTCCCTGGAACAGGTCACGCAGCACGTTGGCTTCATAGACCGTCGAGGTCTTGTGCGGGTCGACCGATTCCGATTCAGCGGCGGTGCCCCTGTTATAGACCGTCTCGGCAAAGGCCGGCGTCAAGAATGTGCCGGCAGCCAAGGTCATGGTCGTGGCGAATACCGTCGCCCTCAACATGTTTTTCAGCATGAAGTTCTCCCTGTCGGCGCTGCCATCGGCGCGCCTTTACGTGTTGACGCCCCGGAACCGATGTCTGGCTCCTTTGGGCGTGCCGTCGGTTCCCTCCGGCGGCTGGTGGCAGGAGACTAGACAGGAGGTAAGCTCTTTTCAACCGAGTACTGATTGACCCTAAGTCAATCCCCCTTGCCGAGAAAGCAACCGCTAAATTAGAGATTCACTTTCAATCGACCACAGCTTTTGGTTGTGCCTAGGGTTTTCGCTTTCTGCATGCGAACTTGGGCATGCTGGAGCCATGGTTCACAACCTCACTTCCAAGCCCCGTAGGCGCCAGTTCCGCTCAGACAATTCGGGAACTTCAGCGATCGAATTCGCTCTCCTGTCGCCGATCTTCATGCTTCTTTTGCTCGGCATGGTTGCATATGGCATCTATTTTGGAGCCGCCAACTCGATCCAGCAAATTGCAGCCGACGCCGCCCGGACGGCTATTGCGGGGGTGAACCAGACCGAGCGACAGACGCTCGTGGCCAGCTATCTCACCAACAACGCTGGCGGCTATCCGTTCGTGGACGCCAGCAAACTGACCTATCAGGCCAACGACAGCGTGGCCGACGGAAGCCAGTTCGTGGTGTCGGTCTCATACGACGCCCGCAACCTGCCCATCTGGAATCTGTTCCCGGGCGTAGCCATGCCGGGGACGACCATCAGGCGTCAGTCAACGATCAGGGTCGGGGGTATCTGATGCGGCAGCGCGCGGGCAAGGGCATCGGCCGGCTTGCATGGGCGATGATCGGAGACCGGAAGGCGAACTTCGCCGTTATGACCGCATTGAGCGCGCCGGTTGCGTTGGCGCTGGCCGCGGTGGCCATTGACGAAGGTTCCATCTACACCGAGCGCCGGGAGGCCCAGGCGATGGTGGACCTGGCCGCGATCACCGCCGCTTCGAACATCAACAACGTCAACACGGCCGTAGTCACCACCCTCACCGACAACGGCATGCCGGGCGTCGTCGTTCAAGCTTCGGGTCAGACCATCGCCCCGGCCGTCGGCAAAACCGTGGTGACGGTCACGCAAGGCCGATATGCCGCATCCACCGCCAATGTCAGCCAGCGCTTCCAGGCGGGCGTGACGCCCTACAATGCCGTCCGGGTTACTTTGGCGAAGATCCCCAACCGCTATTTCGCCAGCTCGCTGATCCCCACGCCGGTCATCGGCACCCAAGCCATCGCCAGCAATACGCCGCAGGCGACATTCTCGGTCGGATCGAGACTGCTCAGTGTCAATGGCGGCATTCTCAACGCACTTTTGAGCGGACTTCTCGGCGGCAACATCTCGCTCAGCGTCATGGACTACAACGGGCTGGTCTCGGCGGATGTCAGCGTGCTTTCCTTCATCAGTGCGCTGGGCACGCAACTGAACATCACGGCCGGCACTTATTCGGACGTTCTGGCCTCGAAGGCGACTGTCGGCCAGATCGCCACCGCCATGGCCAATGTTCCCGGCCTCGGCAATACGGCAAAGGTCGCCCTGCAGACGATCGCCTCCAAGTCTACCAGCACCGTCAAGATCCCGCTCAGCAGCCTTGTCGACCTTGGATCCGTCGGCAGCCTGGGCCTCGGACAACAGCCGACCGGCCTCGGCGTCGATGCAAGCGCCATGGGAATGCTGACCGCGGCGGCCGTGCTGGCCAACGGCACCAACCAGGCCGCGGTCGATCTCGGCGCCACCGTCCCGGGATTGCTCTCCACCAAACTCGACATCGCCATCGGCGAACCGATGCAATCCTCGCCCTGGCTGGCGATCGACGGTATCGGCTCCGTGGTTCGGACCGCCCAGACGCGCATCAAACTTACGGCCTCCGTCGGTATCGGCACGCCCGGCCTCGGCGGCGGCATCAGTCTGCTGGCCGTCAATCTGCCGCTCAATGTGGAAGTCGCCTATGCCGAGGCCAAGCTGACCGACATAAGTTGCCCGACAGGGCCATCCAGCATCAACGTCTCCATCGCCGCGCACCCCGGCATTGCCCAGTTGAACCTGGCCAACAGCAACAACCCCTCCGGCTTCGCCGATTTTAGCCACCCCCAGACTTTCACTGATGCGAACATCGCCGATGTGAGCCTGAAGCTGTTGTTGATCAACATCCCGCTGATCCAGGTGACGGGTTCGGCCGCCACCGCGATCACCAACAACAGCCCGCAGACCCTGACATTCAACGCGACCGACATCGCCAACAAGACGATCAAGACGTTTCGACGCGAAACATCTCGCAGTCGCTCACCACGTCGCTGATCAGCAACCTGTCGCTTTCGGTCAATGCGCTTGGTTTGGGCATCGATCTGACCGCCCTGCTCGGAGCTGTCAAACCGGCGGTGGTGGCTCTGCTCAACACTGTAACAGCGCCCGTTGACGACTTGCTCTACAATGTGTTGTCGGCACTTGGCGTCGGTGTCGGCCAGGCCGACGTGCGCGTCACCGGGGCGACCTGCGGGCGGGCGGTGCTCGTCCAGTAGAACCTGCAGAGACCGGTCAGCCGACCTGACCGAGGAAACAGCCCAGCGTTGGCAGTGAGACCTCGCTATCCCCGACAGCGGCGCCGGCTATGGTTGCGGCGACACTTCCGACATCCGCGGGTACTCGCCAAGTCACCGGTTCCCCCGCGAAATTGAAGACACACAGCAGCCTCTCCCCGCCATTTTCGCGGATGAAGGCGAGCACGTCGCCTTCAGCGTCGAGAAAGCGGATCGAACCGCTGATCAGCGCCGGATGCCGCCTGCGCAAGGCGAGCGCCGAGCGGTAGGCGGACAGCACGGATTGCTCCTCCCCGTTCTGCACATCGACCGCGCGGGCGCGATGGCTTGCCGGGACCGGCAGCCAGGGTTTTGCGGTGGAAAAGCCCGCATTGTCCGCGCCGGCCTCCCAGACCATCGGCGTGCGGCAGCCATCCCTGCCCTTCACGCCGGGCCAGAAACGGATGCCGACGGGATCGCGCAGATCCTCATAGGCAAGCTCCGCCTCCTCAAGGCCGAGCTCCTCGCCCTGGTAGAGGCAGATCGAACCCCGCAGGCAAGACAGCAACAGGATCGAGAATCTGGCCACGGCGTCGGGATCGCCATCCGGCCGCGTCCAGCGGCTGACATGGCGCACCACGTCATGGTTGGAAAACGCCCAGCAGACCCAGCCATCGACAACCGCGCTTTCGAATGCCTCGACGCAGCCGCGCACATGCGCGGCCGAAAATTGCGAGCCGAGCAGGTCGAACGTGTAGCTCATCTGAAGCTTGTCGCCGCCGGAGGTGTAGGCGGCGAGCGTCTGCAGCGAGCGGCCTTCATCGCCGATCTCGCCGACGGCGGCGCGGTCGTCATATTCGTCGAGCAACGCACGAAAGCGCCGCAGGAAGGCCAGGTTCTCCGGCTGCGTCTTATCGAACAGATGCTCTTGATAGAGGTAGGTGTTGGTTTCCGTGTTGGTGCCGGCGACGCTCGAGGCCAAGGGCGGATTGCCGCGCAGCCAACGATCGTGGACATAGTAGTTGACCGTATCCAGCCGAAAGCCGTCGACACCGCGATCGAGCCAGAACCGCACCGTGTCCAGCAACGCGTCCTGGACCTCCAGATTGTGGAAGTTCAGGTCCGGTTGAGCGGCGAGGAAATTGTGCATGTAATATTGCCGGCGGGTCGCGTCCCACTCCCAGGATGGCCCCCCGAAGACCGACAGCCAATTGTTGGGCGCGCCACCGTCAGGCCTGGCGTCGGCCCAGACGTACCAGTCGGCCTTGGCGTTGTCGCGGCTGGCGCGGCTTTCGATGAACCATTCATGCTTGTCGGATGAATGCGACAGCACCTGGTCGATGATGATTTTCAGGCCGAGCCGGTGCGCCTCGGCGATCAGCGAATCGAAATCCGCCAGTGTGCCGAACATCGGGTCGACGTCGCGATAATTCGACACGTCGTAGCCCATGTCGGCCATCGGCGACTTGAAGAAGGGCGACAGCCAGACAGCGTCGACGCCGAGCGAGGCGATATGGGCGAGCCTTGCCGTGATGCCGCCGAGATCGCCGCTGCCGTCGCCGGTCGTGTCCTGGAACGAGCGTGGATAGACCTGATAGATGACGCAGCCTCGCCACCACTCGGCCCCCTGCCTGGCATTGTCGTCAGCCATTATGAACCCTTCCCGGCGCCACCGTTTCCGGTCCGGCCGTCGATCATGAAATTGACGCTACGGCCCGGCAACGGACGCAGAAGGTCGATCGCCTGTGTCTCGATTGCCGGGCGCCACTGGAAGCCATCTCGCGCCGGCAAGGTGAAGACGCATTGGCGGCGGTCACCATTGATGATGATGGCAAGCCTGCCGTCCTCGCCGCCAAGCAGCATGACGAGGCGATGCCGGCCGGGGTCGTTCCAATCGGTCTCGCCGAGCGGAGCGCCCGTCTCGCTCAGCCACGAGACATCGGGGATGTCGGACGCGCTTGACGGTTGCCCGGTCAGGAAACGCGTATCCGACAGCATGGGCACCGCGCGCCGAAGCGCGGCAAGCGCCGACACATATTGCTCCAGTTCGAGGCTCCGCCTCGCCCAGTCGAGCCAGGTGATGGCGTTGTCCTGCGCATAGGCATTGTTGTTGCCTTGCTGCGTTCTGCCGAACTCGTCGCCTGCCGTCAGCATGATGGTGCCGCGCGAGGCGAACAGAGTGGCGAGCAGCGCGCGCTGGTCGTCGAAGCGCGCCTTGCTGATCGCTGCTTCGTTCGTGTCCCCCTCGACGCCATTGTTCCAGGACAGGTTTTCGTTGTGGCCGTCACGGTTCTGCTCGCCATTGGCCGCGTTGTGCTTGCGCTCATAGGCGACGATGTCGGCCAGCGTCATGCCGTCATGGGCGGCGATGAAGTTCACACTACGGCTTGCCGGCTCCCCTGCCCTGTCGAACACGTCGGACGAACCGGCAAGGCGCGTGGCGAGAGCACCGATCATGCCGGCATCGCCGCGCCAGAAGCGTCTGACATCGTCGCGGTAGCGGTCGTTCCATTCCAGGTATGGCGCCCGGAAATTGCCCAGTTGATAGCCGTTTGCCCCGATGTCCCAAGGCTCGGCGATCAGCACGCGGTCGGCAAGCACCGGATCATGGGTGACGGCCTGGAGCAGAGGTGCTTGCGGATCGAAGGCGCCATCGACGCGGCCCAGCACCGGCGCCAGGTCGAAGCGGAAACCGTCGACGCCGGCCTTGCGCACGAAATGACGCAGCGTGTCGAGCACCATTTCGCGCACCACCGGATGATCGCAGGCGATCGTGTTGCCGGTGCCGGTGTCATTGACCAGCCCGCCATCTTGCCGGTGCCTGTAGTAGGCCTGGTTGTCGAGGCCACGCAGCGAAAGCGTTGGTCCCAGCCGGTCGCTTTCGCCCGTATGGTTGAAGACGAGGTCGAGAATGGTGCCGATACCAGCCTGACGTAACGCCGCAACGGTGTCGCGCAATTCAGCCAGGCCGCCGGATGCGAGGCGCGGGTCGAGCGCCATGAAGGTAACGGGATTGTAGCCCCAGGCGTTCCTCAGGCCGAGCGGCGGCAGATGCCGCTCGTCGATCGAAGCCGTCACCGGCATCAGTTCGACGGCGGAAACACCGAGCTTTTGCAGATGCTCGATGATGGCCGGATGGGCAAGCGCGGCGATCGTACCGCGCATTTCTTGCGGCACATCCGGATGCAGCCTGGTGAAGGCGCGCACGTTCAGTTCGTAGATCAGGCCGCCCGGACGAAACAGTGGCGGCAGGGTCGTCGGAACCGTCGGCAAGGCTTTGGCCACGGTCTTGGGCATCAGCGACGCGGTGTCGGCGCCCTCATTGCGCCGCGCGGCGAGCCGCCAGTGATAGGCGTAAGGCCGGTCGATTTCGACTGCATAGGGATCAACGAGCAGCTTGTCGGGGTCGAACCACAGCCCACGCTCGGGTGCATAGTCGCCGTCGGCACGCAGGCCGTAGCGCGTGCCCTCGGCCAGGCCGGCGACGAAGAGCGCGTGCACGCCGTCGCCTTCCGGCTTCAGCTCAAGGCGATCGCGTTCGCGGTTGCCCTGCTCGTCGAAGATCGAGACCCAGAGGCGGCGGGCCGACGAGGTCCATGCGGCAAAGCGGATGCCTTCGGGAGTGATGGTGGCGCCGAGGTGGGTCAAAGGTGTCGGCCTTGTCGGGTCTTGCAAACGTTGGACATTAGCCGAGCCCTCCCCGACTTCGTCATCCCTGGGCGAAGCAGGAGCGAAGCTCCGTCGCGGAGACCCTGGGATCGATGCCGTGACCTTAAACCAAGGGCCAGGCCGAGCAGGGCGTCGCACCGTGGCACCGCCTTGATGTCACGGCATGGATCCTCCGGTCTACGCCGCGTCGCTACGCTCCTTGCTCCGCCCGTGGATGACGAAGCCATGGCGGCCACCCTCAAGTAATCACGCTTGGCTTGTCGCGGCCGGTGTGGCTCTTGATCCCGGCGATGTCATCGGCCGCTGAAATCAGGTCGGCGAGCGCCACCTGCGTGTCGAGGTCGTGCCTCGCCTTGTCCGGCTCGTAGCGCTCGATATAGACGCGCAGGGTCGCGCCCGAGGTGCCGGTGCCCGAGAGGCGGAAGACGACGCGCGAGCCGCCTTCGAACAGCACCCTTATGCCCTGGTGCTCGCTGGTCGAGCCGTCGACCGGATCGTGATAGGCAAAATCGTCGGCATTGCCGATCTTCAGGCCGCGCACGCTGGTGCCGGGCAGCGAGCCGAGCTTGGCCCTGAGTTCGTCGACCAGCGCATTGGCGCGGTCGCTCTCGACCTCCTCGTAGTCGTGCCGCGAATAATAATTGCGCCCATAGGTCGCCCAGTGTTCGGTGACGATCTGCTTGCAGCTTTCGCCGCGCGCCGCCAGGATGTTGAGCCACAGGAGCACCGCCCATAGGCCGTCCTTTTCGCGGACGTGGTTGGAACCGGTGCCGGCACTTTCCTCGCCGCAGATCGTCGCCATGCCGGCGTCAAGCAGATTGCCGAAGAACTTCCAGCCGGTAGGCGTCTCGTAAATGCCGATACCGAGCTTGTGGGCGACGCGGTCGGCCGCGCCGCTGGTCGGCATCGAGCGGGCAATGCCCTTCAACCCGTCCTTGTAGCCCGGCGCCAGGCGGGCATTGGCGGCGAGCATGGCCACCGAATCCGACGGGGTGACGAAAATACCCTTGCCGATGATCAGATTGCGGTCGCCGTCGCCGTCGGAAGCAGCGCCGAAATCCGGTGCATCCGGTCCCATCATCTCGTCATAGAGGTGCTTGGCATGGACCAGGTTGGGATCGGGGTGATGGCCGCCGAAATCGGGCAGCGGTTTGAAATTGCGGCAAGTTCCGTTCAGGGCGCCGAGGCGGTTTTCCAGTATTTCCTTGGCATAGGGTCCGGTTACCGCATGCATGGCGTCGAAGCGCATGCGGAAACCCGACTTGAACAGTTTGCGCAGCGCGTCGAAATCGAACAGGCTTTCCATCAGTTCGGCATAATCGGTGACCGGATCGATGATCTCGACGGTCATGCCGCCGGCCTTGACGGTGCCGACCGTATCGATGTCGATCGGATCGATGTCGGCGATCTTGAAGCTCGAAATCACCTTGGTCTTCTCGAAGATCGCGTCGGTCAGCTTTTCCGGCGCCGGGCCGCCATTGCCGGCATTGTACTTGATGCCGAAATCCTCATGCGGCCCGCCGGGATTGTGGCTGGCCGACAGGATGATGCCGCCGAAGGTCTTGTATTTGCGGATGACGTGCGAGGCAGCCGGCGTCGACAGGATGCCGCCCTGCCCGACCATCACCTTGCCGAAACCGTTGGCGGCGGCCATGGCGATGGCCTTCTGGATGACCTCGCGGTTGTAGAAGCGGCCGTCGCCGCCGATCACCAGGGTCTTGCCGGCAAATCCGTCGAGCGCGTCGAAGATCGACTGGATGAAGTTCTCGGCATAGTGCTCCTGCTGGAACACTGGCACCTTCTTGCGCAGCCCCGACGTGCCGGGCTTCTGGTCGAGATAGGGCTTGGTGGGGACGGTGCGTATCATGCTTCAGGCAACCCTTTTCGAAAGCAGCAGGCGATAGAGTTCGACGTATTTTTCGGCGCTTCGATCCCACGACACATCGGTCTTCATGCCCTGGCGCTGGATGGTCTCGAAGGTTGCTGGACTGGCATGGGCGTCGGCCAGGCGGCGGATGGCGTGCAGCAGCGCGCCGCCATTGTTGGGAGTAAACTGGAAGCCGGTCGCCACGCCGGCGGCGATCGCTGCTTCGTTGGCGTCGATGATGGTATCGGCGAGGCCACCGGTGCGGGCGACGACCGGCACGCAGCCATAGCGCAGGCCGTAAAGCTGCGTCAGCCCGCAGGGCTCGAAGCGCGAGGGGATGACGATGGCGTCGCAGCCGCCCTGCATGACGTGCGACAGCCCCTCATCATAGCCGACGACGACGCCGATGCGGCCACGGTGGCGCGCGGCCGCAGCCAGAAGCGCGCCTTCGAGGCCGGCGTCACCCGAGCCCAGTATGGCCAGCCTGGCGCCTGTCGCGACGATGCCGTCGACCACTGTCGCCAATATGTCCATGCCCTTCTGCCAGGTCAGCCGGCTGATGACACAGACGATCGGGCTGTCGTCACGGTCGAGGCCGAAACGGTCCTCGACGGCGGCCCTGTTGGGCGCGCGGCCCTTCAACGTTTCGGCCGTATAGGTCGATACAAGATGCTTGTCGGTCGCCGGATCCCAGATGGCGGTGTCGATGCCGTTGACGATGCCATGGAGATCGCTCGAGCGCATGTTGATGAGGCCGTCGAGGCCCATGCCGAATTCTGGCGAGCGGATCTCCTGCGCATAGGTCGGGCTCACCGTGGTGATCGCCCAGGCGGCCTGCAGGCCGGCCTTGAGGAAGCCGACACCGCCATAATATTCGACGCCGTCAAGCGCCATCGCCGCCGCCGGCAGGCCGAGCTCGCCGAAGATGCCGGCGCCGAACTGGCCCTGGAAGGCGAGATTGTGGACGGTCATCATCGACGGCGTGCCGACCGCCTTGCCATAGCGCATATAGGCCAGCGTCATCGCCGACTGCCAATCATGGGCGTGGACGACATCAGGCAGGTAGCCCGAAATGGCGCCGCCGGCGATATCGGCGCCGGCCTGGCTTAGGGCCGCGAAGCGCCGCCAATTGTCCGGCCAGTCCGCGCCCGAGGCATTGCCATAGGGCCCGCCGGGACGATCGAACAGATGCGGCGCGTCGAGCACGAACAGATCGAGCCCGGCGATCTGGACGGCATGGACCGAGGCCTTGCCACCTTGCAGCAAGGGATACTGATAGACAGCCTTCTTTTTCTTGAAGGCGCCCATGTTCTTGAAGGCGCCCATGACGGTCGGAAAGCCAGGGATGAGCGTGCGCATGGTGACGCCCTTGGCGGCCAGCGCGATCGGCAGCGCCCCCGTCACGTCGGCGAGCCCACCGGTCTTGATCAGCGGGAAAATCTCTGGCGTGACCGACAGAACCTGCATCCGCTACACCCCCACTCCGCTACAATTTCAGCTTGTCGATCATGTCCTGGGTGACCAGACAGATGCCTTTTTCCGAAACGCGGAAGCGTTTGGCGTCGAGCGCGGGATCCTCTCCGACCACCAACCCTTCGGGTATCCTAACACCATGGTCGATAACGACGCGCTTCAACTTTGCGTTCCGCCCGACATGAACGTCGGGCAGCATGACGACTTCTTCCAGCGTCGAATAGGAATTGATGCGCGCGCCGGTGAAGATCAGGCTTTTCTTCAGCGAGGCGCCGGAGACGATGCAGTCGCCCGAGACGAGCGACGAGATGGCGGAACCGCGCCTGCCATCCTCGTCATGGACGAACTTCGCCGGCGGCTTCAATTCCGCATAGGTCCAGATCGGCCAGTCGCGATCGTAGAGATCGAGCTCCGGCGTCACATCGGTCAGGTCGATATTGGCCTCCCAATAGGCGTCTACCGTTCCCACGTCGCGCCAATAGGCCTCGTTCTCGGCGGTCGAGCGCACGCAGGACTTGGTGAAGCGGTGCGCGATCGCCTTACCATGCGTGACGATATAGGGGATGATGTCCTTGCCGAAGTCGCGGCTGGAGCCCGGTTCGGCGGCGTCGCGGCGCAGCTGCTCCATCAGGAACTTGGTCTTGAAAACGTAGATACCCATCGAGGCCAAGGCGAATTCCGGATTGCCCGGAATGCCAGGCGGATCGGCGGGTTTTTCGACGAAGGCGATGATGTTGTCCTTGGCATCGACATGCATGACGCCGAAGCCGACTGCCTCCATGCGCGGCACTTCGAGGCAGCCGACCGTGACGTCGGCGCCGGCATCGACATGCTGGCGCAGCATCAGCTCGTAATCCATCTTGTAGATGTGGTCGCCGGCCAGGATCACCATGTATTCGGGGCCATAGGCCTCGATGATGTCGATGTTCTGGTAGACGGCGTCGGCCGTGCCTTCATACCATTGCGTTTCCGAGACGCGCTGGCTGGCCGGCAGGATGTCGAAACTCTCGTTTCGTTCGGGCCGCAGGAAGTTCCAGCCGCGCTGCAGGTGGCGGATCAGCGAATGCGCCTTGTACTGCGTGGCGACGCCGAGGCGGCGGATGCCGGAGTTCAAGGCATTGGAGAGCGCGAAATCGATGATACGCGTCTTGCCGCCGAAATAGACGGCCGGCTTGGCGCGCCGGTCGGTCAATTCCTTGAGGCGGCTGCCGCGCCCGCCGGCCAGCACATAGGCCATGGCGTCGCGGGCCAGCGGCTGGGTTCTTTTCAAGTCTGCCATGTATACCCTCCCAAGTTACTCAGTCTCGCCATGTCCCGGCCGACGCTCAATCGGCAACGAACTCGAGCATGATCGTCGACAGCGGCGGCAGAAGCATCGTTGCCGAGATGCTCTTGCCCTCCGCCCTTGCCTCGACCGTGCCGCCATTGCCCATGCCGGAGCCGCCATATTCGGAAGCGTCGGTGTTGATGATCTCGCGCCACTTGCCGGCCTTCGGCAGCGGCACGCGATAATTGTCGCGCGGCACCGGCGTGAAATTGGAGATGACGGCGACCGGATTGCCGCCGGGAGCGTTGCGCACCCAAGCGAACACCGAATTCTGGCTGTCGTCGACGATCAGCCAGGAGAACCCTTCCGGCTCGCAGTCGCGGCCATGCAGGGCCGGGCGCGAGCGGTAGAGATAGTTGAGATCGCGCACCGTCTGCCAGACGCCGCGATGCGGCCGGAAATCGAGCAGGTTCCAATCAAGCGCGCGCGCCTCGCTCCATTCGCGGCGCTGCGCGAATTCCTGGCCCATGAACAAAAGCTTCTTGCCGGGATAACCCCACATGAAGCCGTAATAGGCACGCAAGGTCGCGAATTTCTGCCAATCGTCGCCGGCCATCTTGCCCAGCAGCGTGCCTTTGCCGTGCACGACCTCGTCATGCGAGAGCGGCAGCACGAAATTTTCCGAGAAGGCGTAGGTCAGGCCGAAGGTCAGCTCGTTGTGGTGGTGCTTGCGGAAAATCGGCTCCTTGGAAAAGTACTCCAGCGTGTCGTGCATGAAGCCCATGTTCCATTTGAAGCCGAAGCCCAGCCCGCCCTCATGGACCGGCGCCGAAACCTTCGGCCATGAGGTCGATTCCTCGGCGATGGTCATGACACCGGGATGGTGGCCGTAGACCTCCTTGTTCATCTTCTGCAGGAAGCCGACCGCTTCGAGGTTCTCGCGGCCACCCTTCTCGTTGGGGATCCATTCGCCCTGCTTGCGCGAATAATCGAGGTAGAGCATCGAGGCGACCGCGTCGACGCGAAGACCGTCGACATGGTATTTTTCGGCCCAGAACAGCGCGTTGTTGACGAGGAACGACACCACCTCGCGGCGGCCGAAATTGTAGATCGCGGTGTTCCAGTCGGGATGGAAGCCCTTGCGCGGATCGGCATGCTCATAGAGCGCGGTGCCGTCGAAATGGACCAGGCCGTGCTCGTCGACCGGAAAATGCGCCGGCACCCAGTCGAGGATGACGCCGATGCCGGCACGGTGGGCGCCGTCGACGAAACGGGCAAATCCGTCCGGATCGCCGAAGCGGGCCGAAGGCGCGTAGAGGCCGGTGGTCTGGTAGCCCCAGGACGGATCGTAGGGATGTTCGGAGATCGGCAGGAATTCGATGTGGGTAAAACCGGTCTCCACCACATAGGGGATCAGCCGCTCGGCCAGTTCATCCCATGACAGGAAGGCGCCGTCGTCGCTAAGCTGCCAGGAACCGGCATGGACCTCGTAAATCGAGATGGCTTCGCGCCGGGGGTCGGCGTTGCGCCAGAAATTGCGATGCGCCTCATCGCCCCACTCATGCGCCGGCGGCGCGGCAACGACCGAAGCCGTGGCCGGACGCAGTTCCGATTTGAACGCGAATGGATCGGCCTTCAGCGGCAATCTTACGCCATCGGGGCCGATGATTTCGTATTTGTAGGGCCGGCCGGCGCCGATGTCGGGAATGAACAGCTCCCAGATGCCGGTATCGCGACGCTCGCGCATCGAATGCCGGCGGCCGTCCCAGTCGTTGAAATCGCCGACCACCGAGACGCGCCTGGCATTGGGAGCCCAGACGGCGAAATGCACGCCCGTGGCACCCTCATGCTCGATGACATGCGCGCCGAGCTTGTCGAACAGCCTGAGATGCGAACCCTCGGCGATGTAGTAATCGTCCATCGGCCCGAGCACCGGGCCGAATGAATAGGGATCGGTCAGCCACCAGTCGCCGCCTTCATTGCGCGCGTGGTAACGTAGCGGCTGGCGCTTCTTGATCGACAGCTTGCCCTCGAAGAACCCGGCATCGTCGCGCCGCGACAACGCACCGGCCTCAATGCCCGTCAGCGTATAGGCGGTGACGGATTCGGCGTGCGGAACGAAGCACCGGGCAAAGAGGCTCTTGCCAATCTCGTGGACACCAAGGACCGCGAACGAATCTCCGTGCGTACCGGCGACAATCGCCTCGACATCGCTGGCTGGCGCCAGTCCGTCCGGCCCGCTTGTCGCAGCGGTCGCGCGCGGCTTCCTCATCAGGCGGTCGCCCTCCCCGGGCACCTAGAGCCGGTTCCATCCCGACGGGATCGGGATGGGGCTCTATCTCCTTGTTTGAGCATAATCTTTTCCGAAAACCGAAGTCCAGTTTTCGGGATCATGCCTTCAGTCTTTTGTTTCGAGCCACATTGCTCGTGGTCTCATGCAATCATATCAGACGGGCACGTTCCAGATTTCTTTCGCGTATTGGCGGATCGTGCGATCGGAGGAGAACCAGCCGACGCGCGCGACGTTGCGGATGGCGCGCGCGTACCAGTCCGGGCTGTTGCGCCAGACCGCATCGACGTCGCGCTGGCAGGCGGCATAGGCGTCGAAATCCGCCGCGACCATGAACCAGTCGCTGTCGTAGAGGCCGTTGATCAGGTCGCGATAGCGATTGGGATCATCGGGCGAGAAGACGCCCGATGAAACGGCCGCGACCGCCTGCGCCAGTTCGGGGGATGCCTCGATGACGCCGCGCGGATTGTAGCCATTGTTGCGTCGATCGGCGACTTCTTCGGTGGTGAGGCCGAAGATGAAGATGTTGTCGTCGCCGACATGCTCCTTGATCTCGACATTGGCACCATCGAGGGTGCCGATGGTCAGCGCGCCGTTCAGCGCGAACTTCATGTTGCCGGTGCCGGAGGCTTCCATGCCGGCGGTCGAGATCTGCTCCGAGAGATCGGCGGCCGGCATCAGCACCTCGGCCAGACTGACATTGTAGTTCGGTACGAACACGACCTTCAGCAGGCCGCGCACCGAAGGGTCACTGTTGATCACCCTGGCGACGTCGTTGGCCAGTTTGATGATCAGCTTGGCGTTGTGGTAGCTGGGCGCTGCCTTGCCGCCGAAGAATTTCACACGCGGCATCCAGTCGCGCTCGGGATGCGAACGGATCTGGTCATAGAGCGCGATCGCCTCGAGGATGTTGAGGAGCTGGCGCTTGTATTCATGGATACGCTTGACTTGGATGTCGAAGAGCGCCGAAGGATCGAGCTTGAGGCCGAGGCGGTCGGCGACCAGGTTGGCAAGCCTCACCTTGTTCTGGCGCTTCACGGCGGCGAATTTTTCGCGGAAGGCCGCGTCGTCGGCCAAGGGATCGAGCCCCTTGATCGCCTCGATGTTATCCATGAAGCGATCGCCGATCGCCTCGCGGGCAAGCCCGGTGAGGCCGGGATTGCACTGGATAAGCCAGCGCCGCGGCGTGATGCCGTTGGTCTTGTTGTTGATGCGGTCGGGGTAGAGCCGGTGCAGATCGGCGAAGACCGTCTCCTTCATCAACTCGGTATGCAGCGCCGACACGCCGTTGATCGAATGCGAACCGACAAAGGCCAGATTGCCCATGCGCACCCGGCGGTCGCCATTCTCCTGGATCAGCGAGATACGGCTGATCTGCTCGTCCGAGAACTGATCGGTGGCGCGGGCTTCGAGCAGCACCTGCGCGTTGATGGCGTAGACGATCTGCATATGACGCGGCAGCAGCCGCTCGAACAGCGGCACCGGCCAGCTTTCCAGTGCTTCGGGCAGCAGCGTGTGGTTGGTGTAGCCGAAGGTGCGTTTGGTGATATCCCAGGCGAGATCGAAATCCATGCCGTGGACGTCCATCAGAAGCCGCATCAGTTCGGGCACGGCGATCGCCGGATGGGTGTCGTTGAGATGGATCGCCGCCTTGTCGGGCAGCGACTTGAGATCACCATATTGGCTCAGATGCCGCTGGACGATGTCCTGCAGCGAGGCGGTGGAGAAGAAACATTCTTGCCTGAGCCTGAGTTCCTGTCCGGCCATGTGGGAATCGGCTGGATAGAGCACCCGCGACAGCGCATCGGCCTTGTTGCTTTCGGCCAGCGCACCGATGTGGTCGCCGGCGTTGAACTTGTCGAGCCGGATCGGGTCGATCGGCATGCCGGACCACAGGCGCAGCGTGTTGACGCGCTTGGCGCGCCAGCCGGCCACAGGCGTGTCATAGGCGACCGCCAGAACATGCTCCCTCGGCTTCCAGACATGGCGTTCGAGGCGGCCGTCCCTGGAGGTGATCGATTCGACCGAACCACCGAAGCCGACCTCGAAGGAGCGCTCACGCCGCTCGAACTCCCAGGGATTGCCGTGGTCGAGCCAGGTCTCGGGCAGCTCGACCTGCCAGCCATCGTGGATTTCCTGCCGGAACATGCCGTTGGCGTAGCGGATGCCGTAGCCGTGGGCGGGGATGTCGACCGTCGCCATGCTTTCCATGAAGCAGGCGGCGAGCCGGCCGAGGCCGCCATTGCCAAGCGCGGCGTCCGGTTCGAGCGCCGCGATCAGGTCGAGATCGACGCCGAGCGAGGACAGCGCTTCACGCATGTTCTCCATCAGGCCGAGGTTGGAGAAGGCGTCGCGCATCAGACGCCCGATCAGGAATTCGAGCGACAGGTAATAAACGCGCTTTTCCTGCTGATCGTAGGCTTCCTTGGTCGCCTGCATCCAATGGTCGACCACGCGGTCGCGCACGACCTTGATCGAGGCGGTCAGCCAGTCGTATTGGGTCGCGACGGTGGTGTCCTTGCCAACCCTGTATTTGAGCGACATCAAGACTTCCTCGGCGAGCGTCTTGGGGTCGGGATTGTCGAGAGCGGGGGCTTCGATCGTCATGGCGGATGTCATATCGCCTCTCGTTCGTTTGACCTGATCATACCGGCTTTCACCGTTTCGCCCAGCCCATCCTAGTGCATTGCAGCATGTTTTCAATCGATTTAGAGAAGACCCCTGTCTGCTTACCCTGCGGCACGTCGGCGTTTCAGGCCGCCAATGCGGCTTCCGGGGGCGCTTTTGCCCCTGTCATGAACGCAACGGCATCGGACATCGTATATTGCTTGGGGTCGATGACGGCGAGGCGACGGCCGAGGCGATGAATGTGGATGCGGTCGGCCACCTCGAAGACATGCGGCATGTTGTGCGAGATGAGCACGATCGGCAGGCCGCGTTTCTTCACGTCGAGGATCAATTCGAGCACGCGGCGGCTCTCCTTGACGCCAAGTGCGGCCGTCGGCTCGTCCATGATCACCATTTTCGAGCCGAAAGCGGCCGCGCGCGCCACCGCCACGCCTTGGCGCTGGCCACCCGAGAGCGTCTCCACCGCCTGGCCGATGTTCTGGATGGTCATCAGACCAAGTTCGGTGAGCTTGTCACGAGCCCGCTTTTCCATTGCCGGGCGGTCGAGCATGCGCAACCACTGGCCAAGGAAACCCGGTTTGCGGATCTCGCGGCCAAGGAACATGTTGTCGGCGATGGACAGTGCCGGTGACAGCGCCAGGTTCTGGTAGACGGTTTCGATGCCGGCTTCGCGGGCTTCCATCGGCGACTTGAAGGCAACGGTTTTGCCTTCAAGCCGGATTTCACCTTCGTCGGGCACGACAGCGCCGGAAATCGCCTTGATGAGCGATGACTTGCCGGCGCCATTGTCGCCGATGACGGCAAGGATCTCGCCGGGATAGAGGTCGAAGTCGGCATTATCGAGGGCGGTGACACGGCCATAGCGCTTGACCAGGCCGCGCGCGGTGAGGATGGGTTCCTGGGTCATGACTATGCCGAAACCTTTCTGATCCATTGATCGACCGCCACGGCGCCGATGATCAAGACACCGGTGAGCAGCACTTTCCATTGCGGATCGGCGCCCAGCATGTTGAGGCCCATGGAGACGACGCCGACGATCATGGCGCCAAACAGCGTGCCCAGGATCGAGCCTCGCCCGCCGAAGAGAGAAATACCGCCGATCACCGTCGCGGTAATCGCCTGCAGATTGTAGTCGGTGACGGCGGCCGACGGAGAGATCGAACCGTTGCGGCCGATGGAGACCCAGGCCGCGAAAGCGGCGATCAGCCCGGCGAGGGTGTAGACCGTCATCAGCACCTTCTTGGTCTGGATGCCGGACAGCTTGGCGGCCTCCTGGTCGTCGCCGACGGCGTAGACATGGCGGCCCCATGCCGTGTGATTGAGCACATACCAGAGGAGCAGAACCAGGGCGACCATGGCGATCACGCCGGCCGTCAGCACCGCGGTGCCGACCTTGAAGCTCAAGGCGAACAGATGCAGCAATGGCGCCTGGATGTCGACGTCGGTGTCGCGGATCGTCTCATTGGCCGAATAGATGAAGTTCGTGGCCATGACGATGTTCCAGGTGCCAAGCGTCACGATGAAGGGCGGCAGCTTCATGTAGGCGACCAGCACCCCGTTGAGCAGTCCGCAGGCGGCACCGGCCGCAAGACCGATGGCGACGGCGAGCACGCTCGGCAGGCCGTAGCTGACGGCACAATTGCCCATGATCACGGCTGAAATCACCATGATGACGCCGATCGACAGATCGATGCCGGCGGTCAGGATGACCAGCGTCTGCGCGGCCCCCAGAATACCGACAATGGCGATCTGCTGCAGGATCAGCGTCAGCGTGTAGGACGAGAAGAAACGTCCGCCGATGGTGACGCCGAAAATGACGATCGACAAAACCAGCACGATCAGCGGCACCGCCGCCGGCGTCGAATGCAGGAAGTGCTGGATGCGCCTGACCGCCGATTTGTGCTCGTCGAAAGCGGCAACGCTTGTGTCGCTGCTCGAGAGAACCTTCTCGAATTCCTGAGCTTGAGACATGTTTCCTCCCCGTAGGGTGTCAGCCAGTCGCCGACGCCCGTCCACGCCTTTCCGGTCTGTCGCCGGGATTGTTCGCGGTCACGCGACCTATCGTCCACCCGAAGCGGTCGGGGATCAAGCCCCGACCGTCCAGGTTTCTTCGTTGCCGGTCAGGCCAGCATCAGCCCCAGCACTTGGCGAGGCCTTCCTTGGTGTCGATGGACTTGACGCCCGTGGCCGGCTTGTCGGTGACGAGGTTGACGCCGGTGTCGAAGAAGTTCTTGCCCTCGGTCGGCTTCGGCTTGGTGCCGTCCTTGGCGAAAGCGGCGATCGCCTCGATGCCAAGCGCGGCCATCTGCAGCGGATATTGCTGCGAGGTGGCGCCGATGACGCCTTCGGCGACCGACTTCACGCCGGGGCAACCGCCGTCGACCGAAACGATCAGCACCTGCTTTTCAAGGCCGACGGCCTTGAGCGCCTGGTAGGCGCCGACCGCGGCCGGCTCGTTGATGGTGTGGATGACGTTGATGGTGTTGTCCTTCTGCAGAAGGTTTTCCATCGCCTTGCGGCCGCCTTCCTCATTGCCGTTCGTCACGTCGTGGCCGACGATGCGCGGATCGGTCTCATCGCCGATCTTGTTGGGGTCCTTCACGTCGATGCCGTAGCCCATCATGAAGCCCTGGTCGCGCAGCACGTCGACCGTCGGCTGCGAGGGGGTCAGGTCGAGGAAGCCGATCTTGGCATCCTTGGCCTTGTCGCCCAGCGTGGCGGCGGCCCAGGCGCCGATCAGCTTGCCGGCCTCCAGATTGTCGGTGGCGAAGGTCGCGTCGGCGGCATCGATCGGATCGAGCGGCGTGTCGAGCGCAATCACCAGCAGGCCAGCGTCGCGCGCCTTCTTCACCGTCGGCACGATGCCCTTGGTGTCGGACGCGGTGATCAGAATGCCCTTCGCACCGTCGGCGATGCAGCTTTCGATCGCGGCTACCTGGCTCTCGCTGTCACCGTCGATCTTGCCAGCATAGGTCTTGAGATCGACGCCAAGTTCCTTGGCCTTGGCGGTCGCACCCTCCTTCATCTTGACGAAGAAAGGATTGGTGTCGGTCTTGGTGATCAGGCAGGCGCCGACGCCGGCGGCGGATGCGGACGAAGCGAACGCCATCAGACCCAGCGCGGCCGCCGCGAAAACGGTGGACTTTAACAGTTTTGTATTGGTCACGATTTCCTCCCAGTGGAACACTCTCGAATGCCGGCCAACCGGCACCCGCACGGCATCCAGGCGACTTCTCCCAGCGCGGATGCCCGATCAAAAAACACTAGACCAGGCCATCTGTCAATAATTAAATCACTCTTATTTATTATTGACAGCCTTGCGCCCTTCACTCATTCTGGCCCAAAAGCATTGAGGGGAAACGACGGGAGGAACAGGGTGGAGACCGCCACTACGAGGCATGGTTCGCCCGAAGCGAATGAGAGCCTTATTCACCGCGGCACCAACCAGAGCGGCATGCGCGACCACAATGAGCGCCTGGTGCTTTCGCTGGTGCGCCAGCATGGCAGTCTGGCGAAGTCCGACATCGCCCGCATGACCGGACTTTCGGCGCAGACGGTGTCCGTCATCATGCGCGAGCTGGAGGAAGAAAGCCTGCTCGTGCGCCAGGCGCCGTTGCGCGGCAAGATCGGCCAGCCCTCGATCCCCATGGCGCTCAATCCCGAAGGCGCCTTCTTCATCGGCCTCAAGATCGGCCGCCGCAGCGCCGAACTCGTGCTGATCGACTTTCTCGGCAATGTGCGCTCGATGCTGCAGCACTCCTACCGCTACCCTGCCCCGCGCGAGACGGTCGACTTCGTCACGGCAGGCATGAAGACGATGCGCGGCGCCCTAACTCCGGCGCAGGACAAGCGCATTGCCGGACTTGGCATCGCCATGCCGTTCGAACTCTGGAACTGGGCCGACACCGCCGGCGCGCCGCGCGAGGTCATGGACGAATGGCGCCATCGCGACATCAGGGCCGATATCCAGGCGCAGTGCGATTTTCCGGTCTATCTGCAGAACGATGCCACCTCCGCCTGCGGCGCCGAACTGGTCTTCGGCCAGACGGGCGCGGCGCGGGACTTCGTCTATTTCTACATCGGCGCCTTTGCCGGCGGCGGCATCGTGCTCAATGGCCGGCTCTTCGGCGGCCCGACCGGCAATGCCGGCGCGCTCGGCTCCATGCCCGTGCCCGGGCCGGATGGAAAACCGACCCAGCTGATCGACGTGGCCTCGATCGCCATGCTGGAAAAAGCGCTCAATGCGCGTGGCGTCGAGGCTTCCTATCTGTGGACCTCACCCGAGGATTGGGGAGAGATCGGCGCCGAACTCGACGCGTGGATCGCCAGCGCCTCGCAGGCGCTCGCCTACGCCATCGTCGCGGCGTCCTCGGTCATCGATTTCGAGGCCGCGGTCATCGACGGCTGGATGCCGAAGGCCGTACGGCAAAGGCTGGTCGAGGCGGTCGTGACGGCAATCGACGCGATCGACGGCGAAGGCTTGAAACTTCCGGCCGTTCGCGAGGGGAGCGTGGGCATCCATGCGCGGGCACTCGGCGGCGCAAGCCTGCCGCTTTCCGAACGCTTCCTCATCGGTTCGACGACGATCGCCAGGAGCGCCTGAATGCTGATTGGCATCCCGGCGCTGCTTGGTCCGGAGCTTCTGGCGACGTTGCGGGCCATGGGCCATGGCGACGAAATTGCCCTGGTCGACGGGAACTATCCGGCGCAGGAGCAGGCAAGACGCCTCATCCGGACCGACGGCCATGCCCTCATTCCCGTCCTCGACGCGATACTGACGCTGCTTCCGGTCGACGATGTCGTGCCGGAGGCGCTGTTTCGCGCCTCGGTGAAAGGCGATCCGTCGCTTGCCGACCCTGTCCATCGTGAAATGGAGGCGATCTGCGCCAAACGCGCGCCGGGACGCAAGGTGGTTGCACTGGCCGGCGCCGACTTCTATGCACGGGTCAAATCGGCGCATGCCATCGTCGCGACAAGCGAGCCGCGGCTTTACGCCAACATCATCATCCGCAAGGGCGTGATCTATCCGCCGGAGACCAGGAAGCCATGATCCTCTGCTGCGGCGAAGCCCTGATCGACATGCTGCCGCGCACCACCACGCAGGATGAGCCGGCCTTCGCTCCTTATGTCGGCGGCGCTGTCTTCAACAGCGCGATCGCGCTCGGCCGCCTCGGCGCGCCGGCCGGCTTCTTCTCGGGCCTGTCGTCGGACCTGTTCGGCGGCCAGTTCCGCGATGCGCTGGGGGCGAGCAAGGTCAGTTCGACCTACGCGCACACCTCGCCCCGGCCGACGACGCTGGCCTTCGTGCGGCTGAACAACGGCCAGGCCACCTACACCTTCTATGACGAGAACACGGCCGGTCGCATGCTGACCATCGAGGACCTGCCGCAACTGGGCGGCGAGATCGAGGCGATGCTGTTCGGCGCCATCAGCCTGATCTCGGAGCCGGCGGGATCGGCCTATGAGGAATTCATGCGGCGTGAGCACGAGGCTCGCGTGATGATGCTCGATCCCAACATCCGGCCGAACTTCATCCCCGACAAGGCCAAGCACCTCAGGCGCATCAGGGAGATGATGGCCATGGCCGACATCGTCAAATTGTCGGACGAAGACCTCAACTGGTTCGACGAGGCCGGATCGCACGAGGATGTCGTGCGCAATTGGCTCGACCGTGGCCCGAAACTGATCGTCGTCACGCATGGCAGCGAGGGTGCCGTTGGCTACAGCAAGCAGCACCGGGTCACCGTCATGCCGGAGACAGTGAAGGTGGTCGACACCGTCGGCGCCGGAGACACGTTCAACGCCGGCATCCTTGCCTCCCTGCATGAGCAAGGCCTGCTGACGAAGACGGCTATTTCCAGCCTGTCGGAAGACGCTATCCGCAAAGCATTGGCGCTCGGCGCCAAGGCGGCGGCGGTGACGGTGTCACGAGCCGGCGCCAATCCCCCCTGGCGGCACGAGATCGGCTGATCGGCCCTCCGGCGCGATCACTTTATGTTTCCATGCGCTGGAAAACCGCGATAAAAGAGGCTTGTATTGTACCGCCAAGCCCGGTTTCCCGGCTTTTTGGGGCAATACGCCGGCAAAACACGGTAACGGGCTGCGACACTTGCACTATGCGCCCGGTCCGCGGCCGGCTTTTTCAGCCGCGCCAAGTCTGATACCAGCGGGCCGGTTATTGGCAGGCATTGAGGCCGACATGCAGTTCATCGATCTTGGCGCGCAGCGCGAACGTATCCGCGACCGGCTGAAAGCCGCGATCGACCATGTCGTCGAGGACGGCCGCTACATCCTTGGCCCCCAGGTCGGCGAGTTCGAGAAAAAGCTCGCCGCCTATATCGGCGTCAAGCATGTGGTTGCCTGCGCCAACGGCACCGATGCGCTGCTTTTACCGCTGTTTGCCGCCGGTATCGGCCCGGGCGACGCGGTGTTCGTGCCGAGCTTCACCTTCGCCGCCACGGCGGAGGTGGTGGCGCTGGCCAAGGCCGAACCAGTCTTTGTCGATGTCGATCCGAAGACCTACAATGTGGATATCGCCAGCCTCGAGGCGGCGATCGCGATGATCAAGAAAGAAGGCCGGCTGAAGCCGAAGGCGATCATTCCCGTCGACCTGTTCGGCCTCGCCGCCGACTATGAGGCGATCATGGCGATTGCCAATCGCGAAGGCCTGTTGGTGATCGAGGATGCCGCGCAGTCGATGGGTGGCTCGCTCGAAGGCAGGATGTGCGGCGCGTTCGGCCATGTCGGCTCGACCAGCTTCTATCCGGCCAAGCCGCTCGGCTGCTATGGCGACGGCGGCGCGATGTTCACCAATGATGACGCTCTGGCCGACCAGCTGAGATCCTTTGCCTTCCACGGCAAGGGCGAAACGCAATACGACAATATCCGTGTCGGCATCAACTCACGGCTCGACACGCTGCAGGCGGCAATCCTGATCGAGAAACTCGCCATCCTCGAGGAAGAGATGGTGGCGAGGCAAGTGGTAGCCCAGCGTTATGCTGAAGGCCTCGGCGACATCATGACCGCGGCCCGCAACCTGGATGGCAGCCGCTCTGCCTGGGCGCAATACGCGATCGAGACGCCGAAGCGTGACGGGCTCAAAGCGCATTTGAGCGAAAAGGGCATTCCGTCCGTCATCTACTACGTCAAGCCGCTGCATGAGCAGATCGCCTATCGCGACTACCCGCGCACGCCAACCGGTCTTGCCGTCTCGGAAGACCTGCCGAAGCGGATCCTGTGTCTGCCGATGCATCCCTATCTCAGCGAAGCCGACCAGGACCGGATCATCGAGACAATCCGCAACTATATCGGCTCCAACTCGGCGCAGGCCGCGGCCGAATAATCGCCGACAGCCGGGGATTCCAAGACCGGCATGGGACGGCGGCCGTGCGCGCGCCGTTATTCCGCGAGGGTCGCAGTGCGTCTCGTGGTCCGGTGACCGATCCCCGGTCCGGTAACGGAGCGGCACTGCACCATGCAGATGCTCGCTGTGAAGACCAAGGTGCCGAGCACCCATGACAACCAGATCCGATGGTCGACCGAGAGTTCGACGACGGCTATGATCAGGCAATTGCTGGCGATGAAATGGCAGGATCCGCTCAGAGGGCGGATCACTCTTATGATCGCCGCCAGCAGCACCCCATACACGATGATGCCCAGCGCTCCCAGTTCGTACCACAGATCGAATACGATGTTATGGGCGCTTGGGAGGTCCACCTGGGCATAATATGTGGGGTTCACGACGACCCCTACCGCGTTTCTCATCGTATTGGCGCCATGGCCGAGAAGCGGCTGGTCCGCAATGGAGGGCGAGATCATCTGCCAAAGATCAAGGCGCGCGGCGAACGTGCCTGGATAGAAAGCCAGCCATCCCGTTGTTTTGAGGTAGGCGAACAGCGGCGAGATGACGAAGGGGGCGATGAGGGCAAGAGACAAATAGACGGCGAAGCATCCGATCAGTGCGTGGTGGCGGTATTTGGCGGGCATGACAAACATGACCGCGACGACGACAATCGCCAGATTGACGCCGGTCGATTGGCCGTAGAGCAATGTCAGGACGGCAAAGAGAGCCGCAAGCCCCTTCCAGACCAGCCTCGGCTGCGCAAGAAATATGACGGCAAAAAAGGCTCCGTAGACCGTGATCTTGTGGAGGGTGAAAACATTTTCCACAAATCGGGGATCCGCGGTGAAGAACGCAAAATACAGTTCCCAGCCCATCACCGACACGAGGCCGATGAACATGCCGAACAGCGAGGCCGCCGCGAGCCGATCGCGTTGAGCGCTTGAAAGCGCGAGGATGCCATGAACCAGCAGTATGGCGGCGATCGCGTAGCCAAACACATCCTTCGCCGCCGAGAGAGAGCGGCCCGCGTCGACGGACCACAAGGCGCTCGACAGAACAAAGCCGGACAGGAGAGCGAGAGCGAAGACGAGGCCTATCGTTGCCCTGCCAAAGCGTACTCCCTTGGTCAAAAGGGTAAGAGCGCCCATGAGTCCCCCGACCAGCGCCAAGACCGTCGGAGACATTTCGACGAAGACGAAAAGGGCGGGAGCGAGGGCGTAGAGGCCCAGCAACATCCTGAGGATTATTTCATCACGATTGCTGGTCCAGACCGGAAAGCCGCCCAAAATGACGGCATGGCATTTCTGAAAAAAGGACATTCAATTACCGACTCAGGGAACGTCGATACAGGATAGGCCATAGACCAGAGGTTTTCACCTCAACTTTCGATACGCTCCCCGGTTGCAATCCTGCCGCTGGCAATGAAATGCGGGTTGGCGAAATCCGCGTCATCGGCCTGATTGCGTTTGCCATAGGCCAAGGGCTTGCCGTCCAGCGTGCGCGTCGTGCCCCCGGCGGCACGCAGCACCGCGTCACCCGCCGCGGTATCCCATTCCATGGTGCGACCGAAGCGCGGATAGATATCGGCCTCGGCATTGGCGAGAAGGCAGAATTTCAGCGACGAACCGACCGAGACGATCTCGGCGGCACCGAGGTCGCGAATATAGGCTTCGGTTTCGGGCGTATTGTGTGAGCGGCTGGCAACCACGGCCAGCGGCGTCACGGCGTTTCTAGCCGAAATCGGCCGGCGAGAAACAATCCTGTATTCACCATCGATTTCAAGCGATTCTGCCCTGCCCGGCAAACCGGAAAAGAAGCGGCCGCGGCATGGCGCGAAGACGACGCCGATTTCCGGTACGCCATGACGGACAAGGGCGATGTTGACGGTGAAATCGGTGCGTCGGTTGACGAATTCCTTGGTACCGTCAAGTGGATCAACAAGGAAGAAGGCCTCGCCAAGTTCGCCCGGCATGACACCGGCGGCTGCTTCCTCCTCGGCCACGCAGGGAATGTCGGGGAACGCGGCACGCAGGCCCGCGAGAATGATCTTCTCGCTCTCGCGATCCGCCTCGGTCACTGGCGAGGAGTCCGATTTGCGGTCGACGGCGCAGCCGGCGTGGAACACGCGCATCACTTCGCGCCCGGCCGCCAGCGCCAGCCGCTCGAAGACTTCAAGCATCGAGGCGTCGTCAGATGCCGCCGCCATTGTCATATTGGTCTTCGGCAATGTCACGCTCGTTCAGCCAGTGTTCCAGGGCATCTACCATCTCTTCGGCCGATCTGCCGAGCGTCTTCAGATGGATTTCCGGTTTCTCCGGCGCCTCGTAAGGCGAATCGACACCGGTGAAGTTCTTGATCTCGCCATTCAGCGCGCGAGCATAGAGGCCCTTTGGATCACGCCTGGCGCATTCCTCGAAAGGCGTATCGACAAACACCTCGATGAACTCGCCATCGGCCATCAATTCCCTGGCCATGCGCCGCTCGGCGCTGAACGGCGAAATGAAGGAGACGATAACGACCAGCCCGGCGTCTGCCATCAGCTTGGCCACTTCGGCGACACGGCGAATGTTCTCGACGCGGTCGGCGTCCGTAAATCCCAGATCGCGGTTAAGACCGTGACGAACATTGTCACCATCGAGAATATAGGTATGGCGGCCGGTGGCGAACAGCTTCTTCTCGAACAGGTTGGCGATCGTCGACTTGCCGGAACCCGAAAGCCCCGTGAACCAGAACACGGCGGGACGCTGGTTCTTCATGTCGGCGCGCAAACGCTTGCCGACATCGAGCGATTGCCAGTGGATGTTTTCGGCGCGGCGCAGCGAATGTACGATCATGCCGGCGCCAACGGTGGCGTTGCTGATGCGATCGATCAGGATAAAGGCGCCAGTGGTACGGTTCTCGCCAAACGGATCGAAGGCGATCGGCGCCCGCGTCGAGATGTTGCAGATGCCGACTTCATTCATTTCAAGCGACTTGGCCGCCTCATGGGCAAAGTCGTTGACATTGATGCGGTATTTCAAGTCGGTGACGGTGGCGCTGGTCTGATCGGTCTCGGTGCGCAGGATATAGGAGCGGCCCGGCAGAAGCGCATGCTCGTCGAACCAGACGACGTTGGCGGCGAACTGGTCCGCGACCTGAGGTCGGGCGGCCGGCGAAACCAGCATGTTGCCCCTGGAAACCTCGACCTCGTCGTCAAGGACCAGCGTGACAGCCTGGCCGGCCACCGCCTGTTTGAGGTCACCGCCATAGGCGACGATGCGTTTGACATGCGAGGACTTGCCCGATTTGGCGACGACGACCTCGTCACCTTGCGCGATCGTTCCGGACGCGATGGTGCCGGCAAAACCGCGAAAATCGAGATTGGGGCGATTGACGTACTGAACCGGAAAGCGGAACGGCAGCTCGGCCGTGGCTTGGTCTACCGAGACGGTTTCGAGATGCTCGATCAGCGTCGGGCCGGAATACCATTGCGTGTTTTCGGAGCGGCCGCTGACGTTGTCGCCGTAGCGGGCCGACATCGGGATCGGCGCGACGGTCTGGAAACCGAGGTCGCGTGAAAACTGCCGGTAGTCCTCGACGATCCTGTCGAAGACCGCCTGGTCAAAATCGACAAGATCGATCTTGTTGACCGCCAGCACGATGTGACGGATGCCGAGCAGCGACGCGATGATCGAGTGGCGCCTTGTCTGGCGCAGCACGCCCTGCCTGGCATCGATCAGCACGATCGCCAGATCGGCGGTCGATGCGCCTGTCGCCATGTTGCGGGTATATTGCTCGTGGCCGGGCGTGTCGGCGACGATGAACTTGCGCTTCGGCGTGGCGAAGAAGCGGTAGGCGACGTCGATGGTGATGCCTTGCTCGCGCTCGGCCTCCAGGCCGTCGACCAACAGCGCGAAGTCGATGTCGTCGCCCGTCGTGCCGTGCTTGCGCGAATCGCGCTCGAGCGCGGCGAGCTGGTCCTCGAAAATCTGCTTGGTGTCGGACAAAAGGCGACCGATCAACGTCGACTTGCCGTCATCCACCGAACCGCAGGTCAGGAAGCGCAGCAGCGACTTCTTCTCCTGCGCGGCCAGATAATCGCGGACGCCGTCCGTGGGGGCGAGGCTCTTTGCCATGATGTGGCGCATGGTCAGAAATACCCCTCGCGCTTCTTCTTTTCCATCGAGCCGGCTTCATCGCGGTCGATCAGGCGACCCTGCCGTTCGGAGGTGCGTGCCGTCAGCATCTCGCCGACGATGGCCTCGAGCGTGTCGGCGTCGGATTCGATGGCCCCGGTCAGCGGATAGCAGCCAAGTGTGCGGAAGCGCACCAGCCGGTTCTCCACGACTTCGCCGGGGCGCAGCTTCATGCGCTCGTCGTCCTTGAGGATCAACATGCCATCGCGCTCAACGACCGGCCGCTGTTTGGCGAAATAGAGCGGCACGATCGGGATGTTTTCCTGCAGAATGTACTGCCAGATGTCGAGCTCGGTCCAGTTCGACAAGGGGAAGACGCGGATCGATTCCCCTTGCGCGATACGCGTGTTGAAAATCTTCCACATCTCAGGCCGCTGGTTCTTCGGGTCCCACACATGCTGGGCATTGCGGAACGAGAAGATGCGCTCCTTCGCGCGCGACTTTTCCTCGTCGCGGCGGGCGCCGCCAAAGGCGGCGTCGAAGCCGTATTTGTCGAGCGCCTGGCGCAACGCGACGGTCTTCATCACATGGGTGTGGGTGTTCGAACCATGATCGAACGGATTGATGTTGTCGCGCACACCGTCTTCGTTGACATGAACCAGAAGGTCGAAACCCAGCTTCTGCGCCATCTGATCGCGAAATGCGATCATCTCGCGAAATTTCCAGGTGGTGTCGACGTGAAGAAAGGGAAAGGGCGGCTTGGCCGGATAGAACGCCTTCATCGCCAGATGCATCAGCACCGACGAATCCTTGCCGACGGAGTAAAGCATGACCGGCTTGGTGAAGGCCGCCGCAACCTCGCGGAATATGTGAATGGACTCGGCTTCAAGCCGCTGCAAATGCGTCAGCGCAATGGTCATGGACTGTAAGCGTTCTCTCGTGCCTCGCGACAGAGACCCTAGTTTAAATCATCGAGCCTTTTACGCCCGATTCAAGCTTCGCCTCTGAGCAAAGTGTTTCGTGCGGGCGTTCTAGCAGATCGTCGCTGTCCAGAACAATGCAAGACCAGTCCGGCAGCGGTCGGTTCGAGAATAAATTTTCCACACCTGTCCCAAAACCCGGAAATTTCTGCTTGCAAGCCGTCCAGCCGAGAAAAGGCAGGAAAAATATTGCCTATGAGCGCACGCCCGCGCCGCAGCGGGGTCGACCGATCGCGACCGCCGGCTTTCAGCGGCAATCGATGCGCACGCACTATCGAAACAGCGGCCCAGCCGCTATACGCTCTTTTGGAACCGGGTCAGATGCGCCATCAAGGGTGGGCAATTTCGAGGCGCGCACATTCGATTTCACCAACAGGTATGTGGCGCATAAAAACTTCTCCGGAGTAGCGGGGCCGAAAATTGAACCGGCTTTCATCCATAAGGCAGCAATTCACGCCTTCGCGGATCAATATCTACTTCTCCATTTTTTGCTTTTTTTTCCCGCCGATCCTGGGATCCGCGGTCAGCTTCGTGTTCAATGGCGGCGGACTGTGGTCCGTCCTGTTGATCGCCTTGAAGAGAAGGCGCTTCAATGTCGACCGGGCGATGATGGCGCTGACGATCGCGATCTATGCCTATTGCGCAAGCAATGTCCTGGCGTCCATCGTCAACCACGCGATCGTCGGGGACGCACGGCATCTTCTGCCGCTGATCACCTTTCTGCTTTTCCCCGTCTCCTATTCAACCTGGAGCATTTCGCAAAAGACAATGCTCGTCCGCATCATTGTGCTGGCCAGCATGGCGGCCTGTTTTGGCGCGCTGCTGCTGGCGGTCTACCAGCAGTATCTGCTCGGTATACGCGCGGAGGGCGGGGCCGGGAATGCGATCATTTTCGCCGAGGTTCTGTGCCTTGCAGTGGTGACCTGCGTGGCTGCTGCCCTGTCCGGCATAGAGAGATACAGGATCGCCCTCATCTGCGCCGCGCTCGGCGGAACGATCGCCATCGTCTATTCCGGTACACGCATTGTCTGGCTGGCGCTGCTGATCGCCGGCGTCGCCGTTCTGCTGATCAACCAGCGACGGCTGAGAGGGAAAAGTGCCGTTCGCCTGCTTTTGCTGCTGGCCGCGATTGCGGTTCCGATCGCGGCTTTCGGCTTCCAGACGATAGCAGGACGTATCGCATTTCTGCACTCCGACTGGGTTGCGATGGCCCACGGTGACCATACGACAGCCTTGGGAGCGCGCGTTGCCCTTTGGGATATTGGCCTCAAGGCATTTCGTGAGATGCCGTTGTTCGGACACGGGGTGGGTGCCACCCATCTCTTGATCAAGCAGGGCTTTCAAGATCAGTTCGGGTTGGACGCAGGGTTCAATCATTTCCACAACGGCTTCCTGACCGCCTTGGTGCAAGCGGGGCTCCTGGGCGCGCTGACGCTGGCGGCGATCTTCGTGATCGCCGCCAGGAACGCCGCTTTGGTGCTGCGCAACAGCGCCGATCCGATCGAGCGGTTCGGCGCCACCATGATTGTCGCCCTCGTCATCACCTACCTGACCGCTGGAATGACTGGAATCCTGCTCGGTCATGACATTCTGGATTCAGTCTTCATGGTCTTTCTGGTGTCGGGAACGTATCTTGCCTGCGGGCGCCAGGCTGCGTTGATGGAGAGCCAAACCGTTCCATCAGGGGTGGAGGCCGACGCGGTACCACCCGCGAAAGGCCAAACCGCTCCATCAGGGGTGGAAGGCCTGGCACCTCCGCCAGCCGCCCGATAGACGGTGTGGGAAAGACAATGAAAGTCCTGGTTACGGGCGCGACGGGCTTCATCGGCCGCCAGGTGGTCCATCGACTTCGTGAGGCCGGTGTCGAGCTTCGCGTCGCTTCGCGCCAACCGGAGCGACTTGATCCGGGTTCCGACGCAATACCGATGCCCGGCTTCGATGCGTCGGCCGCCGCCTTCCTGGCGCTGACCAGGGATGTTACGGATGTCATCCATTGCGCGGGTCTGAACAATGACCGGGGCAATGCTACCGAAGCCGACTTTCGAGCAGCCAATGCGCAATTGAGCGCACGGCTGGCGCATGCCGCCGCCGCTCAGGCAAGCGGACGGTTTATCCATCTATCCTCGATCCGGGCCGTGATCGGCGCGGGTGCCAGCGCAATGATCGACGAAGAAACGGTCCCCGAGCCGCAAGACGCCTACGGACGCTCCAAACGCGAAGCGGAAATTGCCGTGCTGGGCGCCTATGCTTCGCATGGCCGGTCCGATGCCGTCATATTGCGCCTGCCTCCGGTCTACGGGATCGGCATGAAAGGAAACCTGGCGACGCTGATGCGGCTCGCCGACACGGCTCTGCCGATGCCGACGGGTGCACTGACGGCAAACCGCTCACTGCTGTCATCGCAATCGGCGGCACGGGCCGTGTGGCATCTGCTTTGCCATCAGCAGCCACTTCGTCCGGTCTACACCGCCAGCGACGTGCCGCCGGTTTCCGTCGCCACCATCATCGGTGCCTTTCGCCTTGGGTTCGACAGGCCGGCGCGACTGGTGACAATGCCGGCCGGACCGATGCGGGCAGCCGCCATTCTGCTTGGCAAGCGAAGGTTCTGGGACAGCCTGACCGCGACACAGATTTGCGACCCTTCCCTGCTTGCCTCGGAAGGCTGGGCGCCAGAAACCGAGACGCTGGAGCGGCTGACCGAGATAGCGCGGCTCCGGAAGCCAAGACTTCCTGTTTGACGTGATCCAAGAACGGTTTCCGCCTTTAATTCGGGGCTGCTCAGCCGCGATAAAGTGTTCCAACCAGAATCCGAAGGTCGAGCCAGAAGGACGCGGTCCTGAGATAGGTGGCATCGGTTTCGGCCAGTAGTTGCGGGTTCGACATGTCGATGCCCCTGATCTGGGCCAAGCCTGTCATCCCCGGCAGAGCCTGCAAAACACCCAACCGCCCGCGGCATTCGATCAGTTCCGTCTGGGTCGGCAGGCAGGGTCGCGGCCCGACCAGGCTCATTTCGCCGCGCAGGACATTCCAGAGTTGCGGCAACTCGTCGAGCTTGAATTTCCGCAAGCCCTTTCCAACCGATGTCACGGCGCTCACGGGTGTTTCATGCGAGGGCAAGGATGGCGTTCCCTGGTACATCGTCCTTAGTTTGTGGCAGCGAAAGAGCGCCCCTTCCCGGCCAACCCGCGTTTGCGAAAAAATCACCGGGCCAGGCGACGATATCCGGACGGCAAGAATGGCGAGCAATAGAATGGGAGAGGTTGCCACCAGCAGCACGGCCGCACCGGCGAGATCGAAGATTTTCTTGGCTGTCTTCATGAGTGGCCGATGGGCTCCCTGCCAGGGCTTACGCGGCAACCGCGACACAGCCCATCCATCCGGGCGGCGTAGCATGAGGTCGCGGTCCTGACCAAGCACGCCACGCGGTCGCCGATATTCAGATACGCCCCAGGGCAAAGGCGAGATAAAGCCCAAGGGTCCCCGCAAAAGTCTGTCGATAGACGCCGCTCTTGCGCAGGGCGCCCAGGCGTTGGAAAAGACCGCCGCGCCTGCCGTTTGCGAACAGGTCGAGGCACGCCAGCGCATCCCGGGTCAGGAGATCGCGATTGACGGCAAGCCCGGCAAGATTGACATCGGTCCAGTCCGCGAACTGGCCCTTGAACAGGCGACCGAGCCGCGAAATCCGCGCCTGCCACGATGCGTTGGCGCCCACCAGATTTGCCGCATGCTGGCGGTAGCGTACCAAGGGCCGCGGATCGTAGCGGACGACGCCGCCCGCACCGGTGACGATCAGGTAAGCCCACCAATCGTGGCTGACGAAGCCGGTGTGCGCGGAGGCCCTGGCCAACAGGTCGCGCGCCGCGCGGTTGAGCAGCATGGTGTTGCCGCCGGCGATGCTCTGCACCAGAGCATTGCGGAACGACGGCGGACGGCTAAACAGCGGCGAATGGCCAACCAGCCTGCCGGTTTCGGTCATGGTCGCGGTTCGCGAGCAGCTCATCAGCGCAATGTCAGTGTCGAATGCCTGCATCCAGCCAAGGGCGCTTTCAAGCCTGTCAGGCTCCCAGACATCATCCTGATCGCTGAAGGCGTAGCAATCAGCGTCAATGCGAGGATCGAGGATCATCGACCGGAAGTTGGCGGCAAAACCTTTCCCTGGCCCATCGACCAATGTGATCCGGCCCTTTGTCCAGCGGGGCTTCCAGGCTTCGATGATGGCAGGCGTGCCATCGGCGGAGCCGTCGTCGGATATCCAGAGATCGATCAGCGGATGCGACTGCGCGAGCAGCGATCGGATCTGCTCGTCGATGAAGGCGGCGCCGTTCATCGTGCCCATCAGCACCGCAATGCGCGGATATGTCTTACCCACGGATGTCAAACGCCTTGCCGCACGAGGTTTTGCGAGCCACGAAACACGCACTCTTCCTGGAATTGCTCATCTCTTGCCTCCACCCAATTCCGGACGGAAAACCGCGGCGCACTTTTCCTGGAATCGCTCATCTCTTGCCTTCACGCAATTCCGGACGGAAAACCGCTGCGCACTTTTCCTGGAATCGCTTCAGCTCGCCTGCCCGGCCGTCTTCGGGACCGCGTCATGGCGCGCGTTCGCCCTTGTCTTCGTCGCGCGGTCGAGATCGGCCAGGATGGTGAGCGAAGCCGCCTTGTCCTGGGTCTTCATGGATTGCTGCAGCGCGGCAAGTGCCGCCTGGACGTCCGACCACCGCGCGACATCGGTGCTCAGGCCAAAAATCTTGGCAATGCTGAGCTCGACCAGTTCCTCGTCTTCGCCGTGCAGGGTCTCGTGCAGCTTTTCACCCGGACGGATGCCCGTGAAGCGGATTGGAATGTCGGTATAGGGGCTTTTTCCCGCCATGCGGATCATGGTTTCGGCCACTTCGAGGATCGGCACGGGCTTGCCCATGTCGAGCATGTAGACGGCGTAGTCCTGGTCGGCCGGCCGCGACGCGGCATCGGCCGCCGACATGATGACGAGATCGACAGCTTCGGCGACAGTCATGAAATAGCGCGTCATGCGCCGGTCGGTTATGGTGACCGGACCACCTGCCTCGATCTGCGCCTGGAATATGGTCGCCACCGAGCCGTTGCTGCCAAACACATTGCCGAAGCGGACAGCGATGAACTTGGTGGCGGGGCAGCGCCCGCCCGGTTCGCCGGCCGGCGTGCCATGCAAGGCGCTGACGATCTGTTCGGCGGCCCGCTTGGTCATGCCAAGCACGGAGGTCGGATCGACAGCCTTGTCGCTCGAGACCATGACAAATTGCGCCACGCCGCATTTGGCGGCAACCTCGGCGCAGACCAGCGTGCCGAAGACATTGGTCTGGATGGCCGATTCCCAGTTCTCCTCCAGCAGAGGCACGTGCTTCAACGCCGCGGCATGGAAGACGATGTCTGGTTTGAACTCGGTGACGACCCGCGTCATCTGGCGCCGGTCCGCGACGTCGACGATGCGGACCTTGAGGCGGTCATGGTGCTTCTCGTCGACATATTGGCTCAACTGGAAGATGCCGAATTCGGAATTGTCGGCGACCAGCACCGCCTCGGCTCCCAACTCCAGCGACCGCTTGACCAGCGTCCGCCCGATGGAGCCGGCGCCTCCGGTGACCAGGACGCGCTTGCCGCCGACGAAGGCGCCGATGCGCTCGATGTCCGACGGCACCGTGGGGCGGCGCAGGATCGTTTCCATCTCGACGGCATCGAGAACGAGCTTTCCCTCCTGGCCGAGTTGCGAAAGCCCCGAGAATTGCACGACCGCTATGTCGCCTTGACGCGCGACGCGGACCAGTTCGGAATATTCCTCGATCTCATGCTCGGCGCCGCTGCCGAAGATCAGCAGGTCGAGGCTCTTGGTGCCGCTCGCATAATCCTCCAGGACCTCGACCAGGCGCGGCCGGGTCGCCACCACCGGAACCCCTTGAATGCGCGTGCCCAGCGGCGCGCCGCGCTCGGTCGCCATGATGCCGGCGATGGTATGGTCGGCAGGGTCCGCCGTACGCGTGAAACGAATGATGAGGTCGGCCTCGCCCAGCCGCCCGACGAACAGTGCTTGCTTGGCCCGTTCCCTGTCGTCCCTGCCGTTCAGGACGCCCCAGCTCGCGCCGTCACGCAGGAAGCGGTAGAACAGCCGGGGCGCCGAGATGATGGTGAAGGAGACAAGGAAGAAGACGATGAACTGGCGCTCATTGAGGCCCGCGACAGGCTGGAAGAAGCGCACGAGCAACGAAACGGCGTAGAGCACGAACGTCAGGATCGTGCAGCTCTTCAGGATGTTGAAGAAATCGGGCGTCGAGGCGAAGCGCCAGACCGTGGTGTAGAGGCCGCAATAGCGGAACAGCAGATGGCTGATGACCACGATGCTGGCCCAGGTGACGAGCCCCTGCCTGGAGAGCGCCTCGAACGACAGATCGGACCGCGACAGGAGAAGGCTGAGCGCCACAGCGACCAGGACCATGACCACGTCTTGGACCATGATGAAGGCGCGCCGCACTTGCGGCCTCAATCCGAAGACAGCTTCCAGATAGGAATTCATTGGGCGGGACTAGACTCCGGGCTTTCGGCACGACCACCAGCAAAGCGAGCGACCACGAACATCATCCGTGGCCGGCACAATTCCAAGTAGCATTACCGGCCCCCACCGTGCTGTATCGCATACTGCGAGGTGCGAGGCATAGCCAGATGTTTTTTGGGGGGAACAGTTGAAGGGATCATCAAGACCCAATGTGCACTTTTAGGGGGCCACCTAGCTGACGTCGCCACTCTTATCGCTTAAGGATCGCGGCGAATCCATTCCTGCCCGCTCGCGCGGGGCACCCTTTACGGAAGAATGCTCGATGAATATGTTTCAGCCCAACGAGGATGCAAGAATGCTACGGGAAGTGCCGGCTGCCGAAAGCGACAACGACACCCTATGCGCACTTTCGATTGTGCTAATATTAGAAGGACGTTTGAGTTCGGGGCGAGGTTTTGTAAGCCGAATTGTGGATACGCTTCGTCCTATTGTTAAAAAGAGCGATGATGATGTCGAGTTGATCGTCGTTTTCAGCGATCCCCAGTGGAAGGCAGCACCAAGCATCCAGTCACTGCCTGCCTACTTTCAGCGTGTTCGCGTCTGTGAAGTGGCTTCCGACAACGAATTGCCCGCCGAACTGCTCAATGCGGGGAGAAAAGTCGCCAGCGGCCATCGGCTCATTTTTTTGGGCCCGCAACTTGCTTCGGACGCTGGCCGTCTCTCAGCATTGGTTGAAGCGAGTAGAGCCGCTAGCCGTGGTAGCCACTCGATCGCGGTATCGTATCCCTCTTCTAGTTGGCGCTTCGGACTTCCGGGAGAGCCTTCTAAATTTCAACTACACGGATGGATGCTTAACTGCCCGCTTCTAGAACTCTCTGACGTAGCCATCTCGTCAACAGCACTGGATGAAATCGGTGGCTTCGATACTTCTCCACTCCTCCAGCAAGCCTCCAACTGGGATGCCCTGATCAGGCTTTCCAGTAGCCAAGATATCAGCCTGGTAAAAGTCATTGAGGGTCCACATAGGGAGACCAGAACTCCGTTCATCGCACGACCTTACCCCGTTAGCGAGGATATGCGCCGCAGATATATGGCCAGCGGCCTATCTGCGCCCGACATCAATGAACGTGAACGAAACTTCATCCACGATATGCCGTCGAATGACTACAACTACCTTTCGCGGCACATCCCATCGCTTGCGCGATATGAACGATCCTCTAATTCCGAACCTATCCGAGTTACAGTTACCGGTGGACCTTGGGAGTATCACCATAATTGGTTGTGTTTTTATTCATATTTTAAGTATCTTGAAGGAACCGGCTTTGGTACGTATAAAAGCTTGTTCGATCATCTTGTAACAAGAGAAGATGTTGAAAGTAGCGATATAGTTATTCTGTCAAGATGTAAAGTTGAGCAGGTTCGCCAAATTCTCGACTGGTGTAAAGAACTCGGAGTGCCGTCAGTCTATATGATCGACGATAATTGGATCTCCATCACACATGATTGGCCCGATCTGTATCGTGATGTGTTCGGTCCGAACACCCCCTTCTTTCGTAATTTCATATTCGGGATCAGGCACGCAGATTATGTACTCACCTACAATAAATTTTTAGCTGAGGATATTGCACCTTATGCAAAAAAAATTGTTACTCTGCCAAATAGTGTAGATTTAGCTCTTTTTGAAAATACGCCAAGACGACCTTCAAAAAGGTTCGTTGTTGGGTATTCAGGGTCGGAAAGATATGACAACCAAGCGTTCAGAGCTCTGGCTGAAATAGGAGAAACCCATGGTGACGTGGACATTTTGATATTCGGAAGCCTTTCACAGAGTCAACGGGCTCTTTTGAAAGGCACAAGAGTTATAGAACACTCTCTCGCACCATATGTTCAGTACGCTCAAATGATTAGGGAGGCTAGCCCTGATATCTTGCTGGCCCCCCTAGATGACACACGGACCTCACGATCAAAATGTCCCAACAAGTATCTCGATATCACCGCCGCCGGTGCAGTCGGTGTATATTCCAACATCGAACCCTATAGCTGGCACATCGAAGATGGAGTCAATGGCGTTCTCATTTCCAACCCAAATGAGTGGGTCAAGAAAATAACGTCTCTTCTGGATAAGGCAAAGCTATCCAAGTTGCACGCAAATGCCAGGACTGACATCGCCACGAACTATGACACATCCGTGGTGGCTTCTCAATTTGCAGAGCTGATTAAATCCCTCGCTAACGGGCTACGATAGTGGAAACTAAAGAAATGCTGAACGCCGCATTGATTTCTCATTCCCCTTATACAGCTGGGTCAGAGAAAATGCTGGCTAATCTCGCCTTCGGCTTAGCTGACGGCGGTAAGATCAATCCCGTCGTCCTGATCCCCGATCCTGACCGCGGTTTACTAGGCAAACTGCTCAGCAGTCGAAACGTTCAATGGTACAGATCTCCGCTGCTCAGAGGGTATGTTTACGAGACGATCCATCTTGCGCCGGAGCATGCAAAATATGTTCTAGATGTTTCCGGTATGTATGCCGATCTATATTGGCGGCGGCGAATTGACGTCGTTGTTGTAAATACATTGACAGGCCTTTGCCCTGCCATCGGTGCAATCCTTGCCGGACTGCCATACGTCCTGTGGGTGCACGGTGTTTTAGACGGAGATCCAGCAAGCACTCACGATCTTATGAAACAAACATTCGACTCTATTATGCTCAAGAATGCGAGTTCCGTGATCTGCTGCTCCGATTGGACCAGGAGATATTTCGAGTCGATGGTCCCGGGGGAAAAAGCAAAGACCATTCTCAACTGGACATCGGTTCCGGCCACGAAACCGACCTATGCCAAAACATCCAGAATTTGCACGATGACGAGTCTCGAATCCCACAAGGGAACGGAGTTTCTGATCCGAGCGATAGCCTTGCTTAAATCGTCGGGTTTGTCAGTCGGTCTTGATATTTATGGCGACGGACCAATTAGGATTAGCCTGCAGGAATTGTCGAGAGCGCTTCAAGTTGATGATTTGATTGTGTTTCACGGGAAGACGGATCGCCCTCAGGAGTGCTTCGGAAAGGCACTAGCTACTGTTATCCCGTCAATCGTGGAATCGTTCGGGATGGTGGCAATAGAATCTATGGCAACAGGAACACCCGTCATCGCTTCACGGGCCGGAGGCCTCCCAGAAGTTATTGAGGATGGCGTTTCAGGCATCTTGTTCAAACCCGCCGATCATGTAGATCTTGCCGCAAAAATACGCTCGTTATTTGAAGATCCAGAGAGAGCCGCGTACATAGGCACGACTGGGCGGGATCGGGCATTGACCTTCTTCGACGGAAAGAGGTCTATCCTACAATTCGAAGAGACTCTTTTTGGTTCTATAAAGTCATTTTCGCAATATTCAGATGAGGCCTTTTCGGACCTGGACCATCTTCGTCTTCTTTCTGAGATTTTACCCACTACCGGCTCGGTTGTTCGGACCGATGAGGCCACCTGGAATGAGTTAAATGAGATAAAGAATTCGGCGTATTGGCGGCTAGGAAGGCCCCTACGGGAATTTGCCACCAAGTATCCGGTTCTTCGATGGCCTGTTAAAAAGTCGCTCGGTGTTTTCTCTCGGAAACGCATCTGATTTTTTGAGCCGCTCTTTAGAGAAGCATCGTTAACAGGGATTGTGATCAAGAGGAAGTTATTCTGACAAGTGTATTCTTTTGGCAATTCGTCGAATAACCAATGCAGCCCCCCCCTCGTTGTAGACTACCACAAGGTGTATTGTTAGGCGCTCAATCCAGCGCCAGATTTTTTTTAAATTCAACCGAGCCTCTCTGAGAGGTTTAATGTCTCGTGACCGGTCTTTATCGAGTTTTTTGAAAAAGCGTGCCCACTCTTCGGAAACGCGAGACACGTCATAGCGCGCCTTAACGTCATCAAAAGCGCTGTCCGCCAAGTTCATCCGCCTCTGGGGATGTTCGAGCAGCGTTATTAGAGCCTGGAGCCAGGACGATTGAGCACCATCAACCAGCAATCCGGAGACCGAGTCCTTCACGACATCGCGATAGGGCGGAATATCAGAGTAAATTCCTGCAATTCGACAGGCGCCATATTCGCGATATTTATTGTCGGTCTTGCTGCGATTGGCTTCATGATCCACCAGAGGTGCCAGGCCGATAGCCCAATTTCTCGAAGCCTGGAATCTGATGTAAGCATTGTAGTCGCCGGTGTGTGGAAAAAACCTCACTCGCTCTCTGGGGGCTATGCCTCTTGGCAGAACGCCGGCAAATTCGAAGACTGCCTTCGGGTATTTCTCCAGGATCGGTTGGACAAGCGGCGATATCAGATCCAAATCATCAACTCGTGACGGGCTTCCCGCAAAGCCGATCCGGATTTCTTCCGTTGGGGGCGACTGCACACCCTTAATGAGAGAAAAATCAAAGAACGTCGGCAGAACCGCGATACTGGCATTAAAACCAGATATGAACTTGGCCAGTTCGGTCGAATTGACTATCACGGCATCCGCGTGCGAAATCGCAAACTCCAACGACTTTCTGATGATTGGGTGCTGATAATAGGTCGCGAGCGGAGTGCTCCCTGCGATCCGCCAGAAATTGTCATCAATGTAATAGGCATACGATATGTTCGCATCGACCAGCAATTGCGTCCATGACAGGACCAAGGGATCCGCACATCGCACAAACATAGGAATAGTGTCCGACGCAATGTCGCTGATCTGAAGATCAGCCAGAAACTGGACCCTGTGGTTGACGCCATACGCACGGCACGCCGCCATGACCTGTGCAATCAGATGAGTCGTGGCTATTTCCGCTTCGATTACCACCAGGATATTAGGCATGCTTGGCACGCTGCCGTCGTTTGGTTTGAGTGCTTGCATTCCGCTTTACGCACTTCATCACTAATTTCCACCAAGGTCGGCTGTCGGGCGGCCTACTTTCTGGCGAATCAAGGTTCACGGTCGACAAGATTTGCAGTACGCGCAAATGCGGCACAAATTGTCTAATGCGGCGCTGATCGAATCCTTACGATATGCTCGGTAAATTGGCCCGCGAATAGCACTCAAGAATCTCAGTCGTATCTCCATCCATGTGAATACTGCCCCCATCGAGCCAAATCGTTCGCTTACAGAACGATCCAAGAAGTGTCGGGTCATGACTCGCGAAGACCAGGATCTTTCCCTGCTCCATGAATTCGTACATTCGGCGCTTGGCCTTTTCCGCAAAGCGGATGTCGCCAGCACCCATCACTTCATCAATCAGCAGAATTTCGGGATTGATGCTGGTCGACACGGCAAAGGCAAGACGAACAAACATGCCGGCTGAATAGGTGCGAACGGGATAATCCAGGAATTCCCCTAGTTCGGTGAACTCCCCGATCTCCGGCAATTTCTCCTCGATTTCGGCAGGCGACATGCCAAGCAGCAATCCGCGGATGCGAATATTGTCCCAGCCGGACTGGTTCATTTCGAAACCGGTCGCGAACTCGAACATCGGGCACACATGCCCACGAACCGTGACCTTACCGGACGTCGGCGGATAAATCTTCGCCATGACCTTCAGCAGCGTGCTTTTGCCGGCGCCGTTGAGGCCAATCAAGCCGACACGTTCACCACTCCCAATTCTCAGGTTCACTTGGTGCAGCGCATTCACGCTATATGTGGATGAGCCCACATTCCGCCCAGTCAGCCGGCCGACGAACCAATCTTTCAGGCCGCCGTTGGCACGTTCCCCCTGAAAGCGGATACCCACGCTATCGAGATTAATTGCAAGCTCGGTCAAAGCAGGAAAACCAATCGATTGTCTAGACGGCGAGCAACAAGGGCCGCAATCACCCATAGGACAAATAAGTAAATAGCTGCAAACGCGTAATTCTCAAAGGGGGAGAAGCCGCCTTCAAGTATGGGATGACGGACGATATCTATCAGATAGTACAGAGGGTTATATTGGTATACGAAGTCGAGATGTTTTTCCTGAAGAACTTTAATCGGAAACATGATTGGAGTTACAAAAAAAATGACCTGCAAGATACCGGCCAGGGCAAATGGCAAATCTCTGAAGCGAGTTCCAACGTATGCAGATATCACAATGTGCCCGAGGGCTGCCACCAACAGCAACATCAAACCAGGAACGGCCATTATCCATCCTAAGATATGAAAATTTTGGAAGAAGATTTGGACTATTATGATAGCCAAAAAGCCTATCAGCAAAACAATACTATACGAAACAAGCGCCCTTAACAGATATATCTGCTTTGGATAGGAGAACTGCTTGATATAACCTTCAGATCCCACGAAAGCCGCACCAGCTTCAATGAACGATGAAAGCAGAAACCCCCAGATGACAAAACCGGCGGTCAAAAAAGGCAAAAAATCAGCCATAGGCTGGCCGAACATGACGCCATAAACAAAGCCGGCACCACCCACGAAGAACGCCAGGTTCAACAGGATCCACAGCGGCCCGATGAAGGAACGCCGAAAACGTGCCTTGATGTCCTGAACACCCAGAAAAATCCAGACACGCCAAAGCTTCAGAGCTGCCAGCGCATCATTATAGAGTTGCTGCGTTGGTATCATGTCATGCGACCTCCGGTGAAGCTCATGCGGATGAAACCGTTAGAGCGGCTTTCTTCGATGAAGCCGCACCGTATGTAGACGCCAATGGCCTTTGTATTGTGCTCCATCACTTCAAGAAAGACGTAGGGCAGTTTGAGGATATCTGTCGCGAACCGCACGAGCTCTGAACACGAGCGGGTGATGTAGCCCTTTCCGGCCATTTCCGGTGCAACGAGAAATCGGCCGATCTCGGCACTTCCGGCACCATGATCGATGTCATAGATGCCGCATTGACCGACCGGGTGTCCGTCCACCTCCACCAGGAAGAACAAATCATCGTCCTTTTTGAGATGGTTGTTGTACCACGCCAGATGCTGGTCAAAAGCGAGCCTCTCGGATGTCTTGAACCAGACACGCGCGTCATCCCTGTTGCGCCAGTCGAGGATAGTTTTGAGATCCCGCTCCTCCACCAGCCTCAAGACAATGGTGCCGTCTCCAAAAGGGGCGATTTGCGGTTTCATTGGGCGTATTTGAGAACCAGCTCTGAAACCAGATCCACGTCAGCCTTGCTCATGCGAAGATGCAGCGGCAGAGAGATGATTTCCTTGCTTGCCACCGACGCATTCGGACACGTACCTGCCGCAAAGGCGTACATCCGGTAGTCGGTGTTGTCGCGATAGTGAACCCCCGGATAGATTCCGTGCTCGTTGAGGGCAAGCATCAGATTGTCGCGGTTTTGGACCCGTATCTGCAGAAGATGCTGGGCTGACTCGCAGCCTCGCGCCGTCGGTACGACGCTGACATGGTTGTGCCCATCCAGATGCTGTCGGTACCAGACGGCGAGCTGGCGCCGAAAGGAATTGTCGATATCGAGATATTTCAGCTGGACGATGGCAATGGCCGCCATGATCGAGTTGCCGTGATATTTATGCCCGATCTCCTCGACGTCATACATCCATTTGTACGCCCCCTGAGAGGCGGTGCGGGCATATGTATCCTTGTTGATGCCCAGCCAGGTCAGCTTGCGGACGCGCTCATCGTCCTCCGCTTCCTTGAAACAAATCATTCCGGAATCGGCGGTTGGAAGATTCTTGACCGCCTGGAAACTGAACACAGATACATCGGCGTCACCACCAATGTGCCTGCCGTCGACGCGAGTGCCAGACATGTGGGCAGCGTCGAGCACCAGCTTGATGTCGCGTGCGCGGCAAATCTCCAATATCTTCTGATATTGGCCGACGTTGCCTCCCATGCCGACGAATATCAGTGCTTTCGTTTTGTCGGTGATCCGCTCGAGCACACTTTGTGGGTCAAGGCAGAGATACTCGTCAACATCGGCGAATACCGGCTTGAGGCCAGCATATAGAATGGCATGGTTTGTCGACACGAACGTCAACGGCGTGGTGATGACCTCACTGTCATCGTCCCATCCATATTTGGACTTGAACAACTGGAAAGCCAGATGAAGCCCAACCGTATTGGAGTTCAGAAAATGGGCGTGTGGGAGACCCGTATAGTTCTTCCACGCCGTCTCGAATTCCGCGGTCTTGAAGCCTAGTCCGGTCCATCCTTTTTCCAGGCACTCACGGATACCCGCAAGGCATTCTTCGATGCGGAAACTCGGTACAAATAATTGAACGCTCATCAAGAATCTCCATGACGCTGGCGGTTCACACGTTGCTGGCGTGCCCCGTCTGACCGTTCAGGAGACGAGATACGATTTCTTTTGTCGATAGCTGCCATTCGGGCGCCGTCCAACCACAGGTCGCGGTGAACTTCGCCGTAGACAACGTTGAATTGGCGGGGCGGCGCGCCTTGGTCGGATAGTCCACTGTAGCAATGTCCCGTACCCGCGCCCAAGGGCCACCAAACACACGGCTTGTGTCCAGGATATGACGCGCGAAACCACTCCAATTGGTCTCGCCTGTTCCCACCAAATGGTACACACCGAAGGACGAGAAGCCCGTTCTGGGATGCAGCATCGCTGCCGCATGCAAGATTGCGTCAGCAATATCAAGCGCTGAAGTGGGATTTCCCCACTGGTCAGCCACGACGGCGATCTCGTCCCTGTCGACGGCAAGCTTCAGCATCGTCTTGACGAAATTCCGGCCGAACGGGCTGTATGCCCACGCCGTGCGTAGGATCAGATGACGCGGATTGGCAGCGGCCACCGCTTGTTCACCAGCGAGCTTCGAGGCACCGTATGTATTACGCGGCGCCGTCGGGTCGGTCTCGACATAAGCGCCGGCCCTGGTTCCGTCGAAGACATAGTCGGTCGAGAGATGAATGACCGGCACGCCCAGCCGCGCCGCTGCCTCGGCCACCTTGCCGGCGCCGGTCGCGTTGACCGCAAAGGCCAGATCGGATTCGTCCTCGGCCTGGTCGACTGCCGTATAGGCGGCGGCCGACACGACGATGTCGGGCTTTGCGGCGGTGATGGCGTCGATGACCGTCTCCGGTTTCGCGAGGTCGAGTTGCGGACGGCCGATGGCGACGACCTCCAGGCCGGCGCGCGCCTGGCCGGCTTCCAGCAGGCTCGCCGCGACCTGGCCGTCGCGCCCGGTGACGAGGAGCCTCATGCGCCCACCTTGCGGGCTTCGCCCAGCCTTTCGCCGGCATAGCGCTGTTCGCGGATCGGCCCCCACCACCATTCGTTGTCGAGGAACCAGTCGACGGTCCTGGCAAGGCCGCTGTCGAAATTCTCCCTGGGCGTCCAGCCGAGTTCGCGGCTTATCTTGGTGGCGTCGATGGCGTAGCGGCGGTCGTGGCCGGGACGATCGGTGACGAAGGAGATCAGCTCGCGATAGCGCCTGCCGCCGGCGCGCGGACGCCTGGTGTCGAGCAGGTCGCAGATCGTCTCGACGACGGCAAGGTTGGTGCGTTCCGAATTGCCGCCGACATTATAGCTCTCACCCGGATGCCCCTTGGTGGCGACCAGTTCCAGGGCGCGCGCGTGATCCTCGACGAACAGCCAGTCGCGCACATTGGCGCCGGCGCCATAGACCGGCAGCTGCTTTTCGTCGAGCGCGTTGAGGATGACGAGCGGGATGAGCTTTTCGGGGAAATGATAGGGGCCGTAATTGTTCGAACAGTTGGAAAGCACGACCGGCAGGCCGTAGGTTTCGTGCCAGGCGCGCACCAGATGGTCCGAAGCCGCCTTCGAGGCGGAATAGGGCGAGGACGGCGCGTAGGGCGTCTCCTCGACGAACATGCCGCCGTCGAAAGGCAGGTCCCCGAACACCTCGTCGGTGGAGACGTGATGGAAGCGGAAGCGGCTCTTCCTGTCGTCGGACAGGCCGCGCCAGTATTCCAGCGCGGCATTGAGCATCTTATAGGTGCCGACGATGTTGGTCTCGATGAAGGCGCCCGGTCCATCGATCGAACGGTCGACATGGCTCTCGGCTGCGAGGTTCATGACGATGTCGATGTCGTGGCGGCGCAGGATATCGAGCACCGCCCTGTCGTCGCAGATATCGGCCTGGGCGAAGCTGTAATTATGGGCATTCTCGATCGGCCGCAGCGAGGCCAGATTGCCCGCATAGGTCAGCTTGTCGAGATTGGTCACCCGGTAGGCCGGATTGGCGCACAGATGCCGGCATACCGCCGACCCGATGAAGCCGGCACCGCCCGTCACCAGAAAATTCAAGCCGCCGTCCTTATTCACCACACGCTCCATCAGGCGAACACCTCGGCCGCGGCCAGCGTCGGCGCCTTGAGGTCCTTGTCGGAAAGCTGGAACCCGCCGGCCAGCGACGGCCATTCGATGCCGATGGCGGGATCGTCGAAACGGATCGACCGGTCATGCTCGGGCGAATAAGTGTCGGTCACCTTGTACAGCACCTCGGTGTCGGGCACGAGCGTGACGAAGCCATGCGCGAAGCCCTTCGGCACCAGGATCTGGTTGCCCTTGTCGGCCGACACTTCGAGTGCGACCCATTTTCCAAAGGTTTTCGAGGTGCGGCGGATGTCGACCGCGACATCGAGAACGCTGCCTCTGACGACCCGCAGCAGCTTATCCTGGGCGCGCGGCGCGAGCTGGTAGTGTAGCCCCCGCAAAACGCCGGCGGCGGCGGAATAGGAATGATTGTCCTGCACGAAAACCAGGTCGATGGCGGCCTGCGAAAAGCGCTCGGCATTGTAGGTTTCCATGAAGAAACCGCGGGCGTCGCCGTGGCGTTTGGGAACGATTTCCAGCACCCCGTCGATGCCGAGGGACCTTATCTCCAGCATCTAGCTCTCCGACAGATCGGCAACGCGCCGGCGCAGATAGGCGGCGTATTCGTTCTTGCCCAGGCGGGTCGCGCGCTCCAGCACCATCTCCGCCGTCAGCCAGCCCTGTTCGAAGGCGATCTCTTCCGGGCAGGCGACCTTGATGCCCTGGCGATGCTCGATGGTGCGCACGAAGGAAGAGGCCTCGTGCAGGCTGTCATGCGTGCCGGTGTCAAGCCAGGCATAACCACGGCCCAAACGGTGGACATGGAGCTGGCCGCGTTCGAGATAGACGTTGTTGACCGCCGTGATCTCGATCTCGCCACGCGCCGAAGGGCGGATGGTCGGGGCGATGTCGACGACGGCATTGTCGTAGAAATAGAGCCCGGTGACGGCCCAGTTGGACTTCGGCTTTTGCGGCTTCTCCTCGATCGTCAGCGCGGTTCCGGTCACCTTGTCGAAGGACACCACGCCATAGCGTTCGGGATCCTCGACATGGTAGGCGAACACCGAAGCGCCTGTCTGGCGCGCTGCCGCGGCGCGGCAAAGCTGCGACAGCCCGTCGCCGAAATAAATGTTGTCGCCCAGGATCATCGACACGCTGTCCTTGCCGATGAAATCGCGGCCGATGATGAAGGCTTCCGCGAGACCATTGGGCCGCGGCTGCTCGGCGTAAGACAGCGCCAGCCCGAAATCCGACCCGTCGCCCAGCAACCCCTGGAAAGCCGGCAGGTCACGCGGCGTCGAAATGATCAGAATCTCTCGGATGCCCGCGAGCATCAGCACGCTCAGCGGATAATAGATCATCGGCTTGTCGTAGATGGGGAGAATTTGCTTAGAGACTGCTAATGTTAGTGGATAAAGACGCGTTCCACTGCCTCCAGCAAGGATAATTCCTTTCAAGAAGCTCTCCTCGACATGCCAAAGCCCCCCGGCCCTGAATGCCCGTGCTTAGGTTTCATGCATTGGCTTGTCAATGCGGCACGGGACAAACGCGTTGGCAATGTCGGATAGGGGCCATCGACCGGCCCTTCCGTCCCAATCCGCCTTATCCTACCTCGTCGAGGCCGAGGCCCTGACCGGGACAAGCAGATTGTCATCGTCATGGCGGGAGGCCCTGGCCATTTCGTTCCTCTGGTTGAGCCGATTGGCAAAACCGCCGTGAAACACAATAGCATTCAAATAGGCGAACGTCATTGCCAGGGCGGCGGTACGCAAGGGGTAGTCGACGAGAGAGTGAACGAGCAGAAATGATATCGACAGAAAAGCGGCCTTCTGCAACGGTTCTCCGCGAATTCTCAAGGACGATGCCGATAGAAGCACCGTATAGGCAACCATCAGCAAGGTAACTGGCGCACCACCTTCCAGCACCAGTTCCAGATAGTCGTTGTGCGCATGATTTACATAGGATTTGAAGATCATGCTGCTTTTTTCATAGATCTGATAAACCTTCTGGAAGGACCCAAATCCGACGCCGGTGGCCCAATTCTGTTCAATTCCCTCAATCGTGGTTCGAGCGAATTCGGCCCTTCCGAATTCCGGGTCGACGACTTTCACATCGATCTTTGCCCAGGCGCCGATCGTGTAGATCGAAAGACCGATGAAAACAGCCAGGATGCCATAGCCACCAACCTTGGAGCGGGCCGACAGGAAGACGACGGATATGGCGGTGATCGCCAGCCCGATCAGAATGCCGGCCCGCGAGCCGGCGGCCAGAAGAAGCAGCAGGAGTGTCACCAATCCGAGCGCTCCTGACAGGAGGTGACCGCGGAACAGGCCGTAATAAACGACGAAGGGGATGGAGACGAAAAGCAAGGCCGAGAAATGGTTCTGATTGGCAAAGAGACCCGCATTGATCGTAAACGGCAGCAGTCCCTCGATGGCAACGGTATCGGAGAGCGAGTACTGGATCGCCGCCGCCAGGCCATTGCAGATCACTCCCATGAAAAAGAACGGCAGCAGACCATGGACCTGCTCGGCACGCAGGCGCAGGACGCCGAGGAAGAACGCGGCGGCGGCAATGAAATAGAGCATGCACTCGATGGTGCGCCCTACCCCGACGCTGACGAAGCGCCACCGTGTCGCGCCATCCAGCCATGGATCCGCAAGCAGCACGCCGGGCCGCCAACCCTCGAGCAGGGTCGCTGGCAGCGGCATCAGCTGAAAACAAAACACCGCCACCACAAGAGCAAGCAACCACAAGATAGCGCGAGGAATGGCCTGTTGAGCCGGTCGCGAGAGAATGACCGCCGCGGCGACGATCGCCGCGATCTCGATCAGCGTCTCGGTGTAGAGGCCGCTCGCGGTGCCGCCGCCGATCAGCAGGGACAGAAAGAGGACAGATCCAAGCAGATATTTGTCCCACTCCGCGGGCCGTCGAGACTGTTCCCTCACGACGATATTCTTTCGATGCTCAATTTGTGCATGACCAACGTCCCGACATATCGAAACCGCCAACTCTCGGCGATCGCCGCCGTTTCCAGTCTCAGCAACTGCATCGGGCACGCCGCCGGTTCAATCGTGAAGTCGAGGCTCAGGCTTCGCCTGCTGAAGGTGCCTTCCGGGATGTCGAAGCGCGCCATTTCGCGTGATGGGTCGACGCATCTGAGCGACCAGAACAAATCCTTTGGCAGCTTGAGGTTCGTGGCCGAAGCGTTCAGGGAAATCCTGTAGGAGCCCGGAGGCAGTTCGATGAATTGCTGAAGCGCCGCGTTCTTGACGGGCGTGTTCAGAAATCGAAGCGTCGCTCCGCGGTCGCTTTCACCCGCGTCCTGCAATCCGGCGAAAGTGATCTCCAGACCCGAGCGGTCATGTACCACCCAGTCGAATGGCTTGCCGCTGTGGACCGGTTCGAAGCCGCCATTGAAAAATATACCCACCCAGTTTCCGCTCCTCATCCGACAGGCTGAAGAGAAAGAGCCGATAGGCCGAGCCATATTGCTTCTGCTTGATATAGCCATCGATCACGGCCGACAATTCGTTGGAGGTTGGAGGCGCCGACGACCCCGCGAGATCCAGCAGCAACTGGTTCGCGGCCGCCAAGCCCTGAGGGTTCTGGCCAAGGGTCGAGAAAAGCTTGCCTCGCCACGGAGCTTCCGCCCGGATGGCGGCGAGCACGGCCCCGTATCCCCGGGAATTGGAGAGAATAGCCGGCCAGCCGGCAGCCAAGGCCGAAAACTGATCAGGCCACCGGCGCAGCAAGATATCGATCTCGACCACGGCCCTTACCAGGTCGCCCGCCTCGACGGACCGGTCGATGGATCTCCGCAACGCGTGTATTTCGGTCTTGGACAGCATTCGAGCCCGATCAAAGAGCTCGAACGCCTGGTCCGTTTCGCCCTGGCGGTACTTGATCTCACCGATCAGGCTATAGAGGCGCGCATCCGCGACATCGAACCGAAGCGCATTTCGAGCCTTTGCGTCCAACCCTTGGAGGTCGGCATGGTCGTTCGTTTGATTCAGTTGGCCCGTGATTTCGCCTATCAAGGCATCCACGTTCAACGGATCCAGCGCGAGAGAGACGCTGGGCGCCGCGGTTTCAAGAAGACGACTTAGCCCGATCGACGAAGCCATCAACACCAGAACGGAGGCGACGAACCAAACGCCTGAACGCAGGAGACTTTGCATGCGCGGGCTGGTCTGCTCCACCATCGACTTTGCCCTCAATTTTCGGGGTACCGTATTGGTAATATTGGTAGTTCATATATTTGTAGGCGTAGTTGTAATCGAACTTGTTCACCTGGAATTTCGACATCGCGGCCCCGATGACATTCGCCCCGGCCGTCCGCAGTCGTTTCAGAGCCGTTTTGGCTGATTTGCGGGTTACCTGGTTGGTGGAAATGACCATCAACGTGCCTTCGGCAAGTCGGCTGAGGATCGGCGCATCCGAAAGGCCGACGACCGGCGGCGCATCGATGATGACCAGATCGAAGCGCTTGCCGAGATTGGTGATGATCAGCGCCATTTTCGGCGAAGAGAGCAGGTCCGCCGGGTTCGGCGGTCCCCGATGTCAGGACAGTGTCGCGCCACGCATCAGCGCCATGATCGCGTCGGTTGTAAGCCCCGCGCCGGCGTGACCGCGCAACCTGGCGAAGCGGGTTGCATCCGGTCTTTTGTCCACGCGAGTAAGCGCAATAGTTCCATCAGCAGCGCGGCGGAAATCGACCCGGCTCCCGGGGACGATACCCAGGAGATCGCGGATCGGCTTCAGGATGGTAACTTTTCCCTTCGTAGTGACGACGACGCTCATCCTAATTTCCAGTGCTTTCGAGGTGAGAAGGTGTCCGAGGGCAGCGCCTAGGCGGAATGAACGAGTCCTGCTTACAGTGCGCTTTTCATGGAGCCGCGAGTTGCCCTATTATGTCAAGATTGCCCGTGACGGAGCCTTACATGTGCAATGACTACGAGCAGCATGTCGCGTGGGCTGAATATTGCCGAATGATGGCTTCGCTCGCGCTCAAAATTCCCACACACCAGACCGCACTCGATTTGCCACAGGCCGACGACGTTCGCATCAATGATCCGGCTCCCATAATGCGCAGCACTGGCGAGGCCATCGAGCTTGCTTCGATGACGTTCGGGTTTCCTCCGTCCGGCCCAAAGGGCGGCCCTGTGTTCAACTTCCGCTCGGAAGGTCGGCAGTTCAGCAACAGCAAACGGTGCCTCATTCCGGCGTCAGCCTTCTTCGAATTCACGGGCACGAAGTATCCTAAAGCGAAACATCGCTTTACGCTGAACGGCTCGCCGTTCATGGCTGTTGCAGGGCTCTGGCGCGATGCGGTCGGCAACAAGCCACCTACCTTCACCATGCTGACGACCGAGCCCGGACCCGATGTCGCACCGTATCACAATCGCCAGGTCGTTGTACTTCAGCCTGAAAATTGGTTGGCCTGGATCAATCTGACAAAGCCGGAAGCCAAGCTATTGCAGCCGCTTCCGGCCGGATCGCTGACCGTCGAGACAGTGCGCCCCGAACGATCGTGATCAGTTACGCAGAATATCGGGTACTCTCAGGGGGCCGAGTTCCAGAATGCGTTCGTATTCGCCGGTCCGACGCCAGACACCCTTGGTTCGGCCATTCTCCCGGTCCTTCGCAGGATCGAATAAGGTACCGCGAAAGCGATCGCGGAAAGCCTTTGCAAACGCCTGATCAGCGAAACAGTGCAGTCGCCACTGCTCATATTTGCCATTCGACCAAATCGCCTGCACTTGCCGGGTATGAGGCATGACGCCAAGCTCCTGACAAAATTCCGTAATTTGCGTAAGGTTTCGATCAACGCATAGATCATCAGGCAATGCGACCTGGTACGGCCAATCGCGATCGATGACCGACGGTGCTGGAATGGAACGGCTGCGCTTCGGCATTTGTCGGCTTTTCGGTTGCCGCCTCAAGAGCGTTGATCGCATCGTACACGGCTTGTCGCTTGGGCTCGATCGGCTCGTCGGGATGAAATCTCGCAAGCTCCAGGGTAGTATAGGCAATCGTTACCGCCGCGATCAGATCTCTTGGGTCATCATCGACATCGAGCGTCAATCTTTCAGCCAGCGTCCCGATTTCCGAAAAATTCAAATATTCGCCCTTGCCATCCTGCGCCGCAGTCAGGGCGCGGAGCATGGAGAGCGCGGTCGGTCGATCTGCGAGCTGCGTCGCAGGATCGTCCAGCAATCGCAGATCAGCAGTAAACGGCCGCCTCTCTTCGGGCCAATCGGCGCAACATGCATCAAGCGCAGCATTAGACGCCTCCATCCAGAGGTTGGCCGCCGCATGCTCCATTTCAGAAGGTTCGTTATCTTCCGGGAAACCGTTGATATCCCATCCTTCGAGGGCGAACATGCCCTCCGCTGCTTGTAACGACGTAATGCCTGCACGATCCAACACAGCCTGTGCGGCCGCTATTCCCCGCGAAATTTCCTCCGGCGTCGCGCCCTTCATCAGCAAAAGCAGGTCCATTCTTGCCTCCACTAGTTAGCCCGTCATTGTGAACAAATCGGGAACAAATGTCAAGAGCGCCTTGACGAAACAGGAATATGTTCCTTATTCCTGTACGCACCGGAGCAGGAAATGACCATGAGACAGCGCCAGATCGCGCCGATCGGCGAAGCCATGTCGGATTTGGAAACAGCGGCACAGCAGGCTATTGCCGCCGCTGGCGGCGACCCAGTGATCGCGTTGCTCAACCTCATGGCCCGGAACCTGGAACTGGAACGTGAACTTGCTCTGTCACGCGTTGCAGTTTCGAATGGTTTTTCCCGCGGCTGGCACAAGGCACGGCCCTAGATGACAGACACGGCCGAAGACAATTTCAGGATCGAGGTTTGGGACCGAGAGGAAAAGACTCATCTCGAAACAATATCTCGATCCCCGGACGCGATGGTCAGCCAGGCCGCTTGGCAGGCGGCTATCCGGCGCCGTCCTGGCATGCTGCTGATCCACTACAACAGCCGCCACGTCATGGAAAAGATTCTCACGCCAGGCGAAGTGAAGTTCCCCCCGCAGATGATCATCGAAGGCGGCATTCATGTCGGCTTGGATGTCGCGCTTGGCGACCTTCGCGAATGGCACGAGCTGCGCGCACGCTGCAAAAGCTGCTCACATCAAGCCCAAGTTAAGCCGTCCGGGCTGATCCGACGATATGGCAGCGGCGCTCTATTACGCTCCGTTGAGAGGGCGCTTTTCTGCACAGGTTGTGACAGAGGTGGCCCAGTTCAAATTGAGATCCATAGACTACCAAGGAACTGACAAAGACGGCCTTGCGGGATGTCTAGGCCACAGCCACGATTACATGTGCCTGAATTTTGGCGGAAACTTCGCCATTGCCATGTCTGTCGGCGATGGCGGATGCGGCGTGATCGGTAGCAGCGTCCAGTTTTCCAGGGTCCCTGGCCTCGATTTCGTTGCGAAGCGGAGTGCCCTGACAGTAGGCGACGGCAGGAACGCGCGGTGAAGATGCACGGCTTTGTTCTGCTCTCGTCTCGATGACAATTTGGGAGAAACCCGCCGCCTCCACGTCGCGACGGATCAACGCCTTATCGTGGTAGCCGTGCGGCGTGCGCGCCAGGAAGCGCGGCGGATCGTCGGGAAAAATCCGCGCGAGGGCATTCGTGACATCATCGGCGAATACATTCTCTTCGATACGATCCCACACGTTGAACAAAAACCGGCCTCCCGGCTTCAGGACCCGCCTGGCTTCGCGGTAGGCAGAACTGCGGTTCGGAAAGAACATGGCACCGAACTGACAACAGACGAGATCGAAGGTCGCATCTTCAAACGGCAGAGCCATCGCATCCGCCTGGCGCCATTTGATGCGGCTGTCGAGTGTCTGTCGCGAAGCGGCGTAGTCGAGCATCGACTGGTTAAGGTCGGTCACGACATAGCTTGCATCCGGGGGCAATCCTGGCGTCAATGCGCGGGTGACGACGCCGGTGCCCGCGGCGATTTCCAGAACAGCGCCGGGAGACAAGGCCACGGCACGTTGCGCGATATCCGCGGCGAACGGTTCGAATATCAAAGGCACCATGTAACGGTCGTAGTTTTCCGGGACCGAGCCCGCGAACAGCTTGTCAGTTTCCAACATGGCAATCCCCACCGTCTGATGACTTGGGAGGTTAGCACATATTTTTGGTCCTGGCCTTTTCGACCGAGACCCAGTCTCGACGCACCCAAGAGGGCGTTCACCTGCTTAAAGCCGTCCAAAATAGTCCTGGTACCACTCGACGAACCGCCCGACCCCGTCCGTGACGGAGGTGCGGGGCTGGTAGCCGACCGCCGCTTGCAGCGCCGAGGTGTCGGCGAAAGTGTCGGGCACGTCGCCGGCCTGCAGCGGCAGAAGCTCGATCACGGCCTTGCGGCCAAGGGCAGCTTCCAGCGCCTCGACATAAGCCGTCAGCTTCACCGGATTGCTGTTGCCGATGTTGAAGATGCGCCAGGGCGCACTGCTGGTCGCCGGGTCCGGATGGCTGGAATCCCAGGCCGGGTTGGCCGTGGCGGGGCTGTCGCTGGCGCGGATCACGCCCTCGGCGATGTCTTCGACATAGGTGAAGTCGCGCGTGTGGTTGCCGTTGTTGAACAGCTTGATCGGCTCGCCAGCCAGGATGCTCCTGGTGAACAGGAACAGCGCCATATCCGGGCGCCCCCACGGGCCGTAGACGGTGAAGAAACGCAAGCCCGTGGTGGGCAGGCCGAACAGATGGCTGTAGCTGTGCGCCATCAGTTCGTTGGCACGCTTGGTGGCGGCATAGAACTGCAGGGGATGGTCGGCCGGGCGATGCTCGGAAAACGGCATGTCGGTGTTGGCGCCGTAGACGCTGGAAGTGCTGGCATAGGTCAGGTGCCCGACACCGCTGCCGCGACAGGCTTCGAGCATGTTGGTGTAGGCGACAATGTTGCTTTCGACATAGGCGCGCGGGTTTTCCAGGCTGTAGCGAACGCCGGCCTGGGCGGCGAGATGGATGACCCGGTCGAAGGCATGGTCGGCGAAGCACCCGTCGACCACGCCCCTGTCGGCGAGATTGCCGTGGATGAAATGATAGCCGGCATTGGTGCCACGGCTCGCCTCGGACAGCAGCCGCAGCCGCGCCTGCTTGATACCGGGATCGTAGTAATCGTTGATGCTGTCGATGCCGACAACCTCGTCGCCGCGCTCCAGGAGCCGCCTGGCGACGTGATAGCCTATGAAGCCGGCGATGCCGGTGACCAGAATCTTCATCAGAAGCGCCCGTCCGTGACGTCCCTCGGGAACAGACCCTTGATGTCGTAGATTATGCTGGGGTTCTTGCAAAGCGTTTTCAGGCCGAAACTGCTGGTGTCCGACAGCGACGATGACGCCATCATCGCGTTGCGCGGGCATTTCCTGCTGCGCGACGATATCGGCCACTTTGGAATTCCTCAGATCCGGACAGTTTTTCTTGAAGGCGGCGCCCATGAACAATCCAGCTGCCGACTACAGTCTGTCCGAGCCCGGAGTAGTCCGGACCCGATGCACGGTCGCGGGTGGCTGGACAATTCGCCGGTTCGCTTCACAATGCGACCAAAAGCGTGAAGCGAAAAGCTCGGGCGAACAGCGTGAGGGAGGATCGGCATGCTGGGACTGATGCAGGAATGGCCGCTGCTGTGCCACAAGCTGATCGACAACGCCGAGCGGCAGCATGGTGCGCGCGAGATCGTTTCGCGTTCGATCGAGGGGCCGATCGTGCGCACCACCTACGCCGACATCCATCGTCGTTCCCTCAAGGTCGCCCAGCGCCTTGAGCGCGACGGTTTTGCCCTGGGCGACCGCATCGCGACGCTGGCCTGGAACACCGCCCGCCACATCGAGGCCTGGTACGGCATCATGGGCATCGGCGCTATCTACCACACCCTCAATCCGCGCCTGTTTCCCGAACAGATCGTCTGGATCATGAACCACGCCGAGGACAAGGCGGTCTTCGTCGACCTCACCTTCATCCCGTTGCTCGAGAAGATCGCCGGTGCCGTCAAATCGCTGAAAAAGGTGATCGTGCTCACCGACAAGGCGCACATGCCGCAAACGACCCTGCCCAACGCCGTTGCCTATGAGGAGTGGCTCGAAGAGGTTGATGGCGATTTCGCCTGGAAGAGCTTCGATGAAGGCACCGCCGCCGGCATGTGCTACACATCGGGCACGACGGGCGATCCCAAGGGCGTCGTCTACAGCCATCGCTCGAACGTGCTGCACGCCATGATCGCGGCCATGCCCGACGCCATGGGCCTGTCGTCGCGCGACACGATCCTGCCGGTGGTGCCGATGTTCCACGCCAATGCCTGGGGTCTTGGCCAGAGCGGCCCGATGATCGGCGCCAAGCTGGTCATGCCCGGCTGCAAGATGGACGGCGCCTCGATCTATGAGTTGCTCAACCAGGAGAAGGTGACCTTCAGCGCCGCAGTGCCGACCGTATGGATGATGCTGCTGCAATATCTGGAGGAGACCGGCAAGACGCTTCCCCATCTGGGCAAGGTCGTGATCGGCGGCTCGTCCTGCCCGCGCGCGATCATGACGAAATTCCAGGACAATTACGGTGTCCAGGTCATCCACGCCTGGGGCATGACCGAAATGTCGCCGCTCGGCACGCTGTGCACCTTGAAGCCGGACTATGCCGGCCTGGACGGCGAGGCTCGGCTCGACGTCCAGAGCAAGCAGGGTTACCCGCCCTTCGGCGTCGAAATGAAGGTGACCGATGATGAGAACAATCCGCAACCATGGGACGGCAAGACATTCGGCCGGCTCAAGGTGCGCGGCCCGGCGGTCGCCCGCGCCTATTATGGCGGCGCGGGCGCGGAGCAGTTCGACGAAGACGGCTGGTTCGATACCGGAGACGTCGCTCATATCGATGCCGGCGGCTACATGCAGATCACCGACCGCGCCAAGGACGTCATCAAGTCAGGCGGCGAATGGATTTCGACCATCGACCTGGAGAATCTGGCCGTCGGCCACCCCGATGTAGCGGAAGCGGCCGCCATCGGCGTCCAGCATTCGAAATGGGGCGAGCGGCCCTTGCTGGTCGTCGTCGCCAAGCCGGGCAAGGAACCGACCAAGGCCGAGATTCTGGGTTTCATGGATGGCAAGGTGGCCAAATGGTGGATGCCGGACGACGTGGCTTTCGTCGGCGAGATTCCGCACACCGCCACCGGCAAGATCCAGAAGATCACCTTGCGTCAGCAGTTCAGGGACTATCGCTTGCCGACGGATTGAGGGGATGTTGCGTGTTTCCGCTTCAAGCGGCCGCAAAAAGGCACTAAACCTCCGTCCGGGTTGGGGCAGCGCAGAGAACAATGGTTAGCATTCCCGAACGGCAAACGTCGAAGGCCGCCGGCTGGTCGCGGCGCACGGCCGCCTTTTCCGCGGTGCTTTTGCTGACCAACTTTGTCGGCCATCGCTTCGGCCTTGTTGAAACGCCGGTGTTCCTGTGGGTGCTGGGCATTGTCGCCCTGCTGGCGGCACTGGCGCTGCTGTTTGCCGGCCTGGCCTTTGCGAGGCTGTGGAATTTTGGCGACCGTGGTGGCCGCGATCTCACCGTCGGCGCCTTGCTGGCGCTGCTGGTGCTCGCCCCTTACGGCGTCGCCGCCTACTGGGCGACGATCTATCCGCCGCTGCGGGACATCTCGACGGATTTCGATGAACCGCCCACGCTCGATGTCGGTGACCGGACCCAGGACATGAACGTGCTGTCCCCGTCGACGCCGGGTGAGCAGACGTTGCAGACCGACAGCTATCCATTGGTCACCGCACGCAGCTACGACCTGCCGTTCGAGACCATCGTCAACGCCGTCGAAACGGTGCTCGACCGGCGCGGCTGGGACCTTTCGGAGCCTTATCCCGACCTCACCGGACAGACGGAGGTGACCATCACCGCCATCGCCTCGAGCTTCGTTCTGGGCCTTCCCGCCGACGTCGCCATTCGCGTTACGGATGACGGCGACACTGTCATTGTCGACATGAGGTCCGCCTCGCGTTACGGGCGCCACGACCTTGGCGACAACGCCGCGCGCATCACCGATTTCCTGGCGGAACTGGATCAGGAAGTCGCCGGCCAGGTCGGCGCGGCCCCGGCCCAGTAGCCATTTTTCAGCAAATTGCGCGCCACGAAGGTAAGGCTGACGCGTCGTGGCACACTCGCCTATCGGCCCGGCGTGAAAATGCCGCCCATGGCGGGAGACGCCTCCGTCGCCACCACGCCGCGCGCCACCAGATCCTCCAGGTGGGCCAGCACCGACAGTCCGGCGGCGCCGTGCAGGCGGGGATCGGTATCCCTGTAGATCGCCTTGACCATGTCGGGGACCGTCCTGTCGCCGGCTCTGATCCGTTCCAGTATGGCTCGTTCGCGCATCTTGCGATGGGTCTTCAGTCCGCGCATGAAAGCGCGCGGCGCCGTCACCGGTCCGCCATGGCCAGGCAGCAGCAGGCGATCGCCGCGCTCGATCAGTTTGTCGAGGGATGCCATGTAGTCCGCCATTGCCCCGTCTGGCGGCGCGACGATGGAAGTAGCCCAGCCCATTACATGATCGGCTGAAAACAGGATGCCGGTGCCTTCCAGCGCGAAGGCTGCGTGATTGGCGGTGTGGCCGGGCGTCAGCACCGTCCGGATCGCCCAGCCGTCACCGCTGACCAGTTCGCCGTCCGGCGATGCGATGTCGGGAACGAAAGCGGTGTCGGCGCTGGCGTCGAGGGCATTGGTTTCCCCTAGATGCAAGGGCCTTGCCGGCCGGTGCGGTCCCTCCGCCAGCACCTTAGCGCCGGTGCGCTCCTTCAGCCGGGCCGCCAGCGGGGAATGGTCGCGATGCGTGTGGCTGACGAAAATGTGGCTGACCGGCCGGCCCGCGATCACGTCAAGCAAGGTCTCGAGATGCGCCTCGTCATCGGGGCCGGGATCGATCACCGCCAGCGTGTCGCGTCCCACGACATAGCTGTTGGTGCCATGAAAGGTGAAGGGGCTGGCGTTGCGGGCCGTTACGCGTTGCACGCCGTGAGCTACATCTACGCCTTGGCCATAGGCGGGGTCGAAACTGGTATCGAATCTGAGAGCCATGTCGGCACATTGTCCCCGGAACGGCAAAACCGATTGCCGCATAGCACGCAAGCCAATATAGGAAAACGCAAGACCGCGTTTGTTGGATCGCGGCCAGATTGGATTGGGGAAGACCATGACTACCGCAACGACGACGCGCCCGCTTGTTTTTCTGGCCATGCCGCAAGACGGCGCGGCGCGGCTGGCAACGCAGTTCCTCCTGGCGATCGCCGGGACGCTGCTCTTGACCCTTGCGGCCAAGACCAGGGTCGTGCTGGGGCCCGTCGATATCTCGATGCAAACGCTAGCCGTCTTCCTGATCGCCGCCGCCTTCGGCATGCGGCTCGGCGTCGCCACCTTGCTGCTCTACATGGCGGAAGGCGCGATGGGCTTCCCGGTCTTCCAGGGCACGCCCGAAAAGGGCATCGGCATTGCCTACATGCTCGGCTCGACCGGCGGCTATCTCGCCGGCTTCGTGGTCATGGCCGCGATTGTCGGCTGGGCCGCCGACCGCGGCTGGGATCGTCATCCGATCAAGCTTTTCAACGCCATGCTGGTTGGCGAAGTCATCATGATGGCGATGGGCTTTGCCTGGCTGGCGCTGCTGATTGGCCCGGAAAAGTCATGGCAGTTCGGCGTCGTGCCCTTCATCGTCGGCGATCTGATCAAGGTTGCGCTCGCGGCCAGCCTCGTGCCGGCCGTCTGGTCGATGCTGAAGCGCGCCTGAGATTTGAGGCCTCTGCCGCCATTCCAATGGCAGGGGCTTCAAATACATTACACCGGCTTAAACTCTCGTGATCGGATCGACCGCGGAAAGCGCCACAATCCGGCCATCGTCGGCGTTAAGTTTCGTTAACGGGCAAAGGGGTGCGATTGGCGACTGAAAGAGGTTCGCATGGACGCGCTCGACGATAAGGTTCTCGAGAGTACGCTTGCCGAAAGCCTGGCCGATCTGGTGCCGGACGAGAAGACCGTTTCCGAAGACGAGTTCGTCGAAGTTGTCGGCGGCGCGCTCGAAGCGGTCGGCGGTACCTTGCTGTTCAAGATGTGCGTCCAGAACGAAGGGGAAGGCCAGCACGTCGCGGCGGCATCCGTCGGCGATGGCGGCAATCGACAGTTCCTGCTGCTCACCTTGCCGACCGGCGGCGGGGCACTGAAAGTCGAGACCATTTCGAGAAGCAACAACCCGGTGGCTGGCATCGCGGCCGCCTATGCCGGGCTGATGGACGCCTTCAAAACCGCCGCCTGAATTTCCGCGGCGCCGCCAAGCCAATGCCGCGCCATCCGGGCGCACGGTTTTTGTTTTGCTTGTGACTGCCGGCCTTGCGCAACCCGACCGTCCACCACACTTAAGGTTGGGCATATTTAAGGTCGGGGCAAGAAGGAACCAGCATGGACAAGATCGCCAACCCCGCACCGGGCTTCCAGCGCAATCCCGACAAGATAATCACGATAGAACCCTATTCCGGTACCGTCACGGTGCGTGCCGGCGATACTGTCATCGCTTCGTCCGCGAAGGCGAAGGTGCTGACGGAGGCCCCCTACCCCGCCGCCTTCTACATACCGTTCGACGACATCGATTTCGACAAGCTCAGCCGGACAGAGCACGCGACCCACTGCCCCTACAAGGGTGACGCGAGCTATTGGAGCGTGCTGCCGGCGGGCGAAGCGGGCAAGGACGCGATGTGGGCCTATCGCCAGCCTTTCGATGAGATGACCGACATCCGAGACCACGGCGCATTCTACGCCAGCAAGGTCAGCATCGAAGCCAAGCCGGACTGAGCAAGACCGGTCCAGCATCGCCGGTCAGTCGGTGGTGCCGTGATTGCCCGTCCCGTCGGCGTCGTCGAGCCGCACGAAGGTCATGCCCTTGTCTTTGAGCGCCAGCAGGCCCTGCACCACGCCTTCGCCGGCGGCATGGGTCGGCTGGTTGATGTGAGAGATGATGACGTCGCCATCCTTGGCAGCGGCGATACGCCTGGCGGTTTCCTTGGCGCCGAGCAGCGAGCCGCCATCGCCATTGATCGAGAAGCCTGCAATCTTGAAGCCGAGCTTGCGGATCATCGTGATGGCCGAGGGACTGTATTCGGCGGTTGCGCCGCGGAACCATTTCGGCGCCGGCTCGCCCGTCTTGGCGAGTGCGGCGGCACCCGATTCGACCTCGGCGAGGACCGCTTCGGGGCTACCGGCGCTGCGTATGCCATAGATCTTCTGCGGCGTATCGACCGCCGGGATATGGCGACCGCCATGATTTTCCAGTTCGAACAGGTCGGGATGCGCCCGCATGATCGCGACGGCCTCGGCGTTACGCTTCAGCCAGATGCCGGTGACGAAAATGGTGGCCGGTATCTTGTTGTCCACCAGCGCCGAGAGAATGCGCGTGTCGGTTTTGCCGCCACAGGCATCGAGCGTGAGCGCGACGCGGCCGGCTCCGCTTGCAGCCGGCTTGATGTGCAGTGTGGGTTCAACCAGCGGCGCGGCATGGGCGGAGGATAGCTGGGCGCTAGATATCAGCGCTACCGACACGGCGATCATGCAGAGTTGTTTTGGCAGCAGACGCATCAAACCAATTTCCCGACCGGCGATTTCAAGCCGCTATCCCAAAACCCGTATGAAGGCGGAAATCGGACGATGGATAGCAGAAAGACGTCTGGCGCGGCAATTTGACCTCCCGCTTGGGTGACGCGCCATCTTGCGACAGTCTCGCCGACCCATCGCCCTCAGACAGCGCGTTCCTTTTTCAGCTCGGTGCGTGCCAGGATCTCGCGCGCCGCATCGACAACAGGGTTCACTTCCAGGCGCCAGACGCAGCATGCCTTGCTGGGGTCGGTCCGGCGACACAGGTCCTTGGCCACGCACTCGCACGGCATCGACGGCCGCAGCGCGATGCTGGGCACGCCGACAGGTCCCCAGCGCGACGGATGCGTCAGGCCAAAAAGGCCGACAACAGGGGTACCCGCGGCAGCGGCCATGTGCATCGGGCCGCTTTCGTTGCCGAGAAACAGCCGAGCCTGCGCCAAGACCGCCAGCAGGCTCTCGAGCGACAGCGCTCCGACGAGGTCGACCACTGGCGTCGCCGTCCCGGCCAGGATTTGGGCGGCGGTTTCGCGTTCGCCTGGCCCTCCCACCAGAACGACGCCCAATCCGGTTTCAGCCGCAATCTGGTCGATCGCCTCGGCAAAGCGTGCTGGCTGCCATTGCCGGCCCTCGAAACTCGCGCCTGCATGGACGGCGACGAATGCTTTCGGACGGATACGGTGCCTGCCCAGAAGCGCCAGGGCTTTCGCGGCCTCGAATGGCGGCGGCTGGATGCTCGGCACCGTCACGCGCAGCTCGATGCCGAGCGCTTCAAGGGGAGAGAGATAACGATAGACAAAATGCTGGCCGCCGAACCCGTATGGTTTGGCGAACAGATTGGCGGGCTGCCTCTCCAACAGCCTCAGCGGCCTCTCGGGAGGATTGTAGCCGACACGCGTCCTGGCGTTGACGAGCCCGCTGACAATTCGAGAGGTCTTGGAATCGGTCAGATCGATCGTCAGGTCGAAGCGGTGGCGGCGCAGCGCCCGCACCATGGCATAGAGCTCCTTTCCACGCTCCAGCGGGGTGCCACGCATGCGAGTGCGCCTGAACGGAACCACCTCGGAAGCGATACCATGCGCAACCACGAAGCTCTCGAACTGCGCTTCGCAGAGAAACACGATCCTGGCGCCGGGAAATTCGAGCCGCAGGTTCCTGGAGAGTGTCGATGCGAGAACGATATCGCCTATGAACTTCGTTTGAATGATCAGGATCGAGCTGAACGGAGCGGGTGATATCTGTAACATCTGTTTCCGGAGACAATTGGCGGGCCGTCCGCAAACTGGTCGGAAACAATGTCGGGATTACGCGATGGCGCCAGCACGTTCGCGTGAGTTTTCATACAAAAATGTAAGCTTCGTTCCAGGACATCCCGACCGGTTCAGCGTCGTTGGATCGCCGAACCGATCCAACGATTTGTCTTGCCCAATCGCTGACGAAAAAGCGCTGCGCGGTTTTCCTGGAATTGCCTATCCGCGCCCCGTCTTCGCCACCTGGACCGCGGCCTGCGCCGCCGCCAGCCTGGCAATCGGCACGCGGTAGGGCGAGCAGGAGACGTAGTCGAGCCCGACCTCCTCGCAGAAGCGGATCGACGAGGGATCGCCGCCATGTTCGCCGCAGATGCCAAGCTTGATATCGGGCCGGGTCTCCCTGCCCTTTTGCGCGGCCATGCGCACGAGTTCGCCGACGCCCTCAATGTCGAGCGAGACGAATGGGTCCTGCTCGATGATGCCCTTCTGGCGATAGGTCTCCAGGAACGAGGCCGCATCATCGCGCGAGATGCCGAAGGTGGTCTGGGTAAGATCGTTGGTGCCGAAAGAGAAGAACTCGGCCGACTCGGCGATGACATGGGCGCGGATCGCCGCGCGGGGGAGCTCAATCATGGTTCCAGTCAGGTAATCTATCTTGACGCCGCTCTCGTCCATGACGCTTTTGGCGACGGCATCGATGCGCGCCTTCACATAATCGAGTTCCTTCACCAGACCGACCAGCGGCACCATGATCTCGGGAACCACCAGCGCGCCGGCTTTCTTGCCCGCCTCGACGGCGGCCTCGAAAATGGCACGCGCCTGCATCTCGGCAATCTCGGGATAGGAGACGGCAAGACGGCAGCCGCGATGGCCGAGCATCGGGTTGAATTCGTGCAACGCCTCGGTACGCTGCCTGAGCTTGTCCGGCGACACGTTCATGGCGGCCGCGACCTCGGCGATTTCGGCCTCGGTCTTGGGCAGGAATTCGTGCAGCGGCGGATCGAGCAGGCGGATCGTCACCGGCAGGCCGGCCATGATCTCGAACAGTTCCAGGAAATCGGAACGCTGCATGGGCAGAAGCTTGGCCAGCGCCGCGCGACGGTCCTTCTCGGTGTCGGCCAGGATCATCTCGCGCATGGCGACGATGCGGGCGCCGTCGAAGAACATGTGTTCGGTGCGGCAAAGCCCGATGCCTTCGGCGCCGAAGGAGCGCGCCATGCGGGCATCGAGCGGCGTTTCGGCGTTGGTGCGCACCTTCATGCGGCGCACCGCGTCCGCCCACTCCATGATGGCGGCGAAATCGCCCGACAATTCCGGCTGCAACATCGCCACGGCGCCCTTGAGCACCTGGCCATTGCCGCCATCGATGGTGATGATGTCGCCCTTGCGGAAGGTCTGGCCCATCGAAAGCAGCGTGCCGGCCTTGTAGTCGACGCGCAGCGAGCCGGCGCCGGACACACAGGGCTTGCCCATGCCGCGCGCCACCACCGCCGCGTGGCTGGTCATGCCGCCGCGCGTGGTCAGGATGCCTTCGGCCGCATGCATGCCGTGGATATCTTCCGGACTGGTCTCTATGCGCACCAGGATTGCCTTGCGCCCTTGCGTCTTCAAGTCTTCGGCATCGCCCGAGGAAAAGACCATCTCGCCGGTGGCGGCCCCGGGAGACGCCGGCAGGCCGACGCCGATGACGTCGCGCGCGGCTTTCGGGTCGATGGTCGGGTGCAGCAACTGGTCGAGAGAAGCCGGATCGATGCGCGCGACGGCCTCTTCCTTGGTGATCAATTTGTCCCTGGCCATCTCGACGGCGATCCTGAGCGCCGCCTTGGCGGTGCGCTTGCCGGACCTTGTCTGCAGCATCCACAACTTGCCGCGCTCGATGGTGAATTCCAGGTCCTGCATGTCGCGGTAGTGCTTTTCCAGGCTGTCGGAGATGGCGACGAAGGACTGGAAGGCATCCGGCATCAGCTTCTGCAGGGAAGGCTTGTCGGAACCGGCGGCGATGCGGGCGGCCTCGGTGATGTTCTGCGGCGTGCGGATGCCGGCGACCACGTCCTCGCCCTGCGCGTTGACCAGGAACTCGCCATAGAGCTGCTTTTCGCCGGTCGACGGGTTGCGGGTGAAGGCAACGCCAGTGGCCGAAGTCTCGCCCATGTTGCCGAACACCATCGCCTGGACATTGACCGCCGTGCCCCAGCTTTCAGGGATGTCGTGCAGGCGCCGGTAGGTGATGGCGCGGTTGTTCATCCAGCTCGAAAACACCGCTCCGATCGCGCCCCAGAGCTGCTCGTGCGGATCTTGCGGAAACGGTTTGCCCAGTTCTTCCTCGACCTTGGCCTTGTAGAGCGCGATGACGCCTTGCCATTCGATGGCCGTCAACTCGGTGTCGAGTTCATGGCCGAGGCTGGCCTTCTGGTCTTCCAGGATTTCCTCGAACACCTCGTGATCGAGGCCCATGACGACATCGGAATACATCTGGATGAAACGGCGGTAGCTGTCATAGGCAAAGCGCGCATCGCCGGAATCGGAGGCCAGCGCCTCGACCGTCTCGTCGTTCAGGCCGAGATTGAGCACGGTGTCCATCATGCCGGGCATCGACGCCCGGGCGCCGGAACGCACCGAAACCAGGAGCAGCTTCGAAGGGTCGCCGAACCGCCGGCCGGTCAGCCGGCCGATATGGTCGAGCGCGATAGCGACGTCGGCTTCCAATCCTGCCGGGTAGGTACGGCCATTGGCATAGTAGGCATTGCAGACCTCGGTGGTGATGGTAAAGCCCGGCGGCACCGGCAGGCCAAGGCTGCACATCTCGGCCAGATTGGCGCCCTTGCCGCCCAGCAGATTCTTGTCGCCGGCACGGCCTTCCGCCGCGCCATCGCCAAAGGTGAAAACCCATTTGGTCATGCTTTGCTCTCCGGTTGCAGGAGATTGGAAAGATTGGCGAAACGGAAAGCTCCGCCCGTGTCCGACTGTGGAGCGATATGATGCTGCAGTGCGAAAGGCAAGCACCGGGCAAAGCTGCCGGGTCGCTACAATCGATTAAGAGAAAGCCGTGCTCCCGGATGCGTCGAAAAGACTTGCCACCCCACCGTTCGACGCTTAGAACATAAAGGGAACAACGAGGTGCCCCATGAAACAGCCCGGAAAACTGGACTATCTGGAAATGCCGGCGACCGGCGGCACGCTGGACCGGCTGAAAGGCTTCTACAGCGCTGCCTTTGGCTGGTCGTTCACCGACTATGGACCGACCTATTCGGCCTTCAGCGAGGGCCTGGACGGAGGTTTTCAAGCCGAGGCCGCGGAAGCGCCGGCCAAACCCCTGCCCGTGCTCTACAGCGGAAATCTCGAGGAAACTCTCGGAGCCGTGGAAAGCGCGGGCGGCGTGGTCGTCAAGCCGATCTTCGCGTTTCCAGGCGGCAGGCGCTTCCACTTCGTCGATCCGGCCGGCAATGAGCTGGCGGTCTGGAGCGAATAGCCGTCCCGGCGTGATCGAGTAGTGCGGAGTTGGCTGACAGTTTGGCCTCGCTCATAAGGATTGTGCTTTTCGGCTGCTCTGCTAATAACGCGCCGCACGAGCGACTCTGACGGCTATTGGGGCGTCGCCAAGTGGTAAGGCATCGGTTTTTGGTACCGACATTCCCAGGTTCGAATCCTGGCGCCCCAGCCAAGCACAATTTCGCTCTAGTCCGAAGCACGCGCCGAACCAACCCTGCCGCGCCAAGCGTGAGCGTGTTCTCTGACGGTGCCAGGGATGCGACCGGTCAACCGGAAGATCCAGGCGACCAAACGAACTATAGCGTAGACCTGAACAAGTAGCGTGACCAGAACGTTCTGGCCTCGCGGTGGACCGCGCCAGCCCTCCGGAGCCCTGAGGTCTGTCAGGGGCAACTCCCATTGCATCCATGGGAGCAACCTCGTTCGCGACCATGCTTGTTCCTTGGCGTGCTATCGGAACGAACATGCCGTTTTCCCTCCCCATGTACTTGCGCGTTTCTCAGGGTTTTCTTGCCAGCACTTGACCCGACTTGGCGCCACTCAAAGGAGTGCTATTTTTGCCACATTTTTTGGCCTTCTGCCTAGAATCTGTGATTTAGTCACAGCTTAATAATGAAACGCTTACGTTAACTTGTAAGATGGAGGACAAGGCCAGGCGGCAAGCCCGGCCGGGGCGCTCTTAAAGAGCGCGGGGAAACGCGGGTGGGAAAATGAAGACGACAGGTCTGTCGACCAAGGTCATGGGCGTTGGTCTCTTGATGACGGCTACCATGCTGAGTGGCTGGAGCGCGCATGCACTGACGCTCAAGGAGGCCATGGCGGTTGCGGTGGAATCCAACCCGGAAATCGGCCAAGCCATCGAAAACCGTGAGGCCATCGAGTTCGAACTGCGGCAGGCAAAAGGACTTTATCTGCCAAGTGTCGATGTCGAGGCATCAGCCGGTGTTCGCCGCCTCGACAACCCGTCACGACGGGCGCTTTCCATTCAGGATGATTCTCTTTACCCGGCCGAGGCCGATCTCGTGGTCACCCAGAAACTCTGGGACAGTGGCGCACGTCGCGCCGAGATGAGCCGCCAGGCCTCGCGCGTCGACGGCGCATCGTTCCGCGTCCTCGAGCGGTCCGAGTTCATCGGGCTTTCGGTTGTCCAGGATTACCTCGAATATATGCTGCAGACATCGATCGTGGCGGAGGCAAAAAAGAACCTCGGGTTCCATCAAGCCATCCTGAGCGACATCCGGGCCGGTATCGAAGGCGGCGGTTTGAACGAAGCCGATCGCCAACAGGCCGAGGAGCGCCTCTTTGCCGCCAAGGCGCGCATGCAGGAAGCTTCCGAAGAGCTGGAAGCGTCGAAGATACGGTTCTTCAAGACCGTGGGAAAGCCGCTGACCAACGCGTCGCGTCCGGGTTCGGTGGCCAGCGCACTGCCGAGATCGCTCGACGAAGCGATTGGCCTGGCACGCGCGAACAATCCTCGCGTGCACATGGCCAACAGCGATCTGAACGCCTCCGCCGCCCAAGTGGACGCCGCCCGCGCCAAATATGGCCCCGAAATCATCGCCGAGGGTCGCGCCAGGGGCGGATCCGACATCGACGGCGACGACGGCGATACGTCCGACCTGCAGGCGCGGCTGGTGTTGCGCTGGAACCTATATCGAGGCGGCATCGACAAGGCCAATGAGCAGGAGCAGATCCGCCGCAACAGCGAGCAGCGGCTTGCGATGCATCAGGTCCTGCGTGAGATCGAGGAGGCCGTGCGCACCTCGTGGGACCGTCGTTTCCGGCAGGCCGACCTGGCAAAGACGCTGAAGCTGCAGGCTGCCGCGAATGAAAAACTGGTGGCGTCCTATCGCGAGCAGTTCAAAGTCGGGCAGCGATCCCTGCTCGACGTCCTTGATGCGCAGAACACGCGCTTCAACACGGCGACCCTGGCCGACACCGCGTCCTACGCATCGCTCTTTGCGGAATACCGCCTGCTGGCTGCGACGGGACAATTGCTGAGGACCATGGACCTTCAGCCCGCCAAGCAGGCCGTGGCCTATGCCGAGGGCGAGTTCGCGGTTCCGCCGACGCCTGATACCGAAACCTATGCGCGGACCCCGTCGGAACAGAAGAACGACCTGCCCTTCGACATCCTTGCCCCGGTCAGGAAAAAGTGAGCCGGTGTAACGGGTGTTGAAGGTCCTGGCAGGCGGGTCGTGAATCAGCAGCCAAATATCCTGTCGCCGAAGGAGGCGTTCAAGGCCTGTTTTTCAGCGGTTGCCGCCTATCTCGGCAGGCCGAGCGCGGAGACCGTGCTGTTTGCCGGCGTGCCGATCTCGGACACGCGCATCGACGTCACCGAGATCAGGCATCTTGCCGAACGCATCGGTCTGGAGACGCGCGAATTCAGCCATCGCGACTTCCTGCGCGGGCGTGTCGATCTGCCGGCAATTCTCTTCCGTGTCAGTCAGTTGCCGATCGCCCTGCTGGCGGAAACCGACGGCGAAGGGTATCTCACGGCCCCGCAGGAAGACGGACGCACGACTGTCGGTAAATCCGAACTGGCCGCGAGTTACATCAGCGGCGGCGTGTCCTTCTCGATCACCTATGCCAACGCCACCGAGGGCATGAGGGTCGGATCGGCGCAGCAGATCGAGCGGCGTCATTGGCTGACGGGAACGATGGGCGCTTTCTGGCGCACCTATTCGAAGGTCGTGCTGTCGGCGATTTTCATCAATCTTTTGGCCATCGCCTCACCGATCTTCACCATGAACGTCTATGATCGCATATTGCCGAACAAGGCGATATCGACGCTCTGGGTGTTGGCGCTGGGAATCGGCGCCGTCATTCTTTTCGACCTGCTTCTGAAGACGGCCCGGGCCTCGCTCATCGACTATGCCGGGCGCAAGGCGGACCTGCGCATATCGTACCTGCTGTTCGAGAAGGTGCTGAATTCCTCCCTATCCGCGCGCCCGGGCTCGACCGGCGAATATGCCAACCGCGTCACGCAATATGAGTTCGTCAGGGAGTTTTTCACCTCCAACACCATCAGCGTCTTCATCGATACGGCTTTCGTCTTCATCTTCCTGCTCGTCATCTACGCGATCGGCGGCTGGTTGGTGATCATACCGGCCTTGGCATTCGTGGCGTCTGTAATCGTCGGCCTGGTCACGCAGCGCCGCATCGGCAAACGCGTGGCCGCATCGATGAACGAAGCATCCCAGCGCCAGGCCTTGCTGGTCGAGTCCATCTCCACGCTGGAAACAATCAAGTCGCTGCGCGCAGAAGCCTATTTGCTGAGGAAATGGAGCGAGCATTCGAAGAACGCGGCCAACACCTCCGAGAAGATCAAGCAGCTCTCGGCGGCGGCCGGCAACATCACCCAGGCCATCCAGCAGCTTGTGACGGTCGCCCTGGTCGTGGCTGGAGCCTACGCCTTTTCGGAAGGCCATGTTTCGACGGGAGCCATTATCGGAACGGTGATGCTGGCGAGCCGGGCCGTGGCTCCGCTCGGCCAGATCGCGATCACCTTGTCGAGATTTCGCCAGGCCATGCTCTCGCTGAGGATGGTGAACTCCATCATGAGCCAACCGGAAGACCGGCCGGACACGGTAGGCTTTGTCAATCGTCCTGTCCGCAATGGGGCGATGACGTTCAAGAATGTCGGCTTCGTCTATCCCGGATCGGAAAATGAGGTCCTGTCCGGCCTGAATTTTTCGGTGAAGCCGGGGGAGCGGATCGGCATCATTGGCCGCATCGGGTCGGGCAAGACGACGATGGGACGCCTGATCGGCAGGCTTTTCCTGCCAAGTTCCGGAGAGCTGCTGCTGGATGGCATCGACATTCGCCAGTATCACCCGTCGGAGGTGCGCGCCGCTGTCGGCATCGTGGCGCAAGCCGGCGACCTGTTTTCGGGCACCGTGAAGGAGAACCTGCTCATGGCGTCCCCGGAGGCGACCGACGAGCAGATCATCGAAGCCGCGAAGGCCGCCGGCGTGGATGAATTCGTCTCCCGCCATCCACGCGGCTACGACATGAATGTCGGCGAGCGCGGGACCAATCTTTCCGGCGGGCAGAGACAGACGGTGGCGATCGCCCGGCTGCTTTTGACCAAGCCGAAGATCGTCTTTCTGGATGAACCGTCCGGCTCGATGGACCTGGCTTCGGAAAGGCAGCTGATCAGGCAACTCAAGACAGCTTTTGATCGCAACACGACGCTGATCGTCTCGACGCATCGCTTCAGCATGCTCGAATTGGCCGATCGCCTTATTGTTGTCGAACAAGGGAGAATAGTTGCTGACGGGCCAAAAGAACAAGTCATTCAGGCACTGCAGAAAACGAATTCCTGAATGAAGAAATTATACCGGCCGAGGCCGGTATAATGATGGGGCGTGGGAAATGCTTGCCAGGGAAGACCGACCGCCGTTCTTTGCGACGGCGTCGATATTTATCATAGCGGCGCTCTTCGTCGCCTTTGTCGCTTGGGCATCGTTCGCCGAAGTCGACGAGATCGCGCGCGGCGACGGCAAGGTCATACCAGCCTCCAAGACCCAGGTCATTCAGGCCAGCGAACCGGGCGTCGTTCAGGAAATCGCGGTGAAGGTGGGACAGGTCGTCCGGAAGAACGACCTCATCATTCGTCTCGACAACACATTGAACACCTCCAGCCTGGGCGAACAGCAGGCCAAGGCTCGGGCGCTGCAAGCACGTATCGCCAGGCTCAAATACGAACAGAGCGGTAACATCACGGGATCATTTCCGTGTCCGGAAAACATTCAGTCCGTGGCGCCGGAAATCTGCGACAACGAGCAGAATCTCCTCGTTGCCCGGCGCGAAAACTTCGACAACAAGCTGTCGGTGCTCAAGTCGCGCCTCGACCAGCGCGAAAAGGAACTCGACGAGGCGAACGCCAATTTCGACCGCCTGACAAAAAACCTGGCCGTGAGCGACCAGCAGGCGAAACTCGTCGATTCGATGGTCAAGAAAGGTCTGATGGCAAGGACCGAGCAGCTCAAGGTCGAGCAGGAGCAAACCGAACTCAACGGCCAATTGAACCTGGCCGGCGAGACGATAAAGAAGGCCAAGTCGGCGATCACCGAGGCGCAGCTGCAGGTCGAGGAACTCGGGCTGCAGCTGAAGCAGGAAGCGCTCGACGACCTGACGCAAGCCTTGGCCGATCTTTCGGTCGTGGACGAAACCATTCGCGGCGCGACCGACAAGGTCGCGCGGACCGATATCCGCTCTCCAGTTGACGGTATCGTCAACACGATGGAATTGAACACCGTCGGCGCCTTCGTCCAGCCAGGTTCGGTCGTTGCCGGCATCGTGCCCACTTCCGAGACGCTGCTGGTCGAGGCGCGTGTTTCGCCCCGCGACGTCGCCTTCATTCGCCCCGACCAGGATGCCTTGATAAAAGTCACGGCCTACGATTTCTCGATCTTTGGCGGCATCGAAGGCAAGGTTTCCAACATAACCGCGGACAGCCTGGTCGATCAGAAGACGGGCGAGCCCTATTATCAGGTGCGTGTCGCAACCGAGAAATCGACACTGGAGCGGGACGGAAAGGCATATTCGATCATCCCCGGCATGATCTGTTCGGTGGATATCAAGACCGGGCGCAAGACGATCCTGAGCTACCTGCTGAAGCCGATCAACAAGGCACGCCAGGAGGCAATGAGTGAGCGGTAGCGCCATCTCTCCCTCGACCCCGAGCCTGCTTCTGCCGCTCCCGACAGAAGATTTCGAGCTCGAGTTCCGCGTCGTGGCGCGCGGCGGCGTAAGGCGCGGCATCCGCCTGGAACGGGCTTTCTGGCTTTCGCTGAAGCAGATGGCGGAGAGCCGGAAATGCACGATCGGCATGCTGGTCGACGAAATCGCTGACAGTCACGCTGAGAAAGGAAATCTGACCTCGGCAATCCGGGTGGCCTGCATACGCGAGTTGGGGCACGCTAACCTGAACTTGCGCAGGCTTGCGTCGATCAGGACGGTAAACGCCATTCTGCTTGCCTGTCCGTCGCCGGCTTTCGCCCTGGCCTCGAGCAAGAAGATCGTGACGTTCAATGCTCCGTTCCAGCAACTTGTCAAACGGCAGTTGCCGACGGCGTTCGCCGAAGACGCGCGGCAGGACCTGAAGCTGGCGCTGGATCTCAACGTGGCGGATATATTCGCCCGCCTCGAGACCAATGGCGATGTTGCCGTTGCGAGCGGATTTGTGATTGGCGCCGGCGAGCGCCGTTATCGGGGCCAATTGAACGCGGTGCGGGCGCCGGTCCTGGAGCTGGAATTGCTGATGGCTTTTGTCTTCAACAGCTAGCCATTCAGCAGGGACAACGCCGCCCGCCCCGCTTACTTGACGTCCATCTGCACACCTTCGCCGGGCGCCACGCTTTCGAAACCACCCTTGACGTCGGCCACCCGCGCGCCCCCCGTTCTGGACCCGTGGATCCATGCCCGGTCGGTGCTGAACGAATAGAGCGGCTGATAGTCCGGAAGCGCGCTGTCCTTGAGCACCGTATTGTTGAGACTGTCGAGAATGTAAGCGCCGCTTGCGGTGCTCACCGAAAGCACGGCGTGGAAGAACCCGCGCTTGCGGTCCTGGAGCACGACGAGCGACATGCTGCGTGCAGGGATGCCGGCCCTCAGCAACGCCGTCATCTTGAGGATGGCGAAGTCCTCGCAGTCGCCAGCGCGATGGGCGAGGATTTCCGACGGCTTCGCCCAGTAGTCGAGCTTGCCGTAAACGACACTGTCTTTCCTGTAGGCGATCAGGCGGTTGATGCCGCTGTTGATGAACGCCAGTTTTTCGACGAACCCCTTGGCTTGGGCAGCCGCGACCATGGCCGCGAAGGGCTGGCTCTCGTGGTCGCAGGGACTGCCCGCCGTGCAACTGGCTATGGCCTGATAGACCGGCGCCCAGCGCGCCGAAACGGGAAAATTGCGCATGGACAGTGCAACCGACCCGAACACGCCCGGGATGATCGCCGCCGTCTGGATGGGGTCGATACCCTGGCTTTCCGCAGCCGTCGAGGCGCTGGATCCGTCTTGTGCGGAAACGGGACCGTAGCCGTTCGAGACGAGGCTGGCTTGGTAGGAGACGGCCGGCTGCCAGGGCTGGTACCTGCGCAGCGAAATACCGCCGAGACTGGGCGGTGCCTCGACGGTGCCAAGCAATGCTGTTTCGGACAGGACATCCCTGATGACGGGCCCGGCAAGGGCTGGCTGCGCCAAGCCGGCGATTCCCACCGCTAGCAGAAGCAGCTTGAGCTTGCTCTTTTCCCGAGCATTCTTTTGTTTTTTCATGACGCCCACCTTTGACCGTGGACGCTACCAATCTTGTCTCAAATTACTGGAAAGGAAGGTGGATAACTTTCCTGCAAAGCAATTTTGCTACTTTGCGTAAAATTTTACATAGTTTTATACTTATATTTACCAAGTTTTCCGGGGCGGCCGCGGCAAAATCTCGTGCATTCCGGATACCATATAACCAATTATATATTCACAGTTTACCAAGCGTAAAAAAAGCCATTGCAGGCATATCCATATATATCGAATGGGTTGACGGACCGTTGCAAAGTCAAGGCGTCGCCTGTCTCTTTCCGGGAAATGCCGGAGGGGTTTAAGCTATGGCGACCAGTATTGAATTGGACAACGTTTCGAACTCGTGGGACGAACATTCCGTTTCCAACGATCATCACGACCTGACAGCGCCGATCCAGATGGTGGCGCAAGCCGCGCCGGCGGAGCAGGCGACGGCGCCAGCTCAAGCCGCGCCGGCCGCGGCCGAACCCGTACCGGTCGATGTCGGCGGCGGCGCGCCAGCGGTTGCCCCGCCGGCGGCAAATGCCCCGCATGAATATGTCGCGGACGCTAGCAACGTCGTCAGGCTCCCCGCCAACGTCTCGATCGACAATATCAAGGTCGACGGTCACAACCTCGTGCTCGAACAGGCGGACGGCTCGGTCATCGTCATCAAGGACGGCGCCCTGAACGTGCCGACCTTCATCGTCGGCGAAGTCGAAGTGCCCCGCGTGGCGCTGATCGCGGCGCTGGAAGCGAGCCATGTCGATGTCGCCTTTGGCGCGGACGGTTCGATGTCGGCGGGCCCAGGAGGGTCGACCTCCAGCGCCGGCGGAAATTTCGAGCAGCCCTCCGGCGGGATCGGCGACGGCTTCGGCCTCTCGGCATTGCTGCCGCCCACCGATCTGCATTTTGGACAATTGGAGCGGCGCGAGCTGTTCCCTTCCCTGGTCGACAGGGGCGTCTCCGTGGTGGCCATGTCGCTGACCGACCCTGGCCAGGCGGCCAGTGAAACCGGCCTCGATGGCGGCCCGCAACAATCGCCGGGCAGCGAGGCACCGAGCAACTCCGAAACCTCCGGCGTCGGGGCGATCACCATCGACGCACCCGACGGCATCGGCTCGATCGTCATCAACGGCACTACCGTGACCGGCGTCGGCCAGCAGATCTCAGGACAGTTCGGCTACATCACCATCCTGTCGTACGATCCTGGCACCGGTGCCATCCAGTATGACTACACCGTCACCCAGTCGGTCACGCACCCCGTCAGCACGACCGGATACGACGCCAACGATACGGTTCCGGATAATTTCAGCATCACCGTCACGGATGTCGACGGCGATACGGCGAGCACGACCTTCACCATTGCCATCATCGACGACGTGCCGACGGCGATTGCCGACACGGACAGCATCGCGGAAGGCGGCACGGCGAACGGCAATGTGATCACCGGGCTTGGCAGCGACGGCGATGCCGCCGGCGCCGACACCAAGGGCGCCGACGGCGCATCGGTGAGCGGTGTGACCGGTGCCGGGGCGACGACGGTAGTGGGCGGCGACTTCCATGTCGTTGGCCAGTACGGCACGCTGACGCTGAGCCCGGACGGCACTTACAGCTACGTGGCCAATTCAAACATCAGCAACGCCTCTCCGGTGACCGATACCTTCACCTACACGCTGAAGGACGGCGACGGCGACACCTCGCAGACGACGCTCAATATCACCATAGGCGACGGGGAAGGTCCATCGGTGGTGTCGAACGCGATCATCGCGGTGGACGAAGCAGGGCTCGGCACCGCAAATGCGACCGGCAGCGCGGCCGCGAGCAACGTCGAGGACGGCAATGGCACGGTGACGTTCCATGCCGGTTCCGACAACATCACCGGGTTGGCCTTCACGTCGGTCTCCGGGATCACGGCGGACGTCAACGGAGTTGCCGGCGCCGACATCGTCTGGATGCTGGCCGGTCCGACGCAGATTGTCGGTTCCATCAACGGCATCGAAGCCATCCATATCGACCTGGTGGCCTCGTCCCTGCCGATCCTGGCGGGAGCCAACGGCTCGGCGACAGTCAACGTGACGCTGCTCGACAACTTCCCGCATCCCGACGCGGCTGGGCAGAACGTCATCAACCTGACCGGCATCAACGTGGTCGCCACCGACACGGACGGTGGCCAGGCGAGCGCGACGGTTCAGGTCAATGTCACAGACGACGTGCCGGTCGCGGCCAACGACAGCGCGACGCAGACGACGGAGAATGCGCCGTTCACGATCGACGCGCTCGCCAATGACGTGTTCGGCGCCG